>NZ_CAWNVW010000033.1:0-446417 GCF_963878025.1 Vibrio sp. 11986-1-5
AAAATATCGAGTTCGCACATCTTGTTGTCTGGTTATTGATTTTTGGCGAAACCATTTGATCATACGACAAGATGTGTATCTACCTTAACTTGATGATTTTTATCAAAATCATTAGGGGATTCCTCAGTGCTACGTATTACCATAGCCAGTGTTAAGTCAAAGGGATACCTTGGATTTGACGTTAACTCATTACTTTAAAATTCTCAGGGCGGGGCGAAATTCCCCACCGGTGGTATGCCTATTAGGGCCAGCCCACGAGCGCTCGATTCGTCGAGGTCAGCAGATCTGGTGAGAAGCCAGAGCCGACGGTTATAGTCCGGATGAGAGAGAATGACAAATACGCCAATAGTGTCTAGCGAGGATTTACTGAGCTTGCCATTATGGTGCCTTTCGTTTTGCCTCATAAAACTGCCCTGATTCTGGTCATTATTAGGAGTAAACCATGAATCAGTTGTCACTACTTGCCGAATTTGGCGATTCAATCACTCGAGTAGAAAATGCGTTACACGCTTTACGTGAAGGGCGTGGTGTTTTATTGCTTGATGATGAAGATCGTGAAAATGAAGGCGATATTATCTATTCTGCAGAAAAGTTGACCAGCCAACAAATGGCGTTGATGATCCGCGAATGCAGCGGGATTGTCTGTCTATGCTTAACCGATGAGCAGGCCAATAAACTCGAACTGCCGCCGATGGTCTCTGTCAATGACAGCAAAAACCAAACCGCGTTTACCGTATCGATAGAAGCACGTCATGGTGTGACGACGGGAGTGTCCGCTCAAGATCGTGTGACCACGATTAAAACGGCGATCAATCCACAAGCTAAACCGGATGATTTAGCTCGCCCAGGTCATGTTTTTCCTTTACGTGCTCGTAAAGGAGGCGTAATGACGCGACGTGGCCACACCGAAGGCACGGTAGATTTAATGCAAATGGCAGGATTATTACCCGCTGGCGTGTTATGTGAGGTAACCAATCCGGATGGCACGATGGCAAAAACCCCAGAGATTGTTGCTTTTGGCCGTTTACACAATATGCCCGTTTTAACCATTGAAGACATCGTTCAGTATCGTCTTATCGCACAGCAAAAACTGGCGTAATCGTACGATGTCATTTCAGGTTTAATAAGGGATGACGCAAGTGTAAAGCCTTTATACTGAGGCGCTGTTGAGAGTTTGAAACCGCTAGTCTCGAAATCTCAACAGCGCCTCATTGTTCATGTTAGAATGAACAATATTGTAGTACGTTTTGTTCTACATCATCTTATTTAGAGTCTGCTATGTCATTTACACAACTTGGGCTAAACGAAGCACTGATCAAATCAGTCGCTGAGCTTGGTTATCAAACTCCAACCACCATTCAAAAACAAGCCATTCCGGTTATTTTAAAAGGCCAAGATCTGATTGCCGCTGCGCAAACCGGGACCGGTAAAACGGCCAGTTTTGTGCTACCAATTTTAGATAGATTAATCCAAGGGCAGACTCAGCGTAAAAAACGTATTCGCGCGCTGATTTTAGTCCCGACTCGTGAGCTTGCCATCCAAGTTGCGGATAATGTCAAACAGTATGCTCAATACACGCCGTTAACCAGTTTGGCGATGTATGGTGGTGTTGATGAGCAGGCACAAAAACAGCAACTGATTGAAGGCGTAGATGTTCTGGTTGCTACCCCCGGACGACTGCTTGATATGTACGCTCAACGAGCGGTACATTTTGATGAAATTGAAGTGGTTGTGCTGGATGAAGCGGATCGAATGCTCGACATGGGCTTTATTGAAGCGATTAATAAAATCATTCAACGTTTACCAACTGAAGCACAATTTTTACTTTTTTCCGCAACCTTATCGAATAAGGTTCGTGAACTGGCTAAAACTGCGGTCGGTGAAGCTCATGAGATCAGCATTGCAGCGAACCAAGCGTCGAAGTCGAATATTACCCAGTGGCTTATTACGGTAGATAAAGATAAAAAGTCTGCATTATTGAGCCACTTAATTCATGAGTATCAATGGGATCAAGCGCTTATTTTTATCGAAACCAAACACGGCGCTGCCAAATTGGCTTCACAATTAGAAAAAAGAGGGATTGCCGCTGAAGCGTTTCATAGTGGTCGCAGCCAAGTGGTACGCGAGCAGCTGTTAGCAGATTTTAAAACTGGTAAGATCAAATATTTAATTGCGACCGGTGTTGCCGCGCGTGGTATCGATATCGATGAATTATCCCGAGTTATCAATTACGATTTACCTTTCCCTGCTGATGAATATGTTCATCGTATCGGACGTACTGGTCGAGCTGAGGCGAAAGGTGAGGCGATCTCTTTAGTATCGAAAGATAATTTTAAAAATTTATGCATGATAGAGAGCCGTTTAGGGCATTTGATTGAACGACGAGAAATTGCAGGATTTGAGCCTAAACATCCTGTGCCGATATCGATTCTAAATTACGTGCCGAAGCACAAACGCACTCAATAAAAAATGCGGCTGGTGGATTGTTTCTACCAGCCGCATTTTACTCATATCCGCTCTCTGTTTTTTTAATGCCTTAGACGCAGGTCCATAGACTGATTAATCGAGAGCGATCCCATACTTAAGCAGTATTTCGTTAAAAGTACCATTGGCTTTGATTTGTGCTAACCCTCGATTAAAGGCTTCGATGTACTCGAGAGCATTGGGATTGGCTAGCCCAGAGGTAACATGAAGTGAGTTAGCGGATAAACCACTCGTGGTAAATCGATAGTTATTGGCATCCAAACCATTGTCACTCATTAAAGAGCGAGCGACTAATTCATCTTCTAAAGTGACGTCGATCCGGCCTGCTTCTAAACGGCGTAAATTAGAAATTAAATCATTGGCTTCTGAGCGATTAAATAGCGTTGAATTTAAAAAATCGTCGCCATATCCATAACCTCGAACAGTACCTACGCGTTTACCTGCGAGACTATCAAGACCGCTATATTCAAAGGCATTCGTGGGTAGGGTAATAAACTTTATTTGGTTGTAGAGATAATGATCGCTATAAGCCAGAACGCTGGTTCGCTGTTCGGTAAACCACGTTGCTGGTAGCAAATCAATATTGCCTGCTTGAACCTCTGCCAGTGCCCTTGCCCAAGGCATAATTTGAAACTCCAGTTGATAGCCTTGCGTTTCTAGAGCGGCGCTGACTAATTCAATAGAAAGTCCATGAGGAGCCTCTGAGGTGACAAACGGTGGCCATGGATCTTGCGCTGCTGTGAGAGTTTTCGCCCAGCTTGTCCAGCTCAGAAAAGTAAGTAATACGGTTAAACAAAGTGATGTAACTTTCATACGAAGACCTCATTATCCTAATAAAACACTGGTGTCGTTTGAGTAGGGAAAACGCCACTTTGTATCCAAGGTGATCACTTGAAGAGATTGAAGAAGTATTCTCTTCAAGTGATGAAGTACGGATTGATAGTATTAACGATAACCGGCAATAATTTCATCGAGCTTACCGCTCTCTTTGATGAGATTAATTCCGTTTTGCAGTTTTTCGACATACTGATCATTGGTATTGTTATGGAACGCGAAGTAGGTTTGCGATTCATGTAATACGTAGACGATTTCGTAGAGACTGGGATCGATATTTTGTTCACGCATAATAAATACACCGACATTATCGCCATAAGCCCACAGATCGATGCGATTAGCATCCAATTGTCTGGCGACCATTTCTGGTGATGCGGAAGGTCTTAACGCATTAGGATTGACCTCTAGATTGCGTAGCAGTTGCT
This sequence comes from Vibrio sp. 11986-1-5, assembly GCF_963878025.1. NCBI lineage: Bacteria > Pseudomonadati > Pseudomonadota > Gammaproteobacteria > Vibrionales > Vibrionaceae > Vibrio > Vibrio sp. 11986-1-5. Next base: position 3,744 of record NZ_CAWNVW010000033.1, read on the forward strand.
CACCGATATCTTCTCTGACTACACCCACGCGATAATTATTAAGATCGCTCGGTGTGGAAATTTTGATACCTTTGGCTTTTGGTGCCCAGAGCACGACTCGACTTTCAACAATCGGTCCAGCCCATTTAAAGAGGTTGTCTCGAGCTTCAGTACGTGTCATAGAAAAGAGAACGGTATTTGGCGTTTCTAGCGCTGCAGCGTAACCTCTCGCCCATGGTTGAAGTTGTACGCTTTCGCGCTTGACAGGGTCATTGACGGCTTCTGAGGCTGATTCAAGCACATCAATAGCGATTCCCGTTAATCTCCCTTGTTCTTCATAGTTAAAGGGAGGGTAGATTTCAGTAATAAAATTTAGATCGTTTAAGCTTGATGCAAAACTGTAAGAAGATACGGCCAATAAACTGGCGGTGATAATTGACTTCATGGTGTTCCCTCTTGATGACGATTGAAGTGGTATCCCTAGAGGAGGCAATGAACCATTACCTCCTCTCACCGGAAATTAATGGGTTTTAAATTTAGCAACTTGTTGTTTGATTTCTTCTCCAATATTGATCACCTCCACCGACATACTTAAGTTGGTTTGAGCACCATCAGCCACCGCTTTAGATGCGTCAACGACGTCAAGTAAGGAGCGACTAATTGAGGCAATCGATACATTTTGTCTTTCGGCAAGATCGGCCACGTGCTGGTTTTTTTCTTTGATGGTTTTTGCCATCAGGTTCATTTTTTCGATAACGGAGTGAGACTCACCAAAACGTTCAGAAGTTTTTTCCAGAGTTAGTGCGATGTCATGCAACTCTTTTTCAACCATTGAGGTGGCTTCATTGAGCGCATTAATATTGGTTTTAATTTGCTCAGTAGAATGGCTCGTTTTCACGGCTAGGTTACGGACCTCATCGGCGACCACCGCAAATCCTCGGCCTTGTTCACCAGCTCGAGCGGCTTCGATGGCAGCGTTGAGTGCCAGTAGGTTGGTTTGTTCTGAAATATCATTAATCACATTTAAAATGGTGTTAATTTTTTCACCTTCTTGAGAAAGCGTAGTCATTTTGCTGTTAAGCAGTAACATTTTCTCCTGCATTTTCTTCATTTCGTGCGAGGTGGTTTCAATTGTACTGTGCATTGAGTCTGTTAACGTACTAGATGAACTGGCGTGCTGGGCACTGTCTAACGCTGATTCATTAACTTGTTGAATCGAGTGTTGAATCTCAACCGCAGCATGTGAGATAGAATCTAACGTGTGTTGCTGTTGATTGAGTTTTACGGCATTGTCGCTCGCGATATCTTTACTGGCGAGTGAGGATTGATGCAGATGCTCCGTCGATTGGATGATTTTTTGAACAATGGTTTCTAAAGACTCGGTGAATCGATTGATCCCTAAGGTAATATCTTTAAATTCGTTGAGTTTGGCTGGCTCAATCCGTTGCGTGAGATCACCATCTCCAGAAGAAAGATCCATGACACGTTCTGTTAGATTAGATAATGGTTTTAAGACGGTCATCCTTAAAAGTAGGAAAGAGATTAGCGTGATTAATATATCCAGAGTTAGAATTTCAATAATGACCGTTTTCATTAATTCAGATAATTGTTCAGCAATGGAAAAGTCATTGTAATATAAGACAATCGAACCCACTTTTTTGATATTACCAAAATCATCAATAAAAAATTCCTGCTCTTTTTTCCCCATATACGATTTGGGGTCAATATTGGTGATCTCGGGGTATTCAGGATGATTGAGATAAAAGATTATCGATTTATCATTATTGTCTTTTATCTGTATCGCACTAATCGCAGGCTCATTGAGCTCTGATAATACAATCGCTTTCGCTGAGTCAAAATCGAAGTCCCAAATCGGTTTAGGTAGGCTGATCGATAAACGATGAGTGGCATGTTCAACATTTGCACTGAGGCTTTGATAAAGCTGTTTTTGAAAAACATTATATTTTACTGCGCCCATTCCCAACAGAATCAGAGTAATAGCCAATACAATTTGGCTAAAAAAGATCACTTTGATACTTTTAAACATAATTAATCCTCATCTACTCCGTTACCTATTGAGTATAGTCGGCGCTCAATTTAGTGCTAACTGAAGCGAAAAATTATGTTTTTTTACAGGGAAGAGAAATTAATTGGATGAAATTTCCTCATCTATCAGTTTGATTATATTGGATTTTTCAAGGAATGGTCATATCTAGATGATCCCATTGTGTACTGACAAAATCGATAAACTGCCGCACGAGTGGTGACTGATAGCTGCGCGATAAATACACCGCCCACAATGCGCTGGTTGCTAAGTGGTAGTCGGGTAATATCTGGATTAGAGCGCGATCTTTTAAGTAGCGATTGGCTAAATCACAAGGAAGCAGGGCAATGCCTTTACCATGTAATGTTGCTCGGCAGATTAGGCTCATATCGTTGGCTCGAATCGTACCATTGACATTAACACTGTAGGTTTGGTTATGGCGAAGAAACTCCCATTTATGATGTGAAAGATGGACAAAACAGTTGTGCTTAGCTAGGTCACTCGGCTGTACAATCGGTTGATGTTGAGCAAGATAAGTCGGTGCAGCACAAGCAACCGTATCGACTTGAAAAAGACGTCGAGCAATTAATTGTTCGTCAGGCTGATTAGTGAAACGCAGCGCAATATCTACTCGTTCATCAACCAGTTGAGCTAAGCGATCAGAAGCAAGAATATCAATCGTCACTTGTGGATGTAGATCAGTAAACGCTTCTACCGCATCAAGCAGAAGATAACGTGCCAAGCCAATCGGTACCGAAATTCGAATGCGTCCAGACAGTGACTGCGATTGCTCTAGGGCTCGCATTTCTAATTCTGCTGTTTGATGGAGGATTTTCTCACACTGTCTAAGCGCTTCTTCACCGGATGCTGTTAGGCTCACTTTACGTGTGGTTCGATGCAGCAAACGCTGTTTTAGCCAATCTTCAATTTCTTGTACATGACGGGAGACTTGTAAGCGGCTTAAGTTAAGATTTTCTGCCGCTTGAGTGAAACTGCCAATATTGGCAACTTCTACAAAGCTGCGCATCGCGGTCAATTTATCCATGGTTATCTCTCATTAGTATCTTAGTTAGATACAATCTACATCCTTTCTTACTATTTATCACTCGTTCAGGGGCGACTACACTAGCATCTGTTGATAAATTAAACATTAGGGTGTTAAAGAATGAAAGTTGCTATTGTTGGAGCTTCGGGTTGGATCGGTAGTCATTTAGTGCAAGAAGCACTATCTCGTGGGCATGATGTCGTCGCTATGGTGCGCGATCCTGCGAAAATGACCGATGCGAATGTTGAGGTGCGTCAGTTTGACGTGGATAACCAAGCCAATTTTGCTCAATTATTTGCCGATATTGATGTTGTCATGGTGTCGATTGGCGGTCGAGCAAACGGGGAACATGGTATTGTGGCTAAGACGGCAGAGCTATTATTAAGCCAATTACCTCAAGTAGGCGTCAAGCGTTTACTTTGGGTTGGGGGAGCCGGTTCGTTAGAAGTTTCACCGGGGGTTGCACTGGTCTCTTTACCGGACTTTCCAAGCGAATATAAACCAGAAGCATTAGCACAAGGCGAAGCCTTGGCGATTTTTAGAAGTAGCGATAGTTCACTGAATTGGACTTTCGTTAGTCCTGCGGCTGAGATTTTCCCGGGGGAAAAACAAGGGGCTTATCGAATCGGTGGCGATCAGCTGCTCGTGGATAGCGATGGAAATAGCCGTATTTCTGTCAATGACTATGCGTTGGCCATGTTAGATCTGTTAGATACAGAGTCGTTTGCCCAGCAACGAGTGGGGGTTGCTTACTAACGGATTGTTTATTCACTGATATCATGATCGTCGCTAAGCGAATAGACGCTGAGCGACGATCCATATCATCTACTGATGAAGCTTATTATTCTACTTTCACGCTATTTAAAATAAATTGGCTTTCATAAACCATCGGATAAGCATCTGAAGGTTGATGGAGCCCTTTACTGATTGCCATGATGGTCGTTTCACTGGTGATCTGTGTGGTTGAATACAACCACTTTTGCTTATTTTCAGCCTGTGAAATTTGGTTTTTAGCAACAGAATCAACATTGATTTCCTCATCTAAGAGGGTGAAGTAAGCATATCCAGCTTGATTCGCCAACTCCGCACTTTTGCGCAATATATACTTACGTGCAATGGCCCTGTCTGTGTAATCATTACCAATAAAACTGATTTGCCAAGTGTCTTGAGCAAGGGCCTGTACATCAAATCCTTTGCCAAAAGACCAAAAGTTTTTTTCTGTTTGATAAGGTGTTGCACAACCTGAAAGTAGTAATAACCCTGCTATGATCATCGCGATGTTTTTTTTCATTAATTTTTACTCTATAAACGTTGTTGATAAAGGTGTAAGACCTTGGTTAACTGAAGTTTACCTAAGATTGACATCGATGATTGTCTGGGAATGTCGTGCAATGTCTGTTGACGTCTTTTCTCTTTGAAAACTGATGATCCATTACTTACATTTATAGTAGGGATTAATGAGTAATTGATTTAGAAAAGAGTTGGATAACGATGATGCCAGTAACAATGAAAGTAATACCGATTAATGCCGGAATATCTAAACTTTGTTTATAAATAAAAAATGACATTATAGAAACCAGTAAAATACCCATTCCTGCCCATATTGAATAAGCAATACCGATGTTCATGGATTGTACAACCTGAGACAAACCATAAAATGAGATGCAATATCCGATAATTACAAAGCAACTCGGTAGGAAACGAGTAAAACCATAGGAGGCTTTCATCATGGTTGTTGCTATAGTTTCGGCGAGGATAGAAATCATTAATATAATATATACTTTTTGCATAAAATTGATGCCTGTCTAAATTAATAAATCGAATGAATAGAATCTATTTTGTGGATAAGTTTAAGTTTGGTTTTCTCATTTTCCACAAGATTCTTTTATACCATGGAACAGCGGTGACATGCACCATACGATGTAGTACACGAGAGTAATCCATAACTAAACCCGGAGTCCATGCCATCATTAATGCTCGTCTTCTTATTTGTGCTGCAATCCATAGTTCTGGAGTGCACATTATTTTTAATAAAGATAAAAAGTTATTATTTGGCCGAGAAAGAATACCCTCTAAGGCTGCTTCTAAAGCATAAGCTACAGTACTAGAACAATTCTGATGTGTTATATTATAAATTGGATATTGACGGTAACTTTGCCAAAAATGTAGTAAAGCATCTCTATTGTAATGTTCAAAGATAATTTTTTGATCAGATTCACACCAGTCAGCAGCTTCAGTTTGATAATCTGATAAAAATCGTCCAGGTACATTATTATCTGGGGTTGCTCGTAATAAACGGAAAAAATCCTCGGCTTGACGATCAATATCTTCTTCTGGGTATAAGCTTATATAGAGTTCAGAAGGTAACTCTAATGAGGCGTGACCCGTTGAAATAGTACCATCTTTATCGACTGCGGCAATATAACGATTAATAATTGGACGAGGCAACGTTGGTGCACTTGCTGAGCCTACAGGTGTCCATATATGAATAGTCAGAGGCTGTTGAATCGGTTGAGTTGGTTGATATGTGACATTGGATACACTTTTAGTCTGAATAGGGTCGAGAGATAATTTAGGGTTAATAATCTGAAATATAGTACTACCTTGTTTTATATAACGAGATCGAATCGCGATCGATAGAGAACTTACGCCTGTGCCAATCATAATTAGCCCTATGAAAAAGGACAATGTTGATTGATGATGAGTTAAAATAAAAAATGAAAACAACATCTGGAATACTCCCCAGACCAGAGTGATTTTCCAGCGATAAAATCTGACTATCCAAGCTGAAGCCATAGCAAAGGAGCCGGTAATAAAATAAGCGAAAACAAAAATCGCTGAGATAATTTCGTTACTGTATCCATTGTTCATTAAAAAAATATAAGAGAAAAATAAAAATAATATTCCTTTACATAATAGTAAATGGTTTTTATTTTTTATACTGCATAGGGCAATGCTTAATGTCATTAAACTTTCAAATAATAAAATAAGACCAAAGGTATTCTTAGGAAATAACAGTTGTTGATTCAGTCCATCAAAAAAAATAAATGCCCCAGTCGCCACCCATAAAATACCGAAAAACCAGAGGTGAAGTGAGTATTTTTTAACAAAATCAGAACCTAAAAGTAGTAAAGCAATCTGTAACATGTTGAGCCTATTCTTATTCTTTAACTACAGCGATGAAATTAAGATAAAAATATCTTATGAATGGAGTCTACCTAAAATCTGAACCAATGATTGTCTGCATATGTCGCCTTCTGTCTTGGTCATTTTGATTAACATGAGGATTAGGTCACTTTTCGTCTTTCTGATGAGTTTTTATTGAGTGATTTAATTTAAGTTGTTGATATATAATCGCTATTTTTCCATACAAACCCATACATTAGTCAACGAGTACTAAGTAATAAAACGCTGTATAATTGCTCTCTATGTCTATTTGCTCAGGTGAGATGATTCATCTCACCACTGACGAAGTGTGAGTAATTAATTCTATGTTGACTAATATCCAACACGATCTACCTGAATGGGCGGCAAAAATTTATCCAGAAAGTAAAGGCTGGGATCGTATTCGTAAAAACTGGCGTTTTCGTTGGTGGGCGTTGCTGCATCCCCAAGCTGTACGTCGGATGTTATCACTCGTTGAACAACCTATTCTCGCTAAGGTACTGAATGACAATCCACAGCTATTAGAACGACCTCTAAAACCTTACTTATGTGTTAATTTATCGTTAATGCAAAGAGTGGACTATCTTGAGCAGCATTTTTTATTTTTAGCTCAGCGATTTGGAGAGCATTGTACGGTGATCATGTCTGACCAAGGCGTCAGTTTATGGTGCATCGAAGATAAAAATGGCGAAGCCTATGATATTCGTTTAAACCGAGGAGCCAGTCGTGAGGGATCGATTGGGTTAAGCTTGGTGAATCAAGCTGGTGCTACTATCTATTCGATCAGTTTTCATTTTTCTGATCAGGGTAAAACGATGCATATCGGAGCTTTGCAAGGCCCAAGTGATAAAATTGAAAATCGTCAGCAAATCATTAAAGATTTAACACGTACAGTGCACGGCTTACGGACAAAAGCATTGATGGTCGAACTGGCCTTATTAGTCTCTCGTCAGTTGGGTGTTGAACGTTGTTATGCGATTTCTAATCGAGGTCATATTTATCAAGCGCTACGTTATATCGGTTCTAAGCGTAATAAAGTCAGTTTTGATTACGATGAGCTATGGACGGAATATGAGGCGGAAAAAATCGATCGTTATACATACCGTATTGCGATGATGCCGGTGCGAAAGGATATAGAGAGCTTAAATCGTAATAAACGTCGTTTGTATAGTAAACGCTATCAATGGTTAGATGAGTTAGAGTTAGCTATCGGTGAGCGACTCAAGCAATTGAGCTGCTAATTGTTGGCACATACCGACTATGTGATTGGGGTGAACGAAACGTAACCAACACCCCTATAGCTTCTATAGCCCTTTATTTGATTTATTATTTAATGAAAGGTCTCAATATAGAGATCTTCCACCTTACTTCTTGCCCATTCTGTGCGCCGTAAAAATTTCAAAGAAGATTTAATGGATGGATCGCTTTTAAAACAGTTGATGCTAATTCGTTGCGCTAATCCTTGCCAGCCATAATGTTCGACCAATCTAGTCAGAATTTTTTCTAACGTCAGGCCATGTAAAGGGTTATGCGGCTGCGCATGGGAATCGTTGGTTGGCATAAAAATAGAGTCAGTAATGATTGGGTTAGCCAGTATAGCGCGCTTGGCGATAAATGTGCACTAGCGCTGATCTTTACCTCATCAAGATGCTAAGTTGTTGGTTATTTGTTAGCTTATGGTTTGTTTTTATGGCTACTTTCCATTGATGCAAGTTGGCATCGGTTATATCGAACCATCATAGCTGACCGGTCAAATCAACTTATGAGTCTACCAATCGATGAGCAGAATAAACATGACATGGCTGAATGAGCATTAATATGCGATTAACAAATACCTTATTAGTATTGATGGTTGGCATGAGTTCGACGCTGATTGGCATCGGTTTATCTCGTTTTGCTTTTACCCCCTTAATTCCGATGTTATCAAGCGAGGGATGGTTTTCGGTAGCGCAAACCAGTTACCTCGGTAGTTTGAACTTACTGGGTTATTTGATTGGCGCTTTAAGTGCTCATTGCTTAGCGCAGCAGGTCGGTGATCGCTTACTCCTGATCATCGCCACTGTACTGGTCAGTGTCAGTTATCTTGCTTGTTTTTTGCCTATGCATTATTGGTGGGTGGCGGGATGGCGTGTCATCGCTGGCGCCGCGGGGGGGGTACTTAATGGTGATTGGCCCAGCCTTGGCTTTACAGCATAGTGATAAGCCTCATCGTAATACCGTCATGACGATGATCTTCATGGGGATTGGTTTAGGCGTGGTGTTTTCTGCTGTTATCATGCCACTCTTGCTGCAGTTCAGTCTTTCAGTCACTTGGTTGGCGATTGGTAGCCTATCTTTGGCGATCAGTGGGCTGATGATCATCGCTTTAAAACGACTGCCCGTTATTCCTCGTGCCATTGTATCTTCTGATGCTTCAGCGCCTGTTGCGACGGGCGCGGTTTGGTTAGTGATTTCCGCTTACGCCCTTGATGCCGCAGGTTTTATTCCGCACACTATTTTTTGGGTTGATTATCTGGTTCGTGAGCTGTATTTCACACCACCGCAAGCGTTATGGTTTTGGTTTGCCTTTGGCGGCGGCTGTCTTAGTGGACCATTAATGGCTAAATGGCTAGTATCACGATTCTCTTGGCACAGAGCACTTTGGGTTGCTTACGCACTAAAAGCGGCAGCGATTCTTTTACCTGTGCTGACCGCGCAGCCATTGTGGCTTTTTTGCTCCGCGTTTATCGTTGGGGCGATGACGCCTGGCATTGTCGCATTAACCGCTGGGCGAATTGCTGAATTGGTTGGCACCACGTTGCACTCCTATTATTGGGGAAAAGCAACCGCAGGCTTTGCATTATTACAAGCCATTGCGGGGGGAGTGATGGCTTATTATTATCAGCATGTCGCTGAGTACATACCGCTCTTTATCACGGCTACGCTATTGATGCTCTTCGCTTTGCTCTGTATTTCGCTAAGTCCATTCTTCCACTCAAAATCGGTGAAACAGTCATGTTAACGCTTTATTTAAATGCCACTTCGCCTTATGCGCGCTTAGTACGTATATGTGCACTAGAAAAACAAATCCCGTTAAATGTAGCCATGGTCGATCCGTGGGCGTCACCGGATGTACTTTTGCAGGTTAACCCAGCGGCAAAAGTTCCGGTGTTAATCACGGACGCAGGTGTTGCCTTGAGTGAAACCTTACTTATCCTACAATACTTGGATATTCACTCCCCTTGTGCGCCGAGAATGGATGACGACGAGCAAGTGATGCAATAGTTAGGTCTAGGTCAAGCATTAATGGATAGTGCTTTTCAGACGGTGATCGCCAATAAATATGGTGAGCCCGATAAGGGTGAATTGGCTTTACGTCGTCAGCATGCCATACAGAGAATCTTGACTCAGCTTGAAAGTGAATGCTTACTGTTTGCTAACAAACCATTCACCACTGCCCATTGTTCGATTGCGGTTGGATTAGCTTATCTCGATTTTCGTTTGAGTCAGCTAAATTGGCAACGCTCGTATCCACAGTTGGCAAGCTGGTATGCACAAATCACACAGCGCACCAGTTTTCAACAAACGCAATTTTCCCAGTGAGTATACCGATTTCTCCTCGCTATCTCAGTTAATGCTCAGTAGGATAACGCTTTGTTTTGTATCAAGGTGATATAGCCATGACTCGTACCCGAATTCTTATCTCTGAATCGACCAATCCTTGGTTCAACTTAGCGGTTGAAGATACGATTTTCCGTTCGATGCCCGCCAATCAGCGGATTTTGTTTTTATGGCGTAATGCCGATACCGTCGTTATTGGCCGAGCGCAAAATCCATGGCGAGAGTGTAGAACTGAGCGCATGGAACACGATGGGGTGAAACTGGCTCGCCGACAAACCGGTGGCGGCGCGGTTTTTCACGATTTGGGCAATACTAATTTTACTTTTATGGCTGGCAAACCTGAGTATGATAAACAGGTGTCGACACAGATTGTATTAGCTGGATTACAACAACTGGGTATTCACGGTGTGGCTAATGGACGTAATGATTTGGTGTTGCAAGATGAGGAGGGGGGGCGCAAGTTCTCTGGCTCAGCTTATCGAGAAACGCTTGATCGCGGCTTTCATCACGGCACTTTACTGTTGAGCGCGGATATGAGCCGCTTAGCGGATTACCTTAATCCTGATCCCAAAAAACTGCAGGCGAAAGGGATTACTTCGGTTAAATCTCGCGTGATTAACCTCAATAGCGTTAAAGCGGATATTGACCATCAGCAAGTATGCGATGCGATCATCCACGCTTATTTACAGCATTACCAACAAGATGCCCAAGTTGAGTACATTTCTCCTGAACAGTTTACCGATTTACCCGGTTTTGAAGACAAGTTTGCAAAACAAAGCAGCTGGGAATGGAACTTTGGCCAAACTCCACCTTTTACTCACCATTTGGATGAGCGTTTCACGTGGGGAGGAGTAGAAATTTTTCTCGATGTTGAGCAAGGAGTGATTCAGCAAGCGACGATTTTCAGTGATATGCTCGATCCTTATCCGATGGAGTTATTAGCGAAAAAACTGGCTCAGGTCCCTTATGATCGCTGTGCTATTGCTTTGTGCATTGAGCAATTAGCGCAGCAACACTCAGAGTATGCAAAGGAGCTGCAAGAGTTGTCAGCATGGATAGTGACCGCTTGTTGAGTATTGACTGAGTGAGCTATCCCCCCTTGTGCCAAAACCAAACATAGCCAAGCCACACTTACTGAGCGGCTTGTAGATAATAACCCATGCCGCGTTTGGTTTTGAGCAGCGGTGCGGTAAAAGGGTCATCAATTTTTTTGCGTAATCGGCGCATGTAAACATCGACCACATTGGTTAACGGATCTTGATGAATTCCCCAAACGTTAGCCAGAATGCGCTCGCGACTAAAAATATGCCCAGGCTTGTTCATCAATAATTCTAAAATGGACAGCTCTTTGGCGGTTAACTCAATGGATTGATTGGCACGGGTGACACGCATGGTCGATAAGCAGAGGACTAAATCTGCGACTTGTAGTGTGGCTAAGGGACTGGATTCAGAGTGACGCCGTTGTAGGGCATCTAAACGAGCCAGTAACTCTTCAAAATGGAATGGCTTAGCAAGATAATCGTCTGCGCCAGTGCGCAAGCCTTTGACTCGTTCATCAACATCACCTAACGCTGACAGCATCAAGATCCGGACATCAATGCCCGCTGAGCGGATTTGTTGACAAATGGTCAGTCCATCACAATGAGGCAGCATGCGATCTAAAATCAGCACATCAGGTTCATAGCTGATAACGGTTTCTAGTGCGTATTGGCCATCATTCAGGTGTTGGATCTGATGACCTTCAGCTTTTAAGCCTCGTTCGATAAAACTTGCGATTCTAGGATCATCTTCAATTAATAAAATGCGCATGCTAAACCTCTTCCAGTGGAAAGCTAAGGGTCACTTGGCTACCTTGATTAAGCTGGCTAGCGATCTTTATCTCGCCATTTAATTGTTTAGCCATGCTCTGAGCTAAGGTTAAGCCTATGCCGAGTCCGTCAGGACGATATTGTTTACCATTGTTAGCACGAAAATAGCGTTCAAAAATACGCTCAAGGTCATCGCTAGCGATTCCAATACCTTGATCATTAAGTTGAAACGATACTTGGTTGGGTTCGAGCGTTAACGTTAGTGTAAGTGGCTGTTTTTTCGGGTCATAACGTAATGCATTATCAACAATAATACGGATAATCATTAATAGTTTATCTAAGTCGGTATAGCAAATCAGAGCCTGCCAATTGGCTTGTGTTGGCTCTGTGGCTGCAACGGTGACTTGCTGAGAGCTGGCAAGCAGGTTGGTTTGTCGCACAATGGCTTGCCAAATCGCCTCAAGTGTCATCGCGGTGAGAGTCGGCTTAAATAGCTGTTCATCTTGGCGGATCAGCATTAATAGATCATCAATACGATAAGATAAGTGCATCGCTGACTCGTTAATACGTTGTAAGGTTTGTCGATACTCGTCATCACTATTGTGGCGGCTACGCAGGGTGATTTGCGCTTCGCCTAAAATGGCCGTTGCTGGGGTGCGTAGCTCGTGGCTAACGTTGGCAAAAAACTCTTTTTGTTGATGTTTGGCTTTTTCTAGGGTTTGCAAGGCTTGAGCGAGCTCTTGGGTGCGAGCCGTCACTTCGCGCTCAATCAACTGGCGGGAAACCATTTCTTGTTGCTGAGCTTGCTCTAAGCTTTGCGCCATATAGTTGAAATGGCGAGCGAGAGTTTTCAGCTCCAAGGGGCCACTAACGACAATTCGATGATCCAGTTGGCCTTGCTCTAATGCAGTAGTGCTTTTGACCAATTCCGCCAATGGTTTGGATAAGGTTCTCAGCAGCCAGCCACCGAGTAATCCACCTAAAATCACGCCAATCACCGCGAGACTGATGATCACGCTTCTCACATTCGATAGCGCGTTCATTGCTGCACTTTCATAACGAGTGGTACGTTGTTGTTGCACACTAATTGCTTGATTGAGTAACTGGCGCAGGTCAGTATTATCGACCTGATCAAACGACTGACTAAGCAGCAGCCAGCGCTCATCATCATCGGTAATTTTAGCGATTTCCCATGAGCGTAGTGCTTGTTTTAAACTGGCGAAGTTGGTTTCAAATAAAGAGATGACTTTAATTTGCTGAGTAATTTCCGCAAAGTCTTGCTGAGTTAAACTCTGTTGCTGGGCTTGTTCGGTGAGCTGGTTGAGCTTTTCTAGTAAATCTTCAATTTTGGCAAAGCGTAGGTCGCGTTTTAAAGTACTGCCATCTTTAACCAACAGATATTCGGCAAGCCAAATTTTCAACTGTTGTTTTTCGGTGCTCAGTTGCATGAAGTTTTGTAAAATTTGGTTAGACACTTGCCCACGCTGCAGGTGCTCATTGGCGACTTGATTCGACCAATAAGCCGCCCCCGCCTGAGCTAAAATCAGCGACAGTAAAAGTGCCAACACAAACGATAGTTGATAGCGAAACACAGCCATTTCCTCAGAGCATAGCGTTAATAACAGCAGAGTAAGCGATTTATGTACTGACGGTAAACCATGTTCATCTTAGGTTAATCTTCGCGCAGGGTTTAGGTTCATCAAAGCGCGCTACAGTAGTCACTCAAATCACTTAAATGAGTAAGGCAGGGACTATGCAACGCATCCATAAAACATTTTCTATTTCAGCACTATTATTATCCAGCGTGTTACCGTGGGCAGCTCAGGCTTCTTCGCCAGTTGTGAATAATAATATTACCCATCAAGAAGTGCTGAATGCTCAACAGGCTTGGGGTGAGGCATTAATCAATATCAGCCAAACGTATGAAAAGCAAGGCCACGCAGCGGCAAAAACGTTAGCCAGCCAAGTGTTGGAACAAGCTTATGGTTACCAACAAGGTACGGTGCTGTTTAAACCGACGCTCGCCAGTGGTCAGCAAACGTTTCGTACCGATGTGGCTGGAGCATTAGCCTATTTTGTCGGTGGTAATAGCCATTATGCACAAGACTCTGGCTTTGCTTTAAAAGGTTGGAAGGAATACCGCTTTGAGAATGCTGCGATTTACATTAATGGCGATTTAGCCTTGACCATGGGTAATGTCATATTAGTTGATAAGCAAGGGCAAACCACGATGGTTGATAAAAGCTGGGCCTTTAAGAAAGATGAGCAGGGGCAACTACGCATTGTCTTGCATCACTCTTCTTTACCTTATCAACCTTAAGGTTTAATACCGTTAAGCTTCGATACAGAGCCGGTGGCGATGCGACCGGCTCTTTTCTATTTGGGCCATTTAATACGCTATTATCGGTGTTTATCATGACTATGGTGCAGATGGTGTTTTTCCTTTAACTGCTGACGAAACCGAGCGAGATGAAATTGGGAGCGAGGTTGCTGACCGTGTTTTCTATGACTATGTTGATGCTGTGAATCTAGGCGCTGCTGTTGATTATCATCGACAAAGAAAGAGGCCACGCTCGCGGTTAATAAACCAAAAAGGGTAATGCCCGTTAACATGAGAAACACCGCAACGCCGCGGCCAAAAGCGGTCACTGGATACATATCGCCATAGCCTACGGTAGTAATGGTGGTCATTGCCCACCAGAGCGCATCACTATAATCTTCAATTGGACTGTCGCTGCCTCTCTCCACCAAATAGACAAACGCTGAACTTAACATCACGGTTAATAAGCTGGTTAAGCCAATAAAACTGAGGGTTTTTTGCCGTAAGACCGCTTTGGTTTGCCGCCAGGTTCTCGGTAAAATAAACAGAATACGTATAAAACGTAATGGTCTTAGGAATGGCATCGCAACAATCAAGACATCAGGCCAATTTTGCATTAAATAGCGGCCACGCTGTTGGCTGAGCAAAACTTTAATCGCCAATTCAGTAGCGAAAACGCCCCACACTAACCAAATCAATTGATTGATAAAGTGGCGTTCTTCTTGGTCTAGCTGAGCGACATCGGGTATTAAAGCCAATAGTACATAGATAAGCGATAAGATAAGCATTGGCACTTCGGTTTTGCTCTCGAAGGCGGCCAGTAATTTTGCGCGTTGTTTCGGGTTCATAATTCTAATGTCATTGTGCGTGGTTTGATAAAAGGTTGTCTGCGTTTAGATGCTATCGGTTAATTGAGTGATACGCACGCAGAGTGCTTCGGCTAATTGGTGGCTAGCGAGGTTGCGCTCAATGATTGAGTGGGCGAGCTTTCCTTGTTGTATCACCCTGAGCCATTCATCGATCATCGCGCTAAATCCTTTGTTGGTCAGCATCGGTGTCCAATCTGGTGAAGCCAGTAGTTGCTGCTGATTATTCTGCCAGTGTATGCCTTCAGAAAAAGAGTGAAACTGATAACTTTGATTAACGAACTGCGCACTGACAGATTCACTCGTAATACCAAATTGTCGATTCATTGAAGCATGCAACAAAGTGGCTCCATGTTGCCATTGAATATCGATACGCGCTAACTGTTTGCCGGCCATTTGATGGGTGATGTAAGCGTCTTGCAAATCGGCTTTAGCGTAGAGATTGATACTGTCTAATGGATGGATGAAGTCATCAAACAAGAAGGTACGAATATCACCAGGTAAAGCATGGCGATTTTTCTCCCAGCGTAAGCCGAGTAAGTCGTCTCGTAAGCCTTGCTGTACTCCGACCAAATGTTGATTTAATAGCGGAAGGTGGCGACGATTAAACCCGACATAAAGCGGTTGTTGGTACTGTTCAGCTAATGCGTACAATTGTTCGCAATCAGCCGTGCTGTTTGCTAATGGTTTATCGACAAATGTGGCGATGCCATGACGTAAGAAAAAAGCCGCAATCTCAGGATGAGCGGCCGTTGCCGCGTGGATCATCACGGCATCGACTTGGAATTTGAGCAGATCTTGATATTGGGTACAGGTTTCAGTGATCCGATATTGAGCGGCTAAATGCGCAAGAGTGTGCTGATTTCGAGTGCAAAAGACCAGTTCAACCTCGGGACGTTGGGTTATCACGGGTAAGTAAGCTTTTTGGGCGATATCCCCCAAGCCAATAATGCCTATTTTGATCATCGTTATCTAAACTGGTTCGCTTCACAATGAGGACAAGACTAACACTCGCTCTAAAAATCGGTAAGTGTATTGCCGAGAAATTGGGAAGACGATCTTTGTCATTTCTAATGATCAGTTCGAGAACGAGTCATACAATAGGCCATGATGATTTAAAACGGGCTCTCTTTATTGAGTTCATTACAAACCTCAATAATCGCTAAGGAAAGTCCAGAGCGGATCACTTGCTGTTGGCGCTGTAGTTGTAAGTGATAAAAGTCGAGATCGATGTCGCCATCTGGATCAACCATCGTCACAGGTAACAATCCTCTGTTTTGGACAAGATTTAATGCTTTTATGGCGTGAATTACTTTAGGATCGGTAAAGCTGTACTCCATAGCATCACTATTCAATTGATTACGCAGTTTGATGATGGCTTCGATATCGTGATAAGTGTCATCGGTCACCACGCCTAGACCATATAACAGTTTTAAGCGAACAGAAAGGTTACCAAGTGGTCCTGTATCGTCTAATAATGGTCCAACAACCGATTGCACCGCAAAATTATCTTTACGAAAAATACGCTGCATCAGTGCATCAACCGCCTGGGTCAATATGTCAACGGTTGTGATAAAAAAGCCACGCACAGAGGGGGCGTTGTTCAGTTGTTCTAAAATATCGATTTCGTCAATTTTCTGTGCCATATACTATCTAATTTAAGGTTGAGATAGGAAGGCGGTGGCCTTCCTATCTTAGTGTCACGTTAAAGCTGATGATAAATTGCTTCAATTTTTTGTACTTCGACACTGTTTTCTTTTAAGCCTGAATAATGTGCCAGCGTTTTTGAGATCCCGCGTTCTTTGAGTGAAGCTTGCAATTCAATGGATTGCGGATCGTTAAGGTTGGTATATTTTAGGGCGGCGGCAATCCCTTTCAGTAAGGTTGTATTGTCTGTGCCGTACTCTATTGTACCGAGTAATGGCTTGATTAATCTATCATTCGGCCCTAATTTTCGTAGAGGTTGACGTCCAACGCGATCCACTTCATCGACTAAGTAAGGATTTGCAAAACGCGATAAGATTTTTTCGATGTACGCATGATGCATTGTGCGATCAAACCCATAACGTTGGATGAGTACTTCGCCACTCTCTAGCATCGCTTGTTTGACCTCGGCGCGTATCTCTGGGTCTTCAATGGCTTGACGAATGGTATGGTGCCCTTTCAAACAGCCCAAGTAAGCAGTAATACAGTGTCCGGTATTGAGGGTAAACAGTTTTCTTTCGATAAAGGCCATCAGATTTTGGGTGGTTTCCATGCCCTTGATACAAGGAACTTCGCCTTTAAACTGCTGCTCATCGACAATCCATTCACTAAAGCTTTCTACTGTGACGTCAAGTGGATCGTCGTTGGCGGCTTCGACGGGAGGGACAATTCGATCGACGGCTGAGTCAACAAATCCAATGTATTGTTCTGCTTTGGCTTGGAGATCAGAGGATAAATACTTAAACACCTCAGTTTTTAAATGGCTAGTGCCTCGTACCATGTTTTCACAAGCGATAATATTGAGAGGTTGTTGATTACCGGCCGCAAAACGCGCTTCAATCCCTTTGGCGATGGTTTTTGCAATCATATCCAATACGGCGGGGCCGACAGCCGTGGTGACTAAATCGGTGTTAATCATTCGTTCAATGAGCTCGTGGCTGGCGGAGTTAACGGCGGTTACCTTAGTAACGGTATCGATCTGACAGTCATGACCGACAATCTTAACTTTATACTGTTGTTGATGACTAAGTTGATCCACTAAGGGGTCATTAACATCGGCGAATGTGACTTGAATGTGCGCATCGGCGAGTAGTTTTCCAATAAAACCACGGCCAATATTACCGGCACCAAAATGTACTGCATTTTTCATAATTCATTACCTACCAAATAGTGACTGACAAAAATTAGGGTGAGGTCAGCATAAATTTCGGGGGATGCTGACCTCGTTTGCCTCAAGAGCAAAGGCAATTAGGCCGCTTGGGCATTGTTCAAAATTGCCAATATCTCTTTGATGTTATTGGTCGAGGTCAGGGTGTTGATGGCCTCTGGATCATCAAGGGCATTGGTAATGGCAGTAATGACTTGAATATGGTCATCATTTTTGGCGGCAATACCGATCACTAATTTGGCGATATCGTTTTCATCGTCGCTAAATTGGACGCCGGATGGGTACTGACAAATGACAATACCCGTTTTGATGACTCGATCTTTGGCTTCAATTGTGCCGTGAGGAACCGCGATCGATTCACCTAAGTAGGTCGAGACTAATTGTTCTCTCGCAAGCATCGCATCAACATATTCCGGGTGCACGTAGCCAAGTTCTACGAGCTTATTACCAGCAAAGCGAATGGCTTCCTCTTTATGGCTGGCGGTTAAACCCAGGTAGATATTGTCTTTCTGTAAGCTAAAAATGGAAGGTTGCTGAGGGTCAAAATACTCATCATTAGCGGCGACTAACGGTGCTTTAATGAGACAACTGTCATTGGCTGCTTTGGGATGTGTGGCGGCCAGCAGTTGGATGACTAATTGATTATACATATCGCTATCAAGAAAATTGGTGAGTGATAGATGCTGGGCATTAGGAGCGTGTTTACGCGCTCTGTCGGTGAGATCTTTATGGGTGATCACAATATCCACATCTTGTGGCAAGTTATTGATCGCCAGATTTGTGATGGTGACGTTTAAGCCTGCTGCTTGCGCTTTCTTACGTAATAAACTGGCTCCCATAGCGCTTGATCCCATCCCCGCATCACAGGCCACAATGATGCTTTTGACATGGTTTAGTTTGAGATCATGCTTAGCTGGTGACGGTTTAGCCTGTTCTGCTGTTGTGGATTTTAACGTGTTCATTTGCGCAGTAGCTTTGGCGAGTGAACCTTGATCGCCCTCTTCATCGGTTGAATGCTGAGCTTTCATGAGAATGGCTGCAACAATGAAGGAGACGGCTGCGGCGGCAAAAATAGAACAGATCACACCAAGCATGGAGGCTTTATTGGTCATTAATAAAATGGCAAAAATAGAACCTGGTGAGGCAGGAGAGACAATGCCTGCATTGAATAGGGTTAAGGTAAAGATTCCAGTCATTCCGCCAGCAATCGCGGCTAAGATTAGGCGAGGATTCATCAGTATGTAAGGGAAGTAGATCTCATGAATACCACCGAAAAAGTGAATAATCGTTGCTCCACCAGCGGTTTGACGAGCGGTCCCTTTACCAAACACCATATAGGCTAATAAGATACCTAATCCCGGTCCTGGGTTAGCCTCAATCAGGAAGAAAATGGATTGCCCTGTTTCGCTGGCTTGTTGAATGCCAAGTGGGGAGAAAATACCGTGATTAATGGCATTGTTGAGAAATAGAATTTTCGCAGGTTCGACGAAAATGGATGTTAATGGAAGTAGGTGTGCTGCGACCAAAAAGTTTACGCCAGCCGCTAAAACATCCGAGAGTACTTTGACAAAAGGGCCGATTAAATAAAAGGCGATGACGGCGCAGATCATACCGATAATACCAGCAGAGAAATTGTTCACTAACATTTCGAAGCCGCTTTTAATCTTGCCATCAACACGTTTATCAAAGTATTTGATGGCCCAGCCGCCCATTGGTCCGACGATCATTGCGCCCATAAACATAGGAATATCCGTACCGACGATAACCCCCATGGTGGTTATTGCACCGACAACGGCACCTCGTTCACCACCGATTAACTTACCCCCGGTATAACCGATCAGTAGAGGCAGCAAGTAGGTGATCATCGGGCCAACTAAAGAAGCTAATGTTTCATTGGGTAACCAACCTGTAGGAATAAAAAGTGCGGTAATAAAGCCCCAAGCGATAAACGCACCAATATTGGGCATAACCATGTTTGATAAGAAACGGCCAAAATTTTGTATCTTGACCTTAGCATCTGGTGATAACATATCCGTTCCCCGTTCGATGTTCTAAAGAAGTAGTGTGATAACGGTTCGTCTAAAACCGTTGGTTGCTTAGTACCCAATCAATCTATCACACAATTTTACGTTAGAGCTGACAACGGGTTTTTTGTGATCTATCACGCGATAACTGTCTTTCAACTGCGCTCATTACGTGATTCTCTTCACCATTTTGCTGTGTAATTAATTTACATTTCATTTGTTTTAATTTTGTCAATTTATTTTAGTTGCGCTATGTATCAAATTTGGTAATTATCATTTATCTCATATGGTGATCAAGATCTCAATTAAGTGACAATGATTGATTCGTTTGAATAATTGTGTGATCTAAGTACCGTGCTAATTTTGCCTATTATTAAAAAACTAAATAATTGACGATGTTTAAATGATTTCTGTAATTTAAGTACAGTTCGACGAAATGGTGTGAGGATGCGTTATCAGAATATTCCTTCACCCATTGTTTTCTCATCTGATGTTACTGAGTGATGAAGAGGGGTAGTATGATCCGCCACCTTTGCACACAGTTACAACGACACTTATTGTCTCTTTATCTATGCTTATGGTGGATGGAATCGCTTGATGTTGATTGGCAATCTCAAGTTGTTTTGGGATATCAGTGTCAGGTAGAGAGGCTATTTATCGCAACTTATTATAAAAATAAAAAAGAGATCCATGTCAGAAGCTGCTTAACCTAGTGTAGTCCAATCAAGCAAAACGTTTAGTCATTGCGGGTTACCTGCTAGAATCAAATAATTCCACCTTAGTATTAATAGAATCAATGAAAGAAAAGGTTATCGTTTCTGTTTCATCTATCCACGGCACGCGACACTTTCATCTCGGCAAGTGGTATCGGCATGTTTTAAAAACAGTGGGTTATACTCTGCTAGTTGCATTACTGACCATTGGTGGGGTGATCTATTATTTGTCCAGCGAAGTGGATTTTGCCAAATTAAAGCAGCAAGAACTAGAGAGCCAATCCTCTTCATTACTGGGTGAGCTATCTTCACTGCAAGAACTAAAAAATAATTTAGAGCATGATTTACAAGAGCGTGAAGAAAAAATGCAGTTGGTTGCCGATCGACTAGGCGATCTCGAAAAAGTTTTAGGTATGGAAGACAGTGGTGCGGAATTAGAGTCTCGCTTGGATACAGCAGCGATAACTTCTTCGGTGAGAATGGTGATGTTAACCCAAATTCCCAGTGGCGCACCTGTGCATGAGGCAAGAATTTCGTCAGGATATGGTCAGCGAACTCATCCTGTAACAGGTAAGGTGCTTTTTCATCGCGGGCAAGACTTTGCGGTCAATATCGGTACTCCTGTCTACGCGCCAGCCGATGGCGTGGTGGAA
The DNA here is from genome assembly GCF_963878025.1 of Vibrio sp. 11986-1-5. Classification (NCBI taxonomy): domain Bacteria; kingdom Pseudomonadati; phylum Pseudomonadota; class Gammaproteobacteria; order Vibrionales; family Vibrionaceae; genus Vibrio; species Vibrio sp. 11986-1-5. The sequence continues at coordinate 24,833 of NZ_CAWNVW010000033.1, forward strand.
GTCACTCGGGCGAGTAACCAAGGTTCAGGTAACTTTTTGCGCTTACAACATGCTTATGGTTTCTCAAGCTCTTATTCGCACTTACAAAAGTTTGCGGTTAAGAGTGGTGATTTTGTACAAAAGGGCGATCTGATTGCTTATTCGGGTAATACCGGTCTCTCTTCTGGGCCTCATCTACATTATGAAGTGCGTTTTGTTGGTCGACCATTAGATCCCAAACCTTTTGTCGATTGGGGCATTAATGATTTTGAAAGTTTATTTAGTCAAGTAAGAGGTATTCGATGGGAATCTTTAGTAAACAAAGTCGAACTCAGAGTCAGCGCGCAGCTACAACTCTCATCGCAAAAGGCTGTTCAATTAGCGGACAACTCCGGTTAGAAGACAATATTCAAATCGATGGTCTTGTCGATGGACAACTGCATGTTATTAAGACCATTGTGGTTAGTGAAAGTGGCGCGGTAAATGGTGATATTTTTGCGCAACATGTGATCATTAACGGCGCATTTGAAGGCACTTGTCACGCCGACAAAATCGAGATTTTAAGTAAAGGGGTGGTTAATGGCACTCTGTATACTGACGATCTGAGTATTGAACAAGGTGGACGTTTTAATGGCATGACTCACCCTGCTGCAGGTGAAAACGTTACTCAATTAGTCGACGCGGTTGACGCCAAGGAAACCAAGAACACTAAAATCCATAAAGAGATAAAACCCGCGACTAAAGGCTCAAGTCTGTAATTAAAAGTCTGCTGGCACTTCAAAGGTCATTTTTTGATGATGATAGGGGTGAGAAAAGCTTAACTTCTGAGCATGTAAACACAGTCTTTCAGCAGCTTGCCCATACAGATCATCGCCAACGATAGGAAAACCCAATCCATCAGGATGAGCGCAGTGGACGCGCAATTGGTGGGTTCGTCCCGTATGAGGATATAAATTCACTCGGGTTTTACCTTGTTCAATCGCTACCTTTTCCCACCGTGTCTGCGCCGATTTTCCTATCTCAAAGCAGACCTTTTGTCTTGGTCTATCGTCTAGGTCCGCGGCCAGAGGCAGCGTAATATCTCCGCTATCTTGTTCAAGTTCGCCGGATAATAAAGCCACATACTGTTTGTCAATTTGCCGAGTAATAAATTGTTTTTGTAGGGATTTATTCGCGCGGCGCGTTAAGGCGAACACTAACAGTCCTGATGTCGACATATCTAAGCGGTGCAAGACAAATGGACCTTCACAGTTAGGAAATTGCTCAGCTAAGCGGGTGAAAGCGGAATCTTTAATATTAACGCCTGGTACGGATAAAAACTCAGCAGGTTTGTTGATAACGACGATTGCCTCATCTTGGTAGATAATCTCAATTTGTTTACCCTCGGCAGGATTCACTAATAAGGGATTATCCTCTAACGGCATACCTTTGAGCATGTGCGCCAAAATCGGTTGACACTTACTTTGACAAGCGGGGTAAAACTTACCGTGCTGGCGGATCTCCGATTTCGGTGAACTGCCCCACCAAAATTCCGCTAACGCGATTGGGGTTAGTTGGTGCTGAAAAGCATAATGCAGTAATTTCGGTGCTGCGCATTCCCCAGCACCTGCTGGAGGGACTGGGTTTGGACACGGGGCAAAAATAGCATTGAGGTTTTTCTTCTCGCCGTACTTGTTAAGAAAGAAATAGTGTGAGAAGAGCTGATGCTGCAAGCGCGCTGAACGTTGCTTACGCTCTTGTTTTAGTTCAGCTATTTTATGATTGAGTTGCTTGAGCTGTTCATCTAACACCGCAGTTTTTTGTTGCCATTCAAGCTTAAGTTGTTTTAATTGCCATTTCTCTTGCACGCTTTGCTGGGCAAGTTGGTTGAACAGTTCTTGTTGCTCTGCTGTTGTTGCTTGGTTGGTCGCTGTGGCGCGCTGTTGTTTTCGCTGCGCTCGGCTGTCGATCATTGCTTTTTGTTGTGCACTAATGGCTTGACTTGCTTGTTCTTGGCAGACCTGTAAAGCTTCAATAAGAGCGCTGAGCTGTTCTGAGTGCATTAACTGGTTAATTTGCTGATTTATTTCGGCAATATGGTTGGCTTCTGCGCTAAAAAATTCCGTTTGTGTAAAACGGTCAAAGACTGGCGGTACAAAACCGGGGAGATGATCTTGTTCGGCGAGCTGGCCAGAAAATGCAGCGAGATACCCCAATTGGTTCTGAGCATTTTTCACCACTAAAACACCAAACATTTTTCCGTGACCGTCGTTTTGTTGTTCCATACCAAAAGGGTGGACCCAATCATTTTGTGTGGTTAGATGAGCTTGTAACTGTTTGGCGGCAATCAGCGCTAAAGGATGTGGCTGATAACAAAACGGATAAGTGAAGCGTTCAGGTAATGGGACATTAGTCATGTCAGTGACAAATGGGGTAAAGCAATCGGCAGGCATAGTGAAGACAACAGTGGTTAAAAACAAGGGAGAGTTTACTGCGCTCGGCGTAAAAAGTCAGTATTTCTCCCTAAGCTTGAGCAAAACAACCTATTTATAGCATCGGCAACACAGACAGCAGTAATAATCCCCCCATGGCGCCATTAAACCAACGGACATAGCGCGGATGATTCATCCACTGGCTTAACTGCTTACCCGCTACCGTCCAAACGCTTACCGATGGTATATTGACCATAGCAAATATCACCGCGATCACCATGAGTTGCATCCAACTTGCCTGTTGGTTAAACACACTCACCGCGGTGAGTGCCATGGACCAGCCTTTGGGATTTACCCACTGAAAAAGTGCTGCAGCAGTAAAGGTCATCGGTTGATAGTGCTGCGTTGTTTGTGAGGGGTTACTCAAGGCTATTTTTACGGCTAAATAGACTAAATAGGCGGTGCAGATGATTTGCAGTCCGTATTGTAGCATTGGATAACGATGAAACAGTTCGGTGAGTCCAATACCAACCAGCAGTACCATGATACTGAATCCTAAAGTAATGCCCAACATATGAGGAATGGTCCGTACAAATCCGACGTTGGCTCCTGAGGTCATGAGCATGATGTTATTTGGACCGGGTGAAAAAGTAGAAACAAACGCGAATGCGATGAGTGGTCCCCATTGTGTAATCCATGAGCGGCTCTTGTTAAGTAAATGATGAGAAAATAATAATGGTATTGTTGGGCAATATTGTGTTTATATTTGTTTTCAATGACCTTAATTAGCAATAAAAATGACTTATGGATAGATTTGACGAACGAATATTGCAAGAGCTTCAAGCGGATGGGCGGATCTCTAATGTTGAGCTTGCCGAGCGGGTAGGATTATCACCCTCAGCGACACTAAGGCGAGTGCAAGAGCTTGAGCGCAAGAAAGTCATTAAAGGCTATCGAGTGATCGTCGATAAAAGCCAACTTGATATTGGGTTTGTGGCGTATGTTGCGATTGGTTTGAATAGTCATACCAAAAAGGCACAACTCAGTTTTGAAGAGCACGTACGCTTTGCTAAAGAGGTGGTGGAGTGTCATAACATTACTGGAATGAATGAGTACTTACTTCGTTTTGAGACTAAAGATCTCAGTGCTTATAAGCGCTTTCATGCCGATGTGTTAGGTGAATGCCTAACGGTAAAATCCATTAGCACTATGGTCGTCATGGATTCTCCAAAAGATGCCCGCCAGTAGTGAGCATCTTTGCATCCTATTTTTAGGGGCTGTAGACCTTTCGAACAAAATTGAATCGCGAAAGGTCAACAGACCCTAGTGTCCGAGAAACTAAAAAATACAGTGTTTCGCGTATGAGGTCGCTTGATTGGCTGTCCAATCGCCTTTCGGTTTCTCTTGCATATCCTCACACCACTCTTGACTGCCCACTTCGGTTTGTAATACGCAGTGTTTAGCAAAATCCACGGCTCCTTGGGCACTCCATTCACCTTTAGGTTTTTCACGCATCTCTTGGCACCAAGAGCTAGTACCTACTTCGTTTTCACAAGCAGTGAGAGCCAAGGTACTGAGCAATAATAACGCTAATTTTTTCATTGTTGATCTACCGATAAAGAAAACGTAAGTCATGATACCTAAGTCGCTCTACAACAAGCTATGCTTTCTGGTTATTTTTCTGTTTTTCCTACTGCAATTGCGGATATGACTCAACGGATCATTGATTGGCTGATAAAAATCTCAGTGATCATTCTCACTGTTTATCGATCATCAAATATCGATAAAACGATCCAACTCACAGTCTGATTTTAATCTAGATGCAAAGCAAAAAAGTGGCGTTATTATGCTATCGAAACGTTTCGATGAGTATTTTGTCAATAATTAACTGTCGAGATGGGTCCTCGCTTCACCTCAACGTGCACTGAAATAAAGGTCAAATAATGAAAAAAAGTACGCTACTAAACGCCGAACTCTCTTATCTAGTGGCCACGTTAGGTCATGGCGATGAAATTACGATTGGCGATGCCGGCTTACCGATTGACGAGTCTGTACAGCGGATCGATTTAGCTTTAACGCAGGGTATTCCGAGTTTTTTGGATACGGTGCGAGTCATCCTCAGCGAAATGCAAGTGCAAGCGGTGCTATTGGCTCACGAGTTTGCTCAAGTCAGCCCTGATTTACATAGCGAATTACTCGCTGAGTTGCACCGCGAGCAACAGAAAACAGGCCAACCTATTGTGATTGAGTATCTTAGCCATGATGAGTTTAAAACTCGTACGGTTGCCAGCCGCGCGGTGGTAAGAACCGGTGAGTGTACACCCTATGCCAATGTGATTTTTCAATCGGGCGTGGTGTTTTAGCGTTCGATGTTGTGATTTAACGATAAGGAGGAGTGATGACTCAACCGATTTTAGCTCTCAGTCAGATTGATAAAGCTTTTCCTGGTGTGAAAGCGCTTGATCAAGCTTGTTTAAACGTCTATCCCGGTCGAGTCATGGCCTTGATGGGAGAAAATGGCGCTGGCAAATCGACCTTAATGAAAGTATTAACGGGGATCTACAGCAAAGATGCTGGCACCATAGAGTATCAAGGTCAACCAGCCAGTTTCAAAGGCCCTAGGGATTCTCAGCAAGCGGGGATCAGTATTATTCATCAGGAGTTAAACCTGATCCCGCAGCTGACAATTGCAGAAAACATTTTTCTTGGTCGAGAAAAAACCAGCGCTTTTGGCCGCATTTTGTGGCAAGAGATGTACGCGGAAGCCGATCAACTGTTAGCTCGTCTTAATGTAAAACACAGTGCCAAAACCTTGCTCGGTGAGCTGAGTCTTGGTGAACAGCAGATGGTGGAAATCGCCAAGGCGCTGTCCTTTGAGTCCAAAGTGATCATCATGGATGAGCCAACCGACGCATTAACCGATACCGAAACCGCCTCATTGTTTAACGTGATTAATGAATTGCGCGACCAAGGTTGTGGCATCGTTTATATCTCTCATCGCTTAAAAGAAATTTTTGAAATTTGCGATGATATTACTGTGTTGCGAGATGGTAAATTCATCGGTCAATGCCAAGTCAATGAGACAGATGAAGATGGTCTGATTGAAATGATGGTTGGGCGTAAATTAGAAGAGCAGTATCCACGTATTGACGTAGAGCCAGAAAATAAAGTTTGTCTCGAAGTGATAGGTTTGACCGGATCGGGGATTCATGATGTCAGCTTTACCCTGCGTCGAGGAGAGATTTTAGGTATCTCTGGCTTGATGGGAGCGGGACGTAGCGAATTAATGAAGGTGATTTATGGCGCGCTGCCTTCTGAGCGAGGTGTGATTAATCTTAATGGCCGCACTATTAACCCCGTTAGCCCGCAAGATGGTTTAGCCAATGGTATTGCCTACATCTCAGAAGATCGCAAAGGCGATGGTCTGGTACTCGGTTTATCAGTCAAAGAAAATATGTCGCTGTGTGCCCTCGATAAACTGACCAAGGGCATACAAATTCAGCATGGCGCAGAAGCGACTGCGGTAGAAGATTTCATTCAACTGTTCAATATAAAAACCCCTTCTCGCAACCAGATCATTGGTCATCTTTCTGGTGGGAATCAGCAAAAAGTGGCGATCGCCAAAGGCTTAATGACGAAACCTAAGGTACTGATTTTAGATGAACCGACACGTGGCGTTGATGTAGGTGCGAAAAAAGAAATCTATCAATTAATCAATAAGTTTAAAGCGCAAGGGATGAGTATCATTTTAGTTTCATCGGAAATGCCAGAGGTACTTGGTATGAGCGATCGAATTTTAGTTATGCATGAAGGGCGGATCAGTGGCGAATTTGATGCCAAGCAAGCCAATCAAGAAAATCTTTTAGCGTGTGCCGTTGGCAAAACCTTGAACGAGGAAGCAGCATGAATAGTAAAACCCTAAGTAATCAGACGCCCAACGGTGGTAAAAAGTGGTTTAGTAAAGCGTGGTTGATTGAACAAAAGTCACTGATTGCTCTGCTATTTTTAGTCGTTGTGGTGTCATTTTTAAATCCCAACTTTTTTACCGTCGACAACATACTGAATATTTTACGTCAGACATCAGTGAACGCGATCATTGCGGTTGGTATGACTTTAGTTATTTTAACCGCGGGCATTGATCTCAGTGTTGGCTCAGTGTTGGCCCTATGTGGAGCGTTTGCTGCCAGTCTGATTGCCCTTGAAGTTCCGGTTCTAGTAGCAGTACCCACGGCTTTACTTGCCGGTGCCGTACTAGGAGGTATCAGTGGCATCATCATCGCCAAAGGTAAGGTACAAGCTTTCATTGCTACTCTCGTTACTATGACGCTGCTGCGTGGCGTCACCATGGTTTATACCGATGGGCGTCCTATTTCAACCGGATTTACCGATACCGCTGATGCATTTGCTTGGTTTGGTACGGGTTACGCATTAGGCATTCCTGTACCCGTTTGGATGATGGTGGTGGTATTTGCGGCAGCGTGGTACTTGCTCAATCACACACGTTTTGGTCGTTATATCTATGCCATGGGCGGTAATGAGTCAGCAGCGCGTTTATCCGGTATCAATGTTGATCGCGTTAAAATCGGTGTGTACGCCATTTGTGGTCTGTTATCGGCTTTGGCGGGCATCATTGTTACTTCTCGGCTCTCTTCTGCGCAACCTACGGCAGGCATGGGCTATGAGCTGGATGCGATTGCGGCGGTTGTATTAGGCGGCACCAGCTTAATGGGCGGGAAAGGTCGGATCATGGGCACCTTAATTGGCGCACTGATCATCGGCTTTTTAAATAACGCATTGAACTTACTCGATGTGACCTCTTACTACCAGATGATAGCGAAAGCGGTCGTTATATTGCTTGCTGTGCTGGTGGACAATAAAAATAAGTAAAACGTGAACCTACCAGATGTAAGCGTGCTTTTATCTGGTTCCCCCTACCAAAAAAAGGATAATTAACATGAAAAAACTTGCGACGTTAATTTCTGCTGCGCTGCTATCGGCATCGGTATCGGTCTCCGCTTCGGCGAAAGACACGATTGCTATTGTCGTTTCAACCCTGAACAATCCATTCTTTGTCACCATGAAAGATGGTGCGGAAGCGAAAGCCAAAGACTTAGGCTATAACCTGATCATTTTGGACTCGCAAAACGATCCGAGTAAAGAGCTGTCGAACGTAGAAGATCTGACGGTTCGAGGTGTAAAAGCGATTTTAATTAACCCAACCGATTCTGATGCCGTATCAAACGCTATCCGCCGAGCTAATCGCGCAAAAATCCCTGTGGTAACCTTGGATCGTGGTGCGAGCCGTGGTGAGGTCGTCAGTCATATCGCTTCGGATAACGTAATGGGCGGAGAGATGGCTGGGCAATTTATCGTTGAAAAAGTTGGCGAAAAAGCCAAAGTCATTCAGCTCGAAGGGATCGCCGGCACCTCCGCGGCTCGTGAACGCGGACAAGGTTTTATGAACGCAGTTAAAGAGCATGATATGGTTTTACTTGCCAGCCAACCTGCTGACTTTGATCGCACCAAAGGATTAAACGTCATGGAAAATTTACTGGCATCAAACCCAAGCGTGCAAGCTGTTTTTGCGCAAAATGATGAAATGGCATTGGGCGCGCTGCGCGCAGTGCAAGCGTCTGGTAAAAACATTTTGATTGTTGGTTTTGATGGTACTGACGACGGCATTGCCGCAGTAAAACGTGGTCAGTTAGGGGCAACGGTCGCTCAACAACCAGACATGATTGGCGCTTTAGGGGTTGAAACCGCTGATAAGATCCTCAAAGGTCAGACGGTCGAGGCTTATCTTCCTGTGCCGCTGAAAATTATCAGTCAATAACTCACCTATCGTATACCTCGCTCTGAGTATAGAGCGAGGTTTTCTATCTTATAGAAGGATAATTCTTATGAACCAATTGGTGGTATTAGGTAGTGTCAATGCTGACCATGTTCTACAAGTCCCTACTTTTCCTCGTCCTGGAGAAACGCTTCATGGCCGAAATTATCAAGTCATCCCTGGTGGTAAAGGTGCAAACCAAGCGGTTGCCGCCGCGCGCTTAAAAGCGGATATTGGCTTTATTGCCTGTGTTGGTGATGATGCCTTTGGTATCGAAAGTTGTGAACGATTTAAGCTGGATGGAATGGATATTCGTGGTGTGAAAGTACAAGCGGATTGCCCAACAGGCATTGCGATGATCCAAGTGTCTGATCGTGGAGAAAACAGTATTTGTCTTTCAGCTGAGGCGAATGACCGATTAACCGCAGAAGCGATCGAAGATGACCTACCAAGCATTCGTGCCGCCAGCTACTTGTTAATGCAACTTGAAACACCGATTGACGGCATCATTAAAGCGGCGCAAGTCGCTAAACAAGCGAAAACGAATGTGGTGCTCAACCCAGCGCCAGCCCGTGAGTTGCCATTGAGTTTGCTCAGTTGTGTTGATGTGATCACTCCTAATGAAACAGAAGCGCAAGTGCTCACCGGCATTACCGTCACCGATGATGCTTCAGCCCAGCAAGCGGCAACAGTGTTACATCAGCAAGGCATTGAAATTGTTATTATTACCCTTGGCGCAAAAGGGGTTTGGTTGAGTGAAAATGGGCATGGACAACTGATCCCCGGTTTTCGAGTCTCGGCCACCGACACCACCGCCGCGGGCGATACATTTAATGGTGCGTTTGTGACTGGCTTGTTAGAGAATATGCCTTTAGAATCCGCGATTAAGTTTGCTCATGCCGCAGCAGCGATTTCAGTTACTCGTTTTGGCGCACAAACGTCGATTCCGACTCGCCAAGAAGTGGATGAATTTTTAGCTCAGCATCAATAAGGGATAAGATGATATGGCAACCATGAAAGATATTGCGCGCGTTGCAGGGGTTTCGACTTCCACGGTTAGCCATGTGATCAATAAGACTCGCTATGTTAGTGATGATATTGCCGAGCGAGTCAATAAAGCCGCGAAAGATCTCAATTACGCGCCTTCTGCTTTGGCGCGTAGTTTAAAAATGAATCGTACCCGTACCATTGGTATGTTAGTGACTACCTCAACCAATCCATTTTTTGGAGAAGTTGTTAAAGGGGTTGAGCGCAGTTGCTATCAACAAGGTTATAGCCTGATCTTATGTAATACCGAAGGGGATAATCAACGCATGAAAGCGTCGATCAATACCCTATTACAAAAACGAGTCGATGGCTTAATTTTAATGTGCTCGACCTTAGAAGGCGAACGGATTGAAGTCTTTGAGCGCTATCCTGATATTCCAGTGGTGGTTATGGATTGGGGGCCAATGCTATTTGCCAGTGATAAAATCCAAGATAACTCACTGCGTGGTGGCTACATGGCGACCCAGTACTTAATTGAATGTGGTCATCAATCCATCGGCTGTATTACTGGACCACTGAGTCGTCATCAAGCGCAAATGCGCTATGAAGGTTATAAACGAGCCATGTTTGAAGCGGGCTTAACCATCAATCCTGACTGGATTACTGAGTCTGATTTTGAATGTGGAGGAGGCGCGCAAGCCCTGTATCGATTGCAAAAAAAAGGACCATTACCCAGCGCACTTTTTGTTAGTAATGACATGATGGCCATGGGGGTGATTCATGCCGCCAGTGACCTTGATATTGCTATTCCAGATCAGCTTTCGATCATCGGTTATGATGATATTCATATCGCAAATTTTATGACGCCTTCCCTGACGACTATTCATCAGCCTAAATACCGTTTAGGTCAGGCTGCCATCGAAACACTATTAAATAAGCTTGAAAATCAGAGCCGCGAACCTCAAATGGTTCAGCTAGAACCAACGCTGGTTGTCCGTCAGAGTGTGAAAGTGTTGAAGTAAAATAGAAAGTGAACCGTGCGGTTCACTTTTTGCGCCATGACTTATCGGCCTAAAAATTTCACCGCTTTATCTGGGAAGTCCGTAAATAAACCGTCGACTTTAACCTGATGGTAGAATACCTCTAGCATATCATCAAAGCTTTCGGCCCAAGGAGCGATACGTCCAGGATCGGCTCGAAAAGTATATGGATGCACTTCCAAGCCTGCGTCTCTAGCATAGTGCATTAACGGATTAATCACGATGTTGCTTTTAGTCGAGCTATTGTCTACTAGCATAGGCATCCATGGACCAATACCATCAGCATATTGAGCAACCTTTTTCATTCCATCTTCACTAAACATCCATTGATAGTCATATGATGTGGCAGTTTGACCTTGATAGACCATGGTTTCATTCCAATCAGTGTGGGCGATCAGCTGGACTAAACGAATGTCCATACCCATATTGGGTAGTAATTGGTCATGGATACGTTTGAGCTCAATGGGATCAAAAGATTGTAAATAAACCTTATCTTTTTTAGTTTGATAGCCATACTTTTTTAGCGTGTTTAAGACAGTTTTAGAAATATCTTTTCCTTCATGACGATGAAACCAAGGTGCTTTAATTTCGGGATAGACACCGATATCGTAACCTAACGTATGGTTGAGTCCTTGTATTAACTCAATTTCTTCCGCTAAAGTGGGGACGGTAAAATCTGCATGCCACATTGGAAAGCGAGACGGAAATACGGCGACAGCTTGCCCTTGTTCATCTAGATTAAATCCTTCTGTAACGCGTAAAGTTTTTATTTCCGCAAGGGTGAAATCAATAGCGTAAAAACGACCATCTTGTCGAGCGCGATCGGGAAATCGTTCTGCTACATCAGTAACGCGATCTAAATAGTGATCGTGGAGTACGACTAAATGATCATCTTTTGTCATTACCACATCTTGTTCGATATAGTCGGGTTTCATTGCATAGGCTAGCGCTTTAGCTGCAAGAGTATGTTCGGGTAAATAGCCAGATGCTCCTCGATGAGCAATTACTAGCTGTTCAGCATGTAGAGAGGTTGAGGTGAGTAATGTCAGTAGAGCAATATGGAGTAATTTCTTCATTATTTTTTTCCTATATTCCCTTCTTTTATGAAGCTGAAGGGTTTTTTGGTTACCTTCGTTCTCCCTAATCACATCATCATCGATGACCATGAAGGGTACCCACCTATCGCTATATTTAGCTGCAAGTAGTTTGGGTATAGTTAAAGATGGAATGTTATTGCTCGCAGAGTTAAAGCCGCTTTTAAAGGACAACATGAACGGCTAATGATAGCGATTGAACATTCGTAAAACATAAGCCCGAGGTATTTTCGGGCTTATGTGGATTTTAAACAGAAGGTTCAGTAAGCGTTTATTGTGCGGCTTCCGCTGCTTCTCTCGCATCTTTTTCTTTGTGGAATGCTCGTTCACCGATAAAGGCGTAGAGTAAACAAACAATAGATAAAATGCACGATGCAACCAGGATAAAGAATCCACCATCCCAACCAAAATGGTCAACCGTGTAACCTAAGATAGCGTTCGCGGCGACCGCACCACCGAGATAACCAAACAGACCCGTTAAACCTGCTGCAGTGCCTGCGGCTTTTTTCGGCGCTAATTCAAGCGCATACAGACCAATCAGCATCACGGGGCCATAAATTAAGAAACCGATAGCGATTAATGCCATCATATCAACCATGGGGTTACCCGCTGGATTAAACCAGTAAACCAATACGGCTAGGGTTACTAACACCATAAACAGAATGCCGGCAGGGGCGCGACGACCTTTAAAGACTTTATCTGAGATCCAGCCGCAGAGTAGGGTTCCGGGAATACCCGCCCACTCATAGAGGAAATAAGCCCATGAAGATTTATTCACCGTAAAGGCTTTAGCTTCTTGCAAGTAAACTGGAGCCCAGTCTAATACACCATAACGAATGAGGTAGACAAACGCGTTAGCAATCGCAATCGCCCATAACAGTTTGTTATTAAAAACGTATTTAAAGAAAATTTCTTTCGCTGTCATCTCTTTTTCATGAGATTTATCGTAATTTTCTGGGTAGTCATTTTTATACTCTTCAATCGGTGGTAAGCCGCAAGATTGTGGAGTATCGCGCATGGTTAACCAAGTAAATAGCGCCACCAGCAAGGCAAAGAAAGCCGGAACGTAAAAAGCCGCTTTCCAGTCACCACTGAAGGCCCATAAGCCTAGGATAAAAATAGGACCAATCAGCCCGCCACCCACGTTATGGGCAACATTCCATACCGAAACAATTTCTCCGCGCTCTTTACGTGACCACCAATGCACCATAGTTCGACCACAGGCAGGCCAGCCCATCCCTTGGAACCAACCATTTAAGAATAGTAAAATGAACATCGCGGTAATGCTGCCCGTTGCCCAAGGCATAAAACCAAAACAGAACATCACTAAGGCGGATAAAACCAAGCCTGCCGTTAAAAAGTAACGAGGGTTGGAGCGGTCAGACACGTTGCCCATTAAGAACTTGGACAGTCCATAAGCGATAGAAACCGCAGCCAGTGCGACCCCCAGATCACCACGGCTAAAACCTTGTTCAATCAAATAAGGCATCGCTAAGCTAAAGTTTTTACGGACTAAATAGTAACCCGCATAGCCGACAAAAATACCGATAAAAAGTTGCCAACGCAGACGTGAATAGGCGCTATCCACTCGTTCTGCAGACAGTCGCTCAATGTGAGCGTGTGGTTTAAAGATCCCAAACATAATGGCCTCGTAATGTAATTAGGTTGCTGGGGGAATAGAACATTCAAAATGGAGCGAACGAATAATGTTTTATTTTCGTTCGAAACTTTTCGAGAATTGTAGGTATGTTGCAAATTATTTCTGTGATGAATGAAGTGTTACAATTAATTTACTCATAAAAACAAATAATTAATTGGTTTTTATGAGTGATAAATAATCGAAATGATGGCATTTTGATCTTTAGTTTTTGCTAATAAAGCTTTGTTTTTATTAGATTGGTTTAATGTGACGCCATACCTGCTCGTTCGAGAGTTCTTTCTTTGCAACGAATCAATGACCAATTTAGTTTGATGATCTGGCGGGAGGATAAAATTTGATGTCCCTCGTAGGAAAATGAGCGTTCAAAGTATGAGCAGTATAGATTTGGAAGGTAGGTTGTATTTTGGAGCATCGATAGTGGTACTGGACTTGGGTTATCAGTGAATCTTGCTAGCTTTAGGACGTATTGGGTTTGAAAAGATAGCCCATTTTTATGGTGATGGTTGAGTTGGTTAATCATCGTAAAACATCGCCCTAGTTCATCTGTGATTATTAACATCGTCAGTGGAAGGAACCTAACAATGAAACATCGATTAGTCCTGAGTACCTTGTGTATCAGTTTATCTATTCCCTCATTAGCTTTTGCACATGGCTGGGTTGAGTTTCCCAGTGCGCGGCAAAATACGTGCTATTTAGATGGTGGTTTTTGGAGTAACACTATTCCCAATGCGGCTTGCCAAGCGGTTTATGATCAATCGGGAGCGTATCCCTTTGTTCAACGCAATGAAGTGGCTGCGAATGTGGCTCGTTATCGAGATCTCGAGCAGGTGAAAGCAGTGATACCGGATGGTCAGCTTTGTTCTGCCGGTCATGCAGCTAAAGCTGGGTTAAATATTGTCTCTCCTCATTGGCAGAAAACACCGATTCAGCTAAATGAACATCATCAATTGGACTTAGTTTTTCATGCTGCAGTGCCACATAATCCTTCTTATTGGGAGTTTTACTTAACGAAACCAGAGTACGATCCAAGTCTACCTTTGACATGGGACGATTTAGAGTTAATTGATGAGGCGGGGAATGTCGCAGTAGGGGCTGATCGAAAATATCGATTCACGGTCAATTTCCCTGAGGGGCGCAGTGGTGATGCGATTTTGTATACCCGCTGGCAGCGAATTGATCCGGCGGGCGAAGGGTTTTATAACTGTAGTGATATCACCTTTGTGGGCGGAGAGGCCCCAACGCCGCCTACTGAACCGAGTGAACCTGAGCAACCGACAGATTTAATGGCATTAGGTTATTTTGTGCCAACAGGGTTTGGACCAGTGGACAGCGGCGATAGTGTGCGTTTTCGTACCTTTAGCCAACAAGGGCAAGAGTTGACGGATATTCATCTCGAGATTTCTGCCAATAATAGACACACTTGGCCTGTTGAACTGGCCGGTCAGTTTAATCAGCAGCAAGCGGGACATTGGTATATTGGTATTTGGCACCAAGAAATGAACCACTATATGTTTGATAGCCGAACTATCCATGTTAACCAAGTGTTTGCGCCACATGGTCAGTTTAGCTACCAATTATCATTACAAAAACAAACACCGCCACCAGTGATCCCTGATAACGCTTGGCAAGAGAGCAAAACATACACCGCTGGTGACATTGTTGTTCACCAAGGGCGTGAATGGACGGCGCAATGGTGGACGAAAGGAGAAGAGCCGGGAACCACAGGAGAGTGGGGTGTTTGGCGCTAAGATGAGTCAAATTCTTAGTATGACTTCTGTTAATTGCTTTAATTCAAATAGGCAGCGATATTGCTGCCTATTTGAAGAAGACAAATCATCAAAATACAGCCAAGTTAAAGAGCGGTAACTCCTTAACCTAGCTTGATATCTCGATTAATAGTGTACTTCCACACCAAGGGTAATGGTTCTGCCTGGATCGGGCATGCTGATCACCGCTCCCGGTTGTACTTGATAACGGTCAGTGAGGTTATTAATGGCTAAAAACAGCTGTGTGTTAGGGTTTAAGGCATATTGAGAGTAGAGATCAATTTTATAATCCGCAGGAATATCGATAATCGCACTAGCACCCGTGCCCGCTAACCAATTGCTTGGATTAGACTTACCTGAGTGATAAGAGACCTTGATACCAGTATCAAGGGTATTATTAAAAAATTGCGTGCCAAGATTGAGGTATATGTTTTCTTTGGGTGGAATACGCGTTGGGGTCAATCCCCAAGCAAAGCCCATAGAATTACAGCGTTCGCTTTCTGCATATGCCGCTTGGTCTGTGGAGCAAATTTTGGTCTCACTGTATAAGGTAGCGGCAAGGTGAGCGTATAACCAGGCATAGTGATATTTGGCGCTCAGCTCCCAACCAGAGAGTTGCATTTTATCGTAATTGGTAAAGGTGAAGTTAGATCGCCATTCAGGCATTCCCGGCGTTTTGGGTAATACGCCGCCAGAAATATAATTTTTAATGCTGTTGTTGAAATAAGACGCTGATAGATGAAGATTATCTCCACGCGCCATGGTATCCATGCTATGCCATTGCACGCCGACCTCATTATTGAATGATTGCTCAGGTTTGATTGGGTTGAAAGGGTTATAGCTGAACACCTCATTCGATAGTGTCGTTTCATATAAGCTAGGCATCCGATAAGTACGTGAAGATTTCAAAAATAGCTGAGTACTTGGGGTGAGTTGATAAGTCAGCTCACTCAGTAGATCCACTTTTTCTTTGTAATCGAGATGTTGCTTGGTTTGGTGGTCAGTGGACTTGGCATTGTGGACATTTAGCCCCAGTTTTATTTTCAGCGGTGCGTAATTTATATCGGCATTAGCAAAAATATTTTGTGTACGACGTTTACCATCACGTGACGTCACGGTTTGGGTAAAACGAATTTGTCCATCTTCTTCAGGCGATAAGCGCTCTTGCTGCTGCGCAAAACCATAAGTTAAACGCACCGGCCAGTCGGTCAGTAAGCTCTCATTACTGACGCTAAAGCCGGAACGATCGTTACTGTAGCCATGGAAATACTGCTCGGCGTTAGTGCCGTGGGCCCAAAGCCCATTATATTGAGCGAGCTTCGCATCGGTGTACCACACATTGGCATGCAGATTTAGCCAAGGCTGATTTGGTTGATAGTAGTAGTTGGCGACATAGGTACTGACTTTTGCTGTGCCTAATCCCCATTGCGGCATCATCTCTTGACCATCGGGTAGTGGGTTCCAATTTTGGTCATAATCAAATTTGTACCAATAAGCGGCCAAAACCTCACCGGCTTTTTGTTCGTGGTAACGATAGGTGAGATCGGCATTATGTGCGGTGCGATTGTTGGTCGCTAATTTTAAGAGCCACGAATCACTTTCAAAACTGGTGTTAACCACTTCTTGAGCCGGACCGACGACGGGTTCGTGATAATCGTTATAGCCATTTTTACCGGAAAAATGGTTACCTTTTGAACGTTTACTATAAGCCAGTACGGTACTGAATAACTCATGTTGATAACCAAGGCCAATCATAGCTGAGCCGTGTTTAAACTTGTATTCAGAGTCACGGTTCGCTAACAAATAGTCACCTTGTTGACGGTAATCGCCGCTGACTTCTGGGGTACGGTTATGGTTATTGGCTCGAGCTTTAAAGATGACACCAAAGGTACTGTCATCTTTAATTACATCGTTAATGGTTAGCGTGGTGGCGTTAACCACGCCGCCAACAGCCCCGCTGGCGTAAGGTGAGCTATCCATGGTCGCACCTTGATGAACCGTCAAGGTGCTGAGTAAGTCGGTATCAATATAGGTTCGGTCACTGACGCCTTGGTAACCTCGGGAGGTGTGAGTCGATTGCAAGCTACCATCAATAAAAATCGGCACCCGACCTTCGCCTTGCAAGCCGCGAATGCCAATATCCAATGCACCAGCTTCATTATGCATATTATTACTTTGTACGCTGGTGATCCCAGAAAAGATATCCGCATTGGCGATACCACGCATTTTGTCTAAATCATTGCGTAATCGTTGATGAGTAGGAATGGGTTGACCATGCACTGTGATGGTTTCGTCGGTTTCTGAGGAAGCGGCTGTTTCTGCTTGAGTTACACTGGTCAACAGAAGAGGAATAAGAGCCAACAAAGGTTTCAACTGCATAATTTGATCCTTGTCAAAATGAGAGCAAGGATACTGATGTAATTGATAATTATTATCAATACGTTTTGTTTAAATAGTTTGTGACTTGAATCACGTTTTGGTGCTGGTGTTTAATCATTAAGCTAGTGGTTGCGATTTTTGGATTTCTTCATCGACCCAGATCAGTAATTGCTTAATCGCTCTTGAGAGCAATTGGTTTTGGCGCACGATATAACCCAAGCTGGTGGAAGAAAAATCAGGCAGTGGGGTAAGCGTTGTGTGTAATGCCCTTTGCGGATTGACTGAAAACGTAGGGACAATCGCGACTCCGAACCCCGCTTCTGCCCAGTCAATTTGTGCATCCACACTACCGACTTCCATAATGCGATAGTTAGACAGGTTCAGTTTCGGCAGGCTGAGATCGATTAAATCTCGAGTACGAGTATCATGACCAAGCAGAATAAGCGTTGGCTCATCCGCGGTCAGAGGAGCTTGTGAATGCTCGCTCACCGCTAGGCTTTGATTCGTGGCCTGCGCTTGCCACTGCGCCAGTCCATTGCCAATTGCGCACCACTGCACTTCACGTAGCTCGGTAAAACTCAGTGGTGCCTCTTCTTTCTGCGCGATCACAAATCCTAAGTCGGCTTTGGCCGTTTTCACCAGCTCTGCCGCTTGTGAAGAGGTAGTATTAAATAATGATAGGTCGATACCCGGATAGGTTTTGCGAAACAGCTGAAAAGGGCCAATCAATAGTAAGCGAGAGATGATATCGCTGGCGGCAATGGTTAAAGTGCCCTGATGAAGATGGTTAATGGCATTGAGATCGGCTTGGCAGACTTGTAATTCAAGTAAGGTTTTCTCTGCACTTTGCAATAATCGCTCACCCGCTTGAGTCAGTTGAAACGGGTTACGTTCAATCAATTTGACACGCGTTGCTTGCTCTAATTGTTTTAAATGCAAGCTAACGTTGGGCTGTGTCATGTGTAAGGCTGCTGCGGTTTTACCAAAATGTTGATATTTCGCTAAAGTGACAAAGGTATTGAGCCAGTGAATATCAAGCATGATGGATCCTTATACGAGAGAACATTCAGTGAGGGTGATATGGATTTCTTATCAAAGTTATAATAATAATTAATTTTTCATATTTCAATCTTAGGCATAGGATGGTGGCACTTGCTTTTAAGGAGAGTAACTCATGTCGTCGATTGTTGTTGTTGGTGCTAACTGGGGTGATGAAGGTAAAGGTCGGATTGTTGATTATCTTGCCGATCAAGCTTCAGCCAGTGTTCGTTTTCAAGGCGGAAATAACGCCGGTCACACCGTAGTTAATGAATTCGGAACCTTTAAATTACACCAATTGCCGAGTGGCGTGTTTAATCCAGATTGTTTGGCGGTACTTGGCCCTGGCATGGTAATAAGCCCTGAGTTATTGTCAAAAGAGATGGCGGAAGTTGAGCAATCAGGCGTATCGCTACGCATGGCGATTTCCGATCGTGCGACCTTATGTTTGCCTCTCCATGCTTTAGAAGACAGCTTAGAAGAAGCGCGTTTAGGCGATCGCGCCTACGGCTCTACTCGTCAAGGCATTGCTCCGGCTTATGGTGACCGAGTGATGAAAAAAGGCATCTTAGTCGGCTGGCTAAAGCAACCTGAAGTATTACAAGAACGCATTCAATTTTGGTTAGATTGGAAATTGCCTCAACTCAAAGCCCTTTACCCAAGTTTTGAGTTTACGCAAAGCGCGGCGGAAATGGCAGCATGGTTACTAGAGGTTGCTCAGCCATGGTTAGCATCCGTGTGTAATGTCACTGTACCGCTAAAAGCGATTCAAGCTCAGGGCGGAAATTTGTTGTTTGAAGCCCAGTTGGGTGCTGGCCGTGATTTGGTGTACGGAGAATATCCTTGGACAACGTCCTCTCATGTCACTTCCGCTTACGCAGGTTTGGGCGGTGGTTTACCCGCATTGCGTCCAGAGCGAGTCATTGCCGTGGCGAAAGCCTTTAGCTCGTCGGTTGGCACTGGCACCTTGATCACCGCGATGGAAGAGCAAGATGCGTTTCGTGAAAAAGCCAACGAGTTTGGCGCGACCACTGGTCGTCCACGTGATATGGGCTATTTTGATGCCGTAGCAACCCGTAATGGGGTTGAGCTACAAGCGGCCACCGAAGTCGCTTTGACCAAAATTGACTGCTTAACGGGCTTATCTGATCTGAAAATTTGTGTCGGCTATCAAGGTAATCACAGTGAAAACCCGATTTGGCCACAAACGGCAGCCCTTGCGCCTATTTATGAGCAAATGGAAAGCTGGCAAGAAGACATTACCGGTTGTCGCACTTTTGAAAGCCTGCCGCTTGCGGCTCAAAAATACGTGCTGCGGATTGAAGAGCTATTGCAAGTGCCGGTATCGATGATTTCGGTGGGGCCGGAACGTGAGCAAATGATCTTACGTGGTTAAGGACCACTATACCCAAACGACTTAGAGTTGCAGCTAGGCGGCAAGTGAGTTCATTCCCATGAGTATAGGCTGGGGCTAATGAACGTAATCAACACCGCTACAGCTTCAAGTAGGAAGGGTATACCTCTGCAACAATAAATAAAGGTATCAGTCTCCCGGCACTTGCTCTGCTCGGGAGACTTTTTGTATGCTGTGCCTCTCATTACCCACCGAGTCTAAGTGACATCATGTTAGAAAAAGAAAACCTACTCAAACTCGCCAGAATGCCCATGCCTTTTGGCAAATACGCTGGTAGGGTTTTGATCGATTTACCTGAAGAGTACCTACTGTGGTTTGCCAACAAAGGCTTTCCCGAAGGTGAGTTAGGTCAACTGCTTCAGTTGTGTCTAGCATTAAAAATCGAAGGGTTAGATTCAGTGGTAAAGCCGCTTCAGTACTAAGATCTGTTAATATGGATTTTAACCAATAAGGTTCTATATTGGTACGTTATGTGTAAATAAAGAAATCAACAGATGGTATTTTAGATACTAAGAAAAGAGATCAAAAAATGAGGTATAGCGGGAGTTAAATATGAACTAACGTTAATGCCCCCCTTTCAGGGGGCTATAAATCTACAGCATCATCTAAGGTTTCGGGTTTTAATTTTTAATTACTCCAATTTATTTTATTAGATATTTCTAATGTTTTGTTATATGCGTGATTAACCGCATTATTATGATATGAAGAGATCTCAGAAAATAAATTATAGCTCATCGGAACATATGGTTCTAAAGCAGAATTAAAAATGTTATAGGCTTCATTAAATGAATGCCCACCGCTAAAAGTAAGAAAAGCAGCGGCTTGCAGTCTAGCTGTACTAATTTGAAAATCTTTATTTTCTTTCATAATGATTTGAAATAGCGGTTCTAATAAATTACTACTACCAGACATCCCAATACCGATAGCCCTTCCTTTTTTTATTGCATTTATATTGTGTATAGAATCTTCATTATAGGTAGAAGGACTTATGTACCTATCTATTGGACGAACACCAAGGCCTAGGCCATGTACATTTTCAAAAAGCCCATCGTACTGATAATCTAGTAATATTCCAGAACGATGATTTTCTTGGTGTTGCATGCTTTTATTTTCAATCAATACTCGTTGTTTTTTTATTTTTGATATGTACTTTTCCGTTGCTTTTTTGCACTCATCTCTTAATGAAGGATATACGAGCATTGCTTTAACACCTATGCTTGATAACAAAAAGCTAGAATATTTATTCTCAGACTTAAGCATGGAAATGTAATTGTTTTTTGTTGGATTATCAAAAAAATCATATACTTCTGGTATGTTGACTCTCCAAGGTTGCGGATCATTTATCATCATATCTTTTATTCTTTCAAAATGTTCAAACCCACGTTCAGGTAATTTTTTTATCAAAAAATCAACAATATACTGATGATTTTTATTTTGGTTTGTATCTGTTTCTTCCAAAATAAATTCTGCAAGATTTGAATCAAATAACCTACCGTAAAGGTTATCATTAGCAAGTGTTTTTGGTACTTGATTTGGAACAGTGTCTATTATCTCTTTTACATGATGGATAATATTGGAAAACGAAGGTTTATCACTCAATTCATCATAAATAAATTTTAAATTATCACGAGAGCAAGAACCATCTAAAAAAATAAATTTTAATTTGTTTAATATACTATTTTTTTCTGAAAGTTTTATGTCAGAAAAATTTATTAAAGAAGCAATATCTATATATGCACTATGAGGGGTTCTAACTGAAGACAAGTTTTCTTGAGATCTGTTTAGTGGTTTTATTATATACTTTAATAGAATATTGTATTCAGAAATGGACAGTTCCTTTTTTATACCACTAATCTTCCCATAGCCATCTACTATTAATTTTTCTTCAAAAACTCTAGATGATTTAAAAATATTAGGGTTAATTGACTTCCCTATGATTCTTTTAGTTATTTGATTATCATCTATTTTAATAAAGTTAGTTTCGTTTTTTTTTTTTTTTTATAGCCTAAGAAAACTAACATTCTATGTATATTAGAATGTTTTTTTTGAACATTTTTTATAGAAACAATTTTATTTTCTATATCATTAGGTTTTATTGATGATAGTTTATGATAAATACTATTTGTTACAATATTAGATGTCTTCATTTTTTGTCCAATAAATATGACACACTTAAATATAGGATTTTAAGTGTGTGGATATATTAAATTTATTATATTGTTAAGAGATGCCTATTTTTTCTGAAACCCAGCTATCAATTGATCTTTTAGTTAAAATAGTAGTGCCACCATAATTATTTTCAGCATAGTTAGATAAATGTTCATTTGTTTTATTTTCAACGAGTTTGTTAATCTGAGTGGTCACATTTACTCTTAAATTAACACTTACTTGACCTTGATCTAGCTTCGCTTTATCTACCGCACTTCTTAGTGTTGCTTGAAGTCCAGATCTACCAACACACGCCTTATCTACTCCTATCCATTTTAGGAACGATTTTATGTAAATTTTTGCTTGTTGTGAGTTTATTTCTTCTCGTATCAGTTTTGTTTCTATTAAACCTACGCCATAACATGCAAAGTGTTGTTTAATTTCTTCTTTAGTAGGTGATGTTAAAGGGTTATTTTTATCTTTCATTATCGAACTAAAAGCATTATCAACTACTTGATTAACTCTTAAATCAATGATCTTATCTGATTGGTATTTGGATAAAATATGTTTCCCGCACTCATTATACTGTCCTATTTGATTCATGATTGATATCACTCTCTCTTGTTGTTTTAATTCTTTTCTAGTTTTAGACTTTCTAGAGAATGAATTTCTCATTCTATTTATATCCGTGTTACGGATTGATTTTATATCCATGTTCTCTATTTTTTTTAATTCACTCTCAGATAAAGAGCTAGTCGGTAAAAAACAGGAAAAAAGAGAAGAGATTGCCATGATATTACCTATCTAAAGATTAATGGTTAACTAAGTTGTAAGTTAATTAATAACTCGATAATTTGAGTAGTTAATATTACTCATTGGGATGGTTTTATATCACGATATTTCTTATGAAAATTTATTACTGCCATTGAAATTAGTGTTTACGTTCCCCGATTTTTGATGCTATCTATGTTATTATATCACATTGTTGATGATTAAAATAAATTGTTAAATCATGTGGTTGACAAAAAAGTACTTTTCTATTAGTTCTATTAGTGACAGTGTTATTGATTTTTTTGAAGATGAGTAGAACGCGGTAAATTATTATCAGGATAAAAACGTAACCAGGGTAGGGTGTAATATTTTCCTATTTTATATGGATTTATGTTTACTTTACCATATTAGTTAATTTATAGATGAATTAAAATTCAAATTTGGAAGCTACCATAGTTTTTATGTGCAATTAAAATTAGGCTGGACATAGTGGAACAGTTTAGCTTTTCCATTAATCTTCTTTTATAAGTACTCACTGTTTTTTCACTAATATTTAGTATATTAGCGATTTGGTAGTTTCGATAACCTTGATATAAATATTTAAAAACGGTCAATTCACGTGATGATAAATGTGAGAATGAAATTTCTTCGTTCTGCATGCTTCTGCTCTTTTTCAAATTTAAAAATAATTCATATGGAGTGATTGTGAGAATCTTAATTTTAATTATGAAGTGTAATATAAGGTTGTGGTAGAGATTTTTAATGATTTTTTATGATGATAATTGATTTTTTATGTTCAGAAATAATCACAATTAATCATTTTTGATCCCACGCTCTCGTTGGTACTATTCTTGCTCATTTTTCTTCCTTTTAGAGTTTTTGGGAAGAGGGAAGTTAACAATCACGAGGAAAAATTTAATGCCAACGATAAATCCTGCTTCTACTAGTGGTGAAGTAAGTGGAAACCTGACAACAACATACATTAATGATACTTTTAATGGATTAATTTCAAAAGCTGATGAGGCAATCGAGAAATTTTTGACTGAGAAAAGCGCTGAAGACGGTACACTAAATTTATCTGCTTCTGATTCTTTACAACTTCAGAAGTTGATGGCTGAGCAAAGTATTGCAGCACAAACAGCAACGACAACCTTGAAATCGGTAAAAGACTCAATTATTGCTGCGGCAAGAAATATCTAGATTTATTAAGGCAAGGGGGATCGCCTGAGCCTTATATTTTAAAATATGGTGAGAATATGCTCCAGTTACTCAGTCCTGATAACGCTTACTCGGGCGCAAACTTACTATTACTATTAGTTTTGGTATTGTTATCAACGGTATTTTTTATCTGCTTTTCTGGCTTTGTAAAATACAACATTGTATTAAATATCATCAAAAATGCAGTCGGTACACAACAGATACCTCCAGCGATAGTTGTGAATTTATTGGCAGCCTTAATGGCGTTGAATAGTATATGGCCTGATATAAAACCAGGAATTGAGCGTATAAAGCCCTATTTTTCTGAACAGTTTGAAAGTGAACAAGTTTTTGATATTTTTTATGAGCCTAGTATTGAAGAAGAAAGTCACCCTAAAAAGATAACAATGTACTATTTAGCCAGTCATGTTTTTGAGTTTTTCCCTGAATTATTAGAACGCTCCACAATAAAGACAAATAAGTTGCTTTCTATGATTGATATCCCGATTAACTTTGATGAAAGCACCGATACATTTAAATATTTTTTTGGTAGTTTGGTTTTGGATCTCTATGAAGGATTTGAATTAGGATTGAAGTTGTATCTGGTATTTGTAAGTATCGACTTTTTGATTGCTGTGATACTCAGTGGAGTAGGGATGACGATGTTGTCACCGACGGTAATATCAACACCAGTTAAGCTAGCAGTTTTTTATTTTTCAGATAGCTGGACTCTTTTATTCCGAGTGTTATCTTGATATGGAGACATTATTTTTTCCAAATTGGTTTTTATTTGCTGGGTTATTTTTATTTCTCAAAATTTATAATCCTACTCGGCTTTATTTGGATAATACCACATGTTTAGCGATTGCCATCGTCCTTGCGATTGGGCTGAGTTCCAGTGAAAAAATACAAGTACCAACGTTTTGGTGGATCTTGAGTGTAGTGTTTTTTGCACTAATTGCTTCTATTCCATATTGGTTAAGCGGAATAGTGGGCAGTGTTATTCAGCAGTTGTTATTGCTTAATGAACAGTCAGTTCAGGATCGACGTTTTACCGATGAATCAGAAGCACTTGCGAAAATAAGTAGCCTTATTTTTATGATGTATGCTCTTGAGGCTGGAACTCTGTTTCGACCTATTTTCGATGTGTTCATGCATACTCATGATGAATACATTAGTCATCCTTTTGAAACACTTTATTTTATGATTGTTGATAGTTTATCGATGATGATGGTGGTATCGGGTAAATACTTGATTTTAATGATAGTGATAACGGTAGGCTGCGGTTATATCGACCTGTTTTTTAAAAAGGCGTCACTCTCTATGTTTGTTACGATAAATGTTAAAGCGATCGTAATTGTTATTATTCTTAATCTTTGGTTGTTGAGTGACCAATTTTATGTGTTTAAACAAATGATGCAAAAGGTAGGTTATGAATAGAGTAGAAATGATAAATAGGCATGCTGTTTTACAAGTGCATAATAGTATGAATGATTTTGAAACGGTTGCCCAAGAAATTTCGCGATCTGCAAAAGTACAAAATGAAGTGACCACTCACATTAAGGACGGAGAAATCACCGAAGATGATGAGATGCTGAGTCAAGATGAAACGGTAGATATGATATTAAAACAGTCTGTTATGAATCAAACTCTACGTGAAATGAAGCAAAATCAGGAACGCATAAAAGAGATACTCAATGAAGATTAAATTGTTAGGATTAATTTTATTTTTTTGTGCCACGATAACGCATGCGAGTATCTTGATAAAACAAGAAGATATTGACTTAAGAGCTGCGTTGTCAGCTATTGCCAAAGATATGCAAGTCAAGCTAGTTAATGATCTTGACGATCAAACACAGCGCCATACCCTCACTCAAACGCTTTCTGGCGAGGGTCCTGTTTTATTAAAGCAGTTGTCTGAGATTTATGATTTTGACTGGTATGTATACGGTGGAATGCTGACGGTTGAAGCAGGAAAGACTTACGTCAACTATGCCTATAAACCACGTAATATTTCTTCTCAAGCGTTATTAAAAGAGTTAAAACAGACTTTTAACACAAATGCTACCACTAAGCTAAAATTAACTGAGCGAGGTAATTCAATTCTATTTTCCGGCACACGTAGGTTCGTTAATGATGCTGTCAGCTATGCTAATATGGTAGACAAGAACCAGTTTTTAGAGAAAGGGAACAACTTAGAATTAGCCAGAATCGAATTTCATTTTATTTCTGTCATTGATCGTAGTGTCAGTTCTTTTGATAGTACAGTTATCTTCCCTGGTGCTCAAACATTGATTGCTGCCGCTATAACTAACATGGGGCAATTTCAGAATGTCAGTGATGGAGAAATAGTACAGCGTGCATATAAAGTGAAGTTGAGTGAAGCTGAAAAGCAGCAGCTTGATGAGGAAGAAAAAACCTCGAAGGTACAAGCTATACCGGCAGCTAATGCTCTTTTAGTCCGTGGTACTCCAGAAGAAATTAAGCTCGCAAAGCGTATTGCAGCTTTGATCGATATTAAGCGGCAACAATTGCTTTTTTCATTAAAAGTATATGATGTTGCTGTAGATCGTAATGAAAATTTTGGTATTGATAGTTCTTGGTTAAATGGTACCAAAGGTATTTACGATATTATAGTTCCACCATTCACTCAAACAGCTGATTTTATGAGAAACTTTCAGGCATTATCTTCAAATGGTATTGCTCGTAGTGTTTATCAAACTAATCTTTTAGTACTCGAAAACCAAAAAGGCCATTTTGGTAAAAAAGAAACGGCAACCATTACCTTGATTTCTGAGCGGCAAGTTGAAGTCCAAAAAATAGAGGCTGATAACAGTCTATATGTCACTGGACGTTTATTGCCATCGGGTAATGTACAAGCGAAGGTGGAATATATAGAGGAGTCATTAGGTGACAAGGATAGTGAAGGTAAGAAAAATGAGCCTCCAAGAGTAAGTTCACAATCAATAGAAACAGAAGTATACATTAAGCCAAATCAAACGGTTATCCTCGGAGGATTTGATAATACCGTCACTCAATCAACAACTAGTAATGTCCCCGTACTGTCAAGTATTCCTTTATTGGGAGAATTATTTAAAAATACTTCACAAAAAAAGTATAAAGTCAGACGTTATGTCTCGGTATCATTCGAGGTTATTGATTGATGTTAAAATACTTCTTTAAGGTAAAAGAGTTATACCAAGATACTGTAATTTGCCATGTATCGATCGATACTTTTGTTGGTCAAGAGTGTTTTATATATACGGCAACAGGAGAAAAAATTCGTGGTGAGGTAATGAAAGTCTCTCAACCGAGGGTAGAGATAAAGTTACTTCAGCCGGGCGCAGTACAACGTGGTGGGCGGATAGAAATCACACCTCGCCGATTTTGCTTTCCTCTCAATGAACATGCGCTCGTTGGTAAAGTGATCAACTGTTATGGCGAGTCGCTTTATGGTGATGATTATTTAACTCAACCTGGTGAATTTGTTGATTTACCAATCCTTATTGAGCCTATCTCACTACAGATGCGAGCGCCTATTGAAACGGTTTTTCCGACTAAGATTAAAATTATTGATGGTTTATTTACTATTGGAGAGGGGCAACGTGTTGGTTTGTTTGCGCCAGCTGGAGCTGGCAAAACGACTACAGTATCTATTATGGCGAATAACATGGAGGCTGACGTTATTATTTTTGCCATGATTGGTGAGCGAGCTCGTGAAGTTATTGAGTTTTTAGAGGGAGAGATTGGCCCAGAAGTTATTCGTAAATCAATCACTATAGTTTCTACATCAGAAGCAAATCCTTTAGAGAAAGTACGTTCTGGTTTGGTTGCTGTATCTATAGCTCGCCATTTTATGGCTCAGGGAAAAAAAGTTGTGATCTATTTTGACTCATTGACTCGTTTTGCTCGCGCCCAGGCGATGTTAGATGGCACGCCAATTAAAGATGGCATTCCAATAGGTGTATCGCTTGCTTTATCTCGATTAGTTGAAAGTTGTGGCAACTCAGTGCACGGTTCGGTAACTGGTATTTTCACGGTCTTGATAGAAAAAGAGATTGATGATGATCCGATTGCTCATGAAGTGAAATCATTAATTGATGGTCATCTTGTGTATTCCACGATCATCGCGTCCACAGGACGTTACCCAGCGATCGATGTATTAAAGAGTAAAAGTCGCCTACAAAATAAGGTTCAAGATAAAAGATACGTTCAATTATCGGAGAAAATCAAAGATATGGTGTATCGCTATTTCAATGTTGAGCTATTGATTCGAGTTGGAGAATACGAAAAGGGCAATGATTTAGAAACTGATAAAGCAATTGATCTTTACCCAGTGATTATGGAGTTTTTAAAACAAGATTTTAAAGGTGTTGAATATGAAGAAACACTCGAAGCTATGGAAAGAATTTGGTCAGATTATTGATATTATCGATATTCGAATTAATAAACAACAGAGAATATTGGTTAAGTTAAAAAAAATTAGCCAAGAACTGCAAAAAAATATAGACGAATATTGGCAGCGTATTAATATATTACAGCTAGAGCTAAAAGATTTGGCTGTAGTAAAAGAAACTAATGCGTTGAGTCGTCTATTTATGCGTCGAGAGAGTATAAAAACGAGCATTGAATCGGTTTTTTTTGACGTATCGGTCACACGACAAAAAGCAGAGGATTTAGCCTCTGAAATAAAACATGTGGAAGCAAAAAAAAGACATCTTGAAAAACGAAAAGATGCTCTTAGTGAGATCAGAGAAAAATTGAGGTTTGGAAAAGAATGCTAAATAAAATAAACCAGAACTCATTGAATTCTTTGATAACTGAAGATAGTCATTTTGAGAACATACTGAATGAATGTTCAGATGATGTTAAATTAGTTTTTGCTAGTGAAACTACAGTAAGAAAAAATAAAAAAAAGAAAAAAAACACTTTAAAAACGCCTCATGATGAGGTAGAAAACAAACCAGCTATCGAATTAATGAGGAATATAATTTTAGTGAAGCAAGGTGATGCATCTCTAAAGCCGAAAATATGTTCTAATCTTAGTCCTAGCATTGCTCTGAACGCTAGGATAATAGGAGCGAATGTAAGTCGAGGGGAGGGAGTATCCCTTACAAAAAAAGAAGCATCACTATTGGTACCTAATGAAACGAAGGTAAACACACGTGGCGAAAATCTATTTTTTCAAACTAAGCCTAAAGCTACGTTATTTCATAAGGATATAGCACCAGTATCTCCTTCTCTAACCATAAAAGATATACCAACATCGACACTAGACGATACTAAACAATATGGCCATGGAATAGAGCATCTAATTCCTAAAGAAAAAACGTTAATGGTATTGAATAGAGTGAGCGTCGAATCACAAGGAGTAAGATTTGCTTCTGAATCTTCTAGCTTTATCTTGCCTTGCGTTAACTCACTCTATGTTTCCCAGAACCAGAAATGGCCGATAGTATTTGCTACGAATAAAGAGGTTGTATCTTCTTCAATCTCTATAGAAGATACCAGTTTTTTGAAGAACGGACATAAAAACATAGTTGGAGTAGAGCTAAATTCTTTATATTTA
This sequence comes from Vibrio sp. 11986-1-5, assembly GCF_963878025.1. Lineage (NCBI taxonomy): Bacteria > Pseudomonadati > Pseudomonadota > Gammaproteobacteria > Vibrionales > Vibrionaceae > Vibrio > Vibrio sp. 11986-1-5. Next base: position 54,116 of record NZ_CAWNVW010000033.1, read on the forward strand.
GACAATATTAATTTAAATCATGGTGTTTTTAACAAAACTTCCTTGGTGAACTTAAACCATCTTAATTATTCATTATCACCAACGCTGTTTTGGCAATATCCTCAGGTGAATAGTTACCGAGTTTTTTTTGCTAGAAAATACTACTTGTTTACATTTGAAAATAACAAAGTAACCAGTTTTTTAGAGGAATACTATGACCGTACTTGATGTTACAGCTGCATGCCTAGATATTGTAAAAAATGCGATTATTATTTTTTCTTTAAGCTTTGTTGTTACTGGTGTTGTTGTCGGTTTGTTACAAACAATATTTAGTGTTCAAGACCCTGGTTTACCAATGGCTGCGAAATTAGTAGTATTTATTATTTTACTAACACAAGTAGGAGGAAATATTTATGAACAGTTCCACTTACTATTCCATCTATTATAGGTTTTAAAATGAAAAAATTAAGAGAAGTTGTGTATAAGGCATTAGTAATTAATTTGGGTGTGCCATCTCACTTTCTTTCAAGAATTGAGGATAATTTACCGATCTGCATTGAACTCACTGGCGGAGAAGAAATTTATATTCACTTGCAAAATGAAACCTTACAAATTTTTCTAGAAAAAAACATACCTGATCAAAGAGTAGTTATTGCTAAAGCTAACAAGATTCTAGATACATTATATCGAGATGGTGATGTATTTTTATGCCTTAAAAAAGAAAGGATTATTTTTGTATCTGAATTATCTATTTGTGAGTATAATGTTGAAAATATATTAACCCAGCGATTGAAATTATTCAACAATTTAATTAATCAGTTGAAAAGTTAAATTTAATTGAACTATCATGTAATTAATAATATATTCTAAAATAGAATCTTTCGATATTATTTTGGCGGTTTCCTAATCAACGGTAGTGCTCTACTAAATAATCTGATTACTTTTTTATTTTTGCGCAATCCAAGTTTATAAAAAGAAACCGCCCCAGCTCGGTTGATTATTGATTAAAACGACAAGTTTTAGACATACTTAGCATCAGAGCTTTGATCATATTATGTTCCTATAAGGCTGTGCTACTTCTTGGAAGAACGAAAGCTACTGTTCGCAGAATGGATAAGTATTGTAACAAGATCCCTTTTGCCATAAATGTCATTACTTCATATCTCAATGACGACTCTAAGTATTTGCTTGAGTAAGTTTGACAGTACTTAATTGTCAATTTTAGTCGAGAAACTTAACTTTGTCGCAATAATTTCGCGACTATCAGTATCAAGATGGAATATTTGCCAAACTCTGCGTTTGTCGTTTGTGCCGTATTTTTGACTCCTCATTTACTTATTACTAATGACTAAGTGGTATTCACTCCTCTCGTTTTCATTTTGAATGAGATGTCAACATCTTTAGCGCGACAACCTATACAAGTGTAATATAATTACTGTAACTGAACATGCCTTTGTTGCATTAAACAATAATCATTCATCAAGCGGTGACAAGCTTATTAAAGCCTTATTGGTTGGTAGACGCTAAAGAAATCGAAGAGTTTTATTCTGAATTTAGGCATATACTCCTCGCTTATTCACTATTACGAAACAAAGCCACGGAGCATGTGCAGCTCCAATATAGAGTTAATCATCCTTTGCAGCGTAAGCAATGGCATTGAGAAGAGTCGCTTAATAGTCAGTACCGTCGCAATCGGTCGATCACTGAAACGGTGTGTTCTCTCACGTTTGTTTTGTTTGTCTTGTTTCCAATCCCGTATCACATCTTCACCAATCCAGAAACTAAGAGAGCTATGATTGATTGAGGCTTTACTATTTACAGCTGTTCGTTTTTTAACCCAGCTGAGGCATGTAGAGTGGCAGATCAGATCGTAGAGCCTTGCTTTAGTTCGTCTGACTTGCGCGGCAAGATCTCGCCAATGAAAGTTTGGTCTGAACAGAAAGGGTGTATGTTCAGTCACCATAGCAAATATAAGATTCATGGTATATTATCAATTATAACCCTAATCATAGTCTAGATGGATAACTATGTCATATAAGCTTTGTTTTATATTAATTTTTATTTTTTATGCGGGAAAAATAACTGCAGGAAATTTAGTTTATGAGTTATACCCTAGTGATATGGTGAAAAGGGAAATGAACTGTGAATTTGATTATAAAAATATAAGTGTAGGTCTTGTAAGAAATATAGGTGAGCCATTTTTAATTAATTTTAGTAGTTATCTTTCAGGGATAGAAGTGGACCATGTTAATTTACTTATTCCATGTGCAAAAGACAAAATAAAGTATGTTTTTTATGATTCAGTTAATGATGCTAAATCATCGATGGAGAAAGGTGAGATTCAATTTTTTATTTCAAGGAATAATACGGATTTTTCTGGCGACGAGTATAAAAAAATAAAGTTTCGTGATGATAAATATATAGGTTTAAATTTCAATAATAAATCTTTTAAGCATGAGGAAGTTAAAATTGGTTATGTGGACGAATGTTTTTATGAAGAGTTGTATAGCTATGGTTATAAAAATGTGGTTTGTATTAGCTATAGCAGTGAAAAAGATGCTTTTATAGATTTGATAAACAATAATATTGACATTTTAGTAATAAAAAAAATATCAGAATCCTATTTTAGGAATAAATTTAGATTTAAAGATCAATATGATGTGATTTATTTTAAAAATGAGTTAAGTAATTATTTAATTTATCAGGATAAGGATAATGAAAGTTTTTTAGACCAAGAACGTTTAAAGTATAAATGGCAGCTTGTAAAAACCATATGGTCTAGAGATGTAAGTAATAATGAATTGACTACATTATCTGAAGATGAAAAAAAGTGGGTAGCTGAAGAATCTCCTATTATTAAAGTTTCATTTAATCATTCCTTTCCTCCTTACACTTTTTATGATTATTATGGTAATGAGTCGGGTATAATACCAGAGCTTCTTACATCTATAGGTATTAAAACAGGTTTAAGATTTCAGTGGGTAAAAATGAATGATTTACCAGATATTGTTAAGAGTATAAAAGATGGTATCGTGGATATTGTACCTTTAGCTGCCTATAATGATGATTTTAAATCCAAGGTGTTATTCTCAATTCCATTTTCATTTACAGATATATCTTCAGTAAGGCGGATTAAAGATGAAAAAGATGAAATAATAGCAATATCCAGTACGTATAGTTTACAATCTTATATTTCAAATAAGTTTCAAGATAAAAAAATTATTATTGCTAAAAATACATTATCCGCAGTTGAAATGGTTGCAAATGGGAAAGCAGATGTAGCGTATGGATATAGTCATGTTATGGAGTTTTTAGTTGATATTTACTTTCCTGGTAGTCTAGTAAGTCAAGTAATGCAATTTTCATATCAAGGAGACCTAAGATTTGCAATCAGTAAGGAAAATGATAATGCTAAATTGATACAGAGTATATTAGATAAAGCTATAGAAAATTTGGGGTTTTCCTATGTTGATGGATTAACTGCGAAGTGGGACTCTTATTTAATAAACTCAAGTGAAGTATGGGTTGATAAAGAAAGAGAAATAAAAAAATACTATTATTTAATGTTGGCCTTATTATTTTCTATATTGATCTATACTGTTTTTTATTTTATCAATGACTTCAAAAGAAAAAGACGATTAGCTGAATATGAATTTAAGTCTCGATTAATAGATGGTATCCCAATACCAATTATTGTTCGAGACAATGAATCTAAACTTATTCATGTTAATAAGGCATTTACGGATTTTTATCTATCCACTGAAGAATTAGTTTTAGGAAAGAAGACTTCTGAATATCGTAATGACTTTCTGGATGATGACTTTTTCATTAATAGTGAAATGGAGTTTTTTGAAATAATTAAAAATAGAGAGTCGGTCTATAAAGAAATAACCCTGACCCGTAATGGAGAAAAATTAATATTAAATGAATGGTCTGTTCCCTATTACTATGATGGAAATATTTCAGGTGTGATTACGGGTTGGATTGATATGACGGAAATAAATTATCTAAACTCGCAGCTCATTATCTCTAGAGATGAAGCATTAAAAGCCAACAGGGATAAATCAAACTTTATAGCAGTTATGAGCCATGAAATAAGAACCCCATTAAATGCTATTATTGGTTCATTAGAAGTTGCACTTATCGATAATGAAAAAAAATATCTTAACCAAGCATACACAGCATCATTAGATTTAATGTATATTTTGAAAAGCATTCTAGATATTTCAAAGGTTGAATTTATATCTTCGGATTTAAATATTGAGTGTGTGAAAGTTAAAAATTTAATTGAGAGTGTTTCTTATATATTTAAACCATTATCTATAAGTAGAGGGATAGACTTTGTTATAGATATTTCAATAGACGATGATATTGAAATATACACGGAGGTTAATTATTTAAAACAAATATTGAACAATATAATAAGCAATGCAATAAAATACACTGACGTTGGTTCTGTGTCCGTTATTTGTTATTTAATGAATAAGGATATAAACATTGAGATAATTGATACTGGAATTGGGATGTCTCAACAGCAAATTAATAATTTTGAGCACCCATTTGTGACTGAATCAGTAAAAAATGATAGTTATGGATTAGGTTCATCGATTATACATAAATTATGTTCAACATTGAATATACAGTTGAATATAATAAGTGAAGTTAATCAAGGGAGTAAATTCCATTTAATTATTCCAAATGCATTTAAGTTAAAAGGTTTAATTAAAAATGACACAGGAAGTCAAGATGATATTGATTTAAAAGGAAAGAAAGTACTTGTTGTTGATGATTATGAAATGAATTGCAATATAATTGAAAGACAACTAAATACTTTAAATATAGATGCAACAATATGCAGCAGTAGTATTGATGCTTGGAATTTAATCATTCGTGATCAAACAAAGTTTGATTTAATAATTACAGATTGTTACATGCCAGAAATGACAGGTTTTGAGTTGAGTGAAGTTATTCGATCGTGGGAAGTTAAAAAAAATAAAAAACCTATACCTATATTAGGTTTCACCGCCAACGCTCAGCAAGAAACATTTTCATTATGTATAGAGTCTGGAATGAATGATTGTATATTTAAACCAGTAACACTTAAATTGTTAAAAGAAAAAATCATTGCGACATTACAAAAAAACTATTGTTTTGATATGATTAATATTTATCGCACATCACATGAAATAGGTATGCCATTTGAAGAATTAATGGTATTAGTAAGCAATGCGTTAAAAGACGCTTATGACAATATCATGATGCCTAACAACTCTAGTGCTGATGTTTCAAATTTTATTCACAAATTAAAAGGCATAACTAAAATAATTGGTGATAAAAAAATCCTGGAGCTAATTAATGATTTTGAAAAATATAAAACGGAAGATGCACTAGATGATATTTTATTAAGGCTTGAGTTTTTAATCGAAAATATAGATTTGTTAAAATAAATTTTGAGGGTAACTTATGGCTAAGTTTTTACTGGTAGATGATCACTCTATAATAAGAGAGTTTTTAAAGAACATGCTAGTATCTATGGGGCATGAAATAGTCGATGAAGCAAAAACAGGCATAGAAGCGATAAAAAAAATTAAGGATTTAAATCCTCATTTTGTTATTTTAGATGTCGGTATACCTGAGCTTGACGGATTTGAAGTTATTAAGCGCTGCCCATCAAATGAAGAATTGAATTATATTATATTTTCTTCTATGCCAGTTAATAACATCAAAGAACAATTTAGTCAGTTTAGTGGTATATCCATTATATCAAAACAAGAAGATGTATATGATATAAAAAGAATGTTAGGTTCATTTATAAACAAAACCAGCTTGACATATAATAATCAACAAAATTCTTCAAATTCAGAAAATGCCACATATAACTTATCCTCACGAGAGTTACTGGTATTAAAGTACTTGTCTCAGGGGTATAGGAATAAAGAAATAGCTAACATATTAATGATTAGTGAGAAAACAGTAAGTACCTATAAAAAGAGAATAATGGATAAACTCGGTTGTTCAACAATATCAAGCCTTATATTATTCTCACACAGAAATAATATTTTATAATTGTATTACTACAGCAAAACAATGCTTATTTCATCAACTTGATGTCGAGTATTGTACTCCGTGTCGAGGGTTAAACCGTTGCCATGGACGGTGAAATTTCACGATGTTTATAGGACCAAAACCAGGTTGGTCTAACACACTATCTACTTTATTAGCTCAACGCTCTTGAAGGCCAGTTGTAGGCTAAGGGTAACTAGAACGCATAGGTGCAATTACGCTATTAGCTTGAAGTCAATAGAAAAAATTGCTTTACCTGAACACAAAGATGTAGGAATTTTCCTAAACATTTGTGATTCATTAGATGCTTTTCATTTTTGGTAATAATATTTCAGTCATTAGTTGTTGTCTTATGTTGAATGTGACGTCAAGAAAGCGTTTGCATTGAATGGTTAAGACGATCTTAAGATGCTTGGTCATTATGATTAAATGGGTTTATATGAGTGATAGATACTATCTTTTGGGTGAAACAGTAGCCTTTGACACATTGAAAAGAGAAATAACCGTAAATGAGAATGTTTACAATTTAGGGGGAAGAGAGTCTGACCTTTTAAAATTACTGTGTGAAAACCAAAATCAAGTATTGAAAAAACAAGATATACATATGAAAGTATGGGGCAGTATTTATGTCAGCGATACATCTCTGACAAAAGCCATCTCTAATTTAAGAAAGCAGCTTAGAGTGATTAATGGATTAGATTGTAGTATAAAGACCGTGCCTAAAGAGGGTTATGTTTTGATATCTGATAATTTATTAATGACAAAGTCTTCAGTGTCAGTCCAACAGGAAAAAACTGAAATTTTTGAAGATGTGCTTGAAAAAAGAAGTGACAATTTCCACGTTGAGTTTGAAAGTAAGGGAAAAAAAATTAAAAACTTCTTTGGTGACAGTATTTTTTATATATTATTTACATCTGTTTTTTCATCATCAATAATATTTCTTGTCAACTACACATTAGGGTGGCATTATTTGTGAAATTTAATGGTTTTTGTATTTTTGTATGTTTTTTTACTAATAGCTATGACACCATCTAATCATTATTTTATTATTAGATGGGGCGCTAGCAATGTTGAATTTTTTGGGATTAAAAAACAAAGAAGAATCCATAGAAATTGAATTGATTAATAATACGGATAACGAAAAAGAGCGAAGTGAAGCTATTGATTTATTTAAAAAAATAAAAAACATCAGAAATGACGAAATGATAGAAGAAGGGCCTAATCTATCAATGTTCAATCCTAATCTGAGTTTAAACGTAAAAAAAATATTGCTAGGTAGTTTATTATTTTCAGGAACTATACATTCAAAAAATTCATATCAGTCTGGCAATAATAAAAGTTTAGACTTCGATGAAAATTTTACATCAACAAAATTAAGTCACCGATCACTTCGGCATGCTATATTTCCTTCAACTACCATAAAGCCGATAGCTCAAGATGATGTAAAGATAGTTAAACTATTCGATTTCTCTTGTTTAAATAATGGAGAAGATTTAAGTTTTTCAAAAATAATACGTCAAATTGGAAAAACATTACAACAACCGATAACGACTATGGCTATAGAAAGTCAGAATGTTCTTAGTTGGAATAGAGGCGTTGGCTGCCCTCAGCAAGAAAAGATACAGGACATCACTCGTATTACTAAAGAAATTGATTCGATTGTTTCTCAAGTTGTCACTTTGCTTCCGGGGAGTAATGCTTTGGCTATCGCTCAGTATATCGTTGGCCCTCTTCTAATATTCGCTGCTAATGATCTTGAAGGTAAGCCTACGTCGCCTGAAGATGAACTGAATCTAATAGAACAAATTATTCAACAAGCCAAGGCATCTATTAGCACTAGTAGTCATATTGAACAGCAACACCTACGCACTAACCCATTGGGTGAGTCTCATTCTATATCAGTAGATCTTCCCAAGTTTAGTATTCATAATGGCATTAATCATATACCTATTAAAATAAATGGAAACCATGAGTTAGTGCAGATAAACATCAATAATGGTAAGTTATTGGCAGTTTTTCCTACAGGGGAAAACGGTATAAATGATCACCGTGAAGTATATTTTAATTATTTGGACCGAGAGTGGAGATTGACCGGAAACGGTAAACTTAATCGCTTTAGTAAAAAAGAACAACGTTTAGCACATGAACTATCTATTTATTCTACTCACTATCATAGGAAGGTTGATGAGGCGTTCCATGTGTATGGTGTTAAAAATCCTTTTTCTGAAAAACCGTTATATTTAAATGTTATAGATCTATGCGGACGATTAGTTCCATATCGACGCGATTTAGTTACAGGTAAGGAATTTATTTATGACTTCATGGTTCCTACATCTTCTGCTCATGAAGTAGAAAATCGATTTGGCGAATGGCATCTTAAATCAAAGCATACTCTTAATGTCTCATCTGCATTAAAATCATCAATTAATCAATATGGAATTGAACCATTAAAAATCAGTTCAGATGAGTTATCTTCACCAAATCACATTGGAATTCAGTTTTCTCGGAGTGGAAAATCTGTAATAAAGATTGATAATAATTATTATCTGGTCACTCAGCAGGGAAAGCAACTTCACCTAGGACATCGGAAAAACTTCCCGATTAATTTGAGAAAAATCAACAATCATGAAGTCAGAATAGAATTATCTGAAATGATATCGTCAGACAACAAAGCATTTAATTTATCAGATGTACCTATAATTAATGGACCTTGGAAAAATCGTATAGCACATCGGTTGATTAGTAAGTCTCTACCTATTGCGAAAGCTAAGATTAAAAATTCCTTAGAAATTATGAATAATCCTCAGTTTAACGATCAAGTTAAACTGGCACAAAATGCATACTTTGGCCGAGGATTTTCAGAAAACCCTCAAGGCCTAACGAAGTTACACCATACGCTATTTCAAATGGACTATGACTTAGGGCGTATCAGCAAGAAAAATTTTAATTTTATGCGTCATACTGGTGGGCATGCCACTGTAGCTGAGTTATCCAAAGAGCAGTATCGATTGTTAGATAAAAAACCTAATAGCAAGATTATAAACGTAGGGCGTGATGGATTTTATACTTATTATCAGAGAATGGGAAAAAGTAAATCAGCAGTCGCTGATTTATTGATTCATGAATTATCTCATGGAGCACCAAATACTCTCGACTTCGTCTATATTGGTACTAAACGACAAGTTAAAGCTGGTGATGTCGATGTTTTTGAGTTGATAAACCTCGGTAATAATAACCTCTATCGAAATCAGCGAGGTCATGTGCCACAAAGTGTTTACGCAGGGGCAGACCTAAGATCTATTGATAATATCAATGTTGCAGGTTCTAAAGGTTTGACAAATGCAGACTCAATTGCTCAATACATCTCTTTTTTGAGTAAAGCAAAAGATAATCCAGAGTCATTTAACAAAGATTATCAATCCTTACTTTCTGCAGCGAAAGTGTCTAATAATTTTCTAAAAAGGATAGAGGAAAGTGTGCTTGTTAGTCGTAGTCGTCGCGCGATAAAACCATTAAGTACGACTTTAACCAGTGTGATTTTAATGGTGGAAAGGAAATCTGGTCGCTATCATATTTATCGCCCGATTTAATAATGTAAATCAAATTTATATTCAGATACTTTTAAAAAAGACCCCGATATTATGGGGTCTTTTGGGGGTTGTAGTTTAATTCAACTAGGCTTAACCATTCTGATTTTATAGATAACTAAGCGACGTTAGTTATTTATACAATGGATTTCTATGATTAAAAACCAAAAAATATATTCGGCTTAGCATATGCTATTTTTTATGAGCCAGTTTTAGTTGTGCAAGCTCAGCTTTTAAACGTTCATTCTCTGCAGATATAGATTGATAAGTGAACTCACTGAAGCCTGTCGGCAGTCTTTGTTTAAGGAAGCTTTTAATGCTTTCTTGCAGTTTTTCTGGATTTTTAATTGCTTTACTGAATTCATGCTCCAATTTTCTAGCAGCAGTTTTATCGAGATCAGAGAAAAAACCATTAAATATATCAATGTTTCTGAATGACGAGGTAACTTGGCGCTGATAATCATTACTTAGTAGCTCAGTTCGAGTTGAATCATTGATTAATGCTATGCTAGCTTTTTGAGCTTTGGAAAATATCTCGCTGGTTTTTTCTCTTGTGGAAGCTACAGAACCATCGTTATACCTTTTCCTTGATGTAAGTGATGGTTGCTTTTGCATTTTATTTAGTCCCTCGCTTACGGTTAACCACCGGGAAGGGGATTCAATGTTACTTTCTTTGTTACTAAGCTGCATTTCCTCACTGATTTTTATTGGTTGATGACTATTGGCAACAATATCTGATTTCTTAAATATTGAGTGACTAAATAATGGTGAATTTTCTGTATCTTGTGTATAAGGTTTAATAATATTGAAATAAGCACGACAGTAATCTGGCATGTTGTCAATATCAGCCTGAGTCACGTTATTCGCTGGTAAAGAACCGATATGTTCATTAATTTTTGCTAAAATATCGAGTTCTATAGACTGGATTATCGCGTCACTAATGAATCCTGTTACCATATCTCTATCGCTGTTAGATAAGGATGAATATTGACTTAGAATTTTATCTGGTTGTTCTAATATAAGTTTCTTACCCGGTGACAATTCACTATCGCTTGATTTTGATTGTGTGATTTTTTCTGATTGGATGGACTTCTTTAACCCCTGAGTTCCACCAAACTTTCGGATTTGCGCGAACAGTTCATTTTTACTTGTGTTTGAGGATGAAACTTTACTCAGTGATTTCTCTGGTATTGGCATTGGTGGTGGCGGTGGTGGTGCAACCTGATCCCGATTATTATTTTCTTGATATTTAACGAGTGTCTTTAACCCCTGGGTTCCACCAAACTTTCGGATTTGCGCGAACAGCTCGTCTTTACCTGTACTTAAGGCTGAAACTTTAGTCATTGATTTCTCTGGTATTGGCATTGGTGGTGGCGGTGGTGGTGCAACCTGATCCCGATTATTATTTTCTTGATATTTGACGAGTGTCTTTAACCCTTGAATTCCATCAAACTGTCGGATTTGTGCTAATGTTTGTGTAGGCAGAGTGGCTTGAGGGAGTGCGTTTGACGGTTTGGATGTCTTACTATCGACCTCTTGTTGATTAAGTAGCCTATCGAGATCATCAGTGAGCTTATGAATAGTTATCTTGTTCTTATCTATATCTTTGTGTAGATCGGTAATAACACTTATGAGCCTCATCACTTTTTCTGGACTCACATTTGTTACTTTGTTGACCGGAAAAACTCCATCGCTTTCCTTTCTATCAAGTGGTTTCATTTTACAATTATTGGATTGAACAATAGCAGCTGGGTTCATGGTTTTATCCTAGTTGTTAGACACAGAAAATAATATCCCCTATGCAATAGTTAAATTCACGATAATATTTATGAAATATCCTTAATGCTGTTCCTTCCACTTGTCGTCAAGCTGTAATTTTAAGTCGATTGTGTATGGGTAAATTGTGGCGAACTTATTGTTCTTGCAGCCCTTCTTGTTGCGACTGTGAAAAGTTTTTGTTCGACTCGCGAAAATCTATGACGTGATTGAGTAACATTTAGAGTCCTAGATTGTTGTATAAACGTGCTTCACTACATCCGATTTATCAAAAAAGATGCATATCGATTCTGGCCTGCATGGTCCGATTGATCATTTGGTCTGGATTTTTCAGAAAAATTCCAGTTTACCCATTGGAGAAAATATAGAAAAGCTGGCATGTTGGGTAGGTGGTGAGTGATGTATGGGTTGTAACCCAAGTGAATATTGAGTTGGTTTACTCCTACATCCATTTTGTTTTTAAGCGAGCGGAGTTTATGTAAGACAATGATAGAGCTAGATATCCAAGCGATAAGACCATCAGTACTTGAAGATACGTTCAACAATATTGGTCAAGGCTTTCAAGAGATACTTGATGCATTAGATAAAGCGAATGCAAATGGGCAGACGTTAACAGTTCAAGATACCCTAGCGCTGCAGCAATCGGTTTTTCATTATACGATGTTCCAAGAAACCGTAACTAAAATTGCATCAAAATCGGCTAACGCCATTAATGAAGTGGCGAAGGCTCAATAATGAAATTTTTTTACCCATTGTTGCTACTTTTTTTATTTGGTTGTAGTGAGAAGGGCTCAACGCAAGTTGCCATTTTTGAGTCTGCGGATGTTGCAAACAAGGTCGTTGTTATGCTTTCTCATTATCAAGTCCCAGCAACATTATCTACTCAAAAGGAAAATTTTTTAGTACTTGTCGATAAATCTCAAGAAGGAAAAGCGAGAGCCTTATTAACAAAATTTAATTTCTATTTTCAACGTGAAGACCTTAATGATCTTCTAGAGTCTAAATTTGCCAGTTTAAGTAAACTAGAAACGGTTAAAGGCAATCTATTACAAAGTAAAGAAATTTTTAACAAATTAAGTGTTATTCCAAATGTGATGAGAGCAAGTGTCGTTGTTAGTGGTGATGTCAATAAACAGATATCAGTCCTGATCATGAGTTTTGAGGATCTCGAACCAGAAAACAAAAATAATATAGAACGGTTTCTAAAAGGGTTGGTTTCAGAAAAAGACAAGTTGACAATTAGCTATTTTGTTCAGAATTTATCAAATGAAACCATGTAAAAAACGTTATAAAAAGATACTCCATTATTATCTAAGTAAAAAGAAATTATCATCATCTGAGTTCTTTGTTTTGACTTCTTTAACTGAAGATGAAATAGCAGCTTGCTTCTCTTTATCTAGGCATGATGTTAGAGAAAATCTATTACTTTTAGGATTAGTAGTAGAGTATCAAGTGCTTCGTTTAAATACAGAAAGGAAAGCATTTTTATCATTACGCGATAAAATAGGACAAAAGTTATACCTATGGTCAGATGTGGTTGGTTTTTATGATATACCAATGGTTTCAGACACTATTTTGTCTGGACTTTTATTATTAAGAGAACATAACAAAAGACATGCATTGATATTAGCGATGAGATTAGGTCTCGATATACCAGAGGCATCAATTGGTATTAAATACCCTTATCGTTTGAGTAATTTTATCCAAAGAGTAATGAACTCTTCTTTAAGTTAGTAAATTTAAACTAGCCATGATGATTTAGGGTTATATATGAAAGAAGCAAAGATTGATTTCAATACCTCAGATGAGGAAAGCTTAGCTCTACTTGATAGTAAAAGCATCGAGCAGAAACTGTCTCAATTACGTCAGTCTAAAAAAGTCACGATAGACGACCTTAAAAGTATTTTTGCTTTAGGTGTTAAGTTTTATAACGATTTTCAATTCAAAGAAGCTGAAATTATTTTTTCTTCTTACACATCATTGAACCCATACGATCATCGCGGACCTGGCTCTTTGGCTGCAATTTATCTAGAAAATGGTCAATTTAACAAAGCGTTAGATGTGCTTAACGTTTTAAAAACCTACCCAACCAATGATTTGGATGAAACAGTGTTAAATATCGCGCTATGCCATTATAAATTAAAAGAATATTTACAGTCAGCAGCGATGTTACTAATCGTTAAATCAGAGAATTTGAGTGATTTTAACTCGAAAAGATATGCTTATCTTTCTCAGCAATTACGACCTTATCTTTGAATTTTATTTAAAAAATTTATGGTTATAGTCACTCTAACATTCTGTTTTTGTTATGAGTCTTACTTAAACCCATAAGTAAACAGCAGGGATTATTATGAGAATAAATGCTTTTAACGAACCATACTATAACGTTGATTATCAGAATGCTACGGATAAAAATAAGTATGGTTCTTTAGATAAAGATCTAGAGAAAATTGATCAAGCTCAAAAAGAGTTAATGGAAATAGATAAGCAGGTGGCTGCTACAGATAAACAGCCAAGTAATCCTGAAGTCATGGGAATGATTGCTACACATCAAAGTCAAGTTGTGAAGTCAATGTTAGAGGGAAACCCTGAAGAAGCGATTGCGCTGCTTCTAGCGAAAAGTATAGAAACCTATGCAAAGCGGCTGCAAGAAATTCAAGACTCAACCGGTGGTAAGGCTGCGTTTAGCGACGCATTACAAATCATGTTTGATAGTCTGATAAAAAAGGGGACACCAAGCGGACATGATTTAGAAAATATATTTCAGCTAGCCATCATGGACTTCATGTCAAATGAATATGAAGATTTAACACCAGATCTAAAAGAGGCGATGAGCCACTTTCTTGAAAGTACTGGTTCGGGATCTCATGGTGTGCATGAAGGATGGAATGGCCCTCACTTTGCCAACAACGTTGATAAATTATTTGATTTCATGCTGAAATATGCGCCGAAAGATAGCCTTTGTCATAAAGCTCTGAACAGTATAGATAAAAGTAGTTTAAAGTCACAATTAAAGAACAACTTTGATAACGAGGGCGGTTTTGTCGGTCTTAATGATTATGATAAAAATCCATCACATGGGTTATCGCCAATGCTGCGTATTGCCATCACGGCAGCGTATTTAAAAAATAACCCACTTGAATTAAAGGATGTTAATTTATTACTAACAGGCTCGATGGCTGATCTAAATGCATACATTAATAGTAATACTGAATATTCATCGGCAATGGAGTTTCTTTTTGCTAATGATGATAGTGGGCCTGGAGAAGGCTGGCGAATTGTAGATCAAGATGGAAGAAAAGTTATCGACTGGGAAGGTGTTGGATTATCGATAGAATACTTTGAAGGTATTTATAATCACTTTCCACAGCGAATATTAACCGAAGATGAGCTGAAAGAAGTTAACCGAATTGGTGACCAAGTAAAAATGTTGCAAGAAACTTTAAAATATTGGTTATCAATTATGCGTGATGAGCGTTTATCTACCGTACGAAATATTTAGAATTAGCAATAAAATTAAAATAAAAGAGTATACCATCGCTGGGGGATATACTGCTCGTTGGACGAGAAATGTGTAGTAATAAAATAGTACACATAATCCCAGCTAATCACATGAAGGGACAATACATGAGTACATTCATGAATAATATCTCACCGCAAGTTTACGTTAATGCGGTAGAAGAGGATAACCAAAAAGCCCAAGCTAAATCAGCCTCGTCCTCAGTGGTTGATGACATTAAGCCTAATCAACCTCTACCAGGTAGCGCTATTTCTCTTAATGCGTTATGGCGTTTGGTTGAAGAGCAGATGAAAGAAGTGGCTAATGCTATTTCAGGGACAGGGAAAGAAAACTCTGCAGCGAAAAAATCGCTGATTGATTTACAAAAAGATTCGCAAATCAATCAGTTGAAAGATCGTGAAAAGCAGCTTGAAGACCAGAAAAAAGCCCAGGCGAAGCAAGATTTCTGGAGCAAGTTTACCATGGCACTCGGTTTTATCGCTGCGATTGTTATTGCGCCTTTTAATCCAGTAATGGCTGCTATCATGATCGTGACTATGGTTGCGGCTATCGTGATCCCCAAAATTGCGGATAAAATTATGGAGTCACAGGGGGTTCCTCAGGCGACCCGCGATAAAGTAAAAATGGGGCTTGAAATTGGCATCGGCATTATTGGTATGTTGGTCAGTTTTAATCCTGCACAACTGGTGAGAAATGTCGCAAAAATGGCGGCAGATACTGCAATTAAAGCTGCTGCGATGGCTGAAAGAGCGATCATTGCGATGCGTAGTATGTTAGTGAATTTGAATCCTGCCAAATTGGCAGGCATGTTGGGTAAATCCGCTGCAAATAGTGCATCTAAAGTGACAAAGTTACTTGATACCGCACTTGACGCTCTCAAAGCCTTTAAAACGACGGTTGTGAATGCAACTAAAGAGGCCTTATCAAAAGCAGCCGATGCAGTATCTAAAGTTATTGAACAAGCATTGAATGCTATTAAGCAGTTAAAGTCACAACTGCTGAAAGCATTGGACAGTGCGACTGATGCGATTAAATCAACGGGTTCAGCGATTAAAGAGCAGCTAACGCATTTGAGCCAAGCTGTCGGCAAGGTTTCGTCCTCGATGGATGATTTGTTAGTCAGTTTAAAAAGTTTGAGTCCTGCAAACCTGATGAACAAAGTGTCACAAATGGTTGAAAAAATGTCTGACTTGCTGAGTTCAATGAAAGCAATGCGACCAAGCCAATTGCTGACTAAAGCCAAGCAAATGCTGGACGATGTGGTTGAATCACTCAAAAATTGGATGACTAACAGCGATAAAGCCGCGTTGCGTGCTACTCGTGTGAATCAGGCGATTGAAGTGGGTTCTAATGCCACCTCTGTTGTCAGCATGGGATACAGTATCAAATCAGCCGATATTAGGAAGGATATGGATATTTCTCAAGCTAAACAGGAAGCTTTGGAGACACAGATACAACAGATTTTAATGTTGCTTTCGCAAGCTATGCGAGCGGTGACACATGCCTTTGAATCACTATTTAAAACCCAAAGTGATTTCCGTCAATTTAATGAAAAAATGATTTCGATCAACATGTGATCCGGAGATAAATAATGACTTCAATTGTATTCAATACCCAGCTTTCAGACATTACGTTTTCCGAAAAATCTCAAGCTCAAAACAGCGTGACGTTTAATGAAAAACAGTGGAACAACTATGGAGACACACTCGATAAAGTCGAGAAAGGCTCTGTTTCAATGAGCGAGTTATTGGCTTTACTTGCACAAATCATCGAGTCATCCCAGCGTTTGCGTGCTCAAATGATGCAAAACCGTATCACAGAAGCCGTAGCAACAAATGACTTAGCGATAAAAATGTCTGGTGATAAATGTAGCGATGCCCAGCGTAAATTTGCTATTACGCTTGCTGCTGGAGTTGCAACAATGGCGATGTCTACCGCTGCCACAGTGCGTATGGGACAGAGTAAGACTTTAACTGACAAGCATGTGACTGATTTAACTAAAGGCAAAAATACCTCAGTGAGTTCACTTGATGCAAAGTCGATTAATCAGTTTACGGCTAGCTTGCAAGAAGCTCGCACCGCTAAATATCGCTCAGTTGCACAAATGAGCGAAATGGGCAGCAACATGACCGGTAATGTCAATGAAATTCAGCATGCTGATCAAGTTCGCCAACAAGAAGAATCTCAAGCGAGTAAAGATCTTAAAGAAAAATTTGATGCTCAGCTTGACCAATATATTCAAGATTTAACTCAAGAAGCTGTAAAGCTGAATGAAATCTTGGATGCAGTCGCCAAAGCCAGTTTGGCGACTAACCGATAACGGAGTGGGAGCGGGCTGCGGCTCGCTTCATTTAATCTATGCGTAGTGTATCATTTTCTATTTTCTCGAAAACAGAGAGAGTGTCAGAAGTTTCTTCTACTAAACAGACACGAGAGGAAAGTCAGCCGAAACGTGTAAGAGATGTTAAGCAAGTAGCGAAAAGAACAAAAAAGCATCCACGTCTATTTCGTATTCGTCGAAAGATGATGACTCCCCAAAATCAGCGTCAATTCGCTAGGTTATTGCAGGGTTATCAGTTAAAAGCTTTGAGAGATTGGCAGGGTTTTACCGATACGATTGTGGACCTTAAATCACTCAACGATGCGCAGCTATTTATTCTACAAGCGGCTTCGTACTCTGAACATTTATATCCTGAGTATCTTCGTAAAAAGCTTAAGCAGTATATTGATTCTTTGGGTGTTTTAGAAGAAGGGTTGGAGGCGGATAGTGGTACGTTGCAACAACTAATTGCTTATGAACATTATCTTGAAGGCCTACTTTCGCTGTTAGCATTGTGTAGAAAATACGACACTCGAGAGCGTAGTGGTCCGAAGGTAATGCGTAAAAATGGGCAAGATGATGAAAAATAACAAGACTCGTATCACTCATTGTCAGTTAGAAAATAAGCTCCTCGATCCTTATGAGATTTTGAAAAGTAAGTCTCAACGTTTGAGCTGGAACCAGTTATCAGATGCTGAGATACATCTTGATAAAAGAGCGGTAATTTCTTGGTTTGAACGATTAAGAAATTACTCAGAGGAAATGGTTAAAGCCATTATTGTTGAAGGAA
The DNA here is from genome assembly GCF_963878025.1 of Vibrio sp. 11986-1-5. NCBI lineage: Bacteria > Pseudomonadati > Pseudomonadota > Gammaproteobacteria > Vibrionales > Vibrionaceae > Vibrio > Vibrio sp. 11986-1-5. Next base: position 72,151 of record NZ_CAWNVW010000033.1, read on the forward strand.
TTCTGGAAAGCCAGTTTCACAACATTACCTTTATTTTGCGTCTAATCCAGAGCCCAGATTTTACAGCAATGACTTCTAAGGAAAGCTATCAGTTGTTGTATGACATGGTATGTGAGATACCACAAGGGATCCGAGATTGGATTGATGAAAAAGATTATTTAATGAGTCGCGATGTACTTGCGCTCCTTTCACGGAATCGGTGAAGAGTATGAAACAACAGACAAAAGTAACGATCGAGGCCCGATATCAATTAACATCTGATATGCACGATAAAATCAATAGTATAGCAGGATGTCAATTTGACAATCGCTCGATAACACTTGATTTTATTGCGCCACGCTGGAAACGGGATTTTGAGGAAGATCTGCTTGAAATACGTGTTGTGCACATCGGTATTGAAGCTACTGGTTATATCCGTGCTTCTGAGGTGGAACGCTTGATAGGTGTTCAAGTAAAACACTTAGAAAACGATTATCTTGCTTACTTAATGACACAAGCGGTGGCAACAAAAGGTATTCATTACCAAGGATATTATTCTAACAAAGCGGTTACCAATACACTGTTTGAGAGTGTTCTGAGCTGTGGAGACTGGCAGGTTACTCTTTATGTAGATATCCAATCGTTAGATATTGACGATGACTATCTTGAGATTCAGCCCTGCCAACTCGATGGGAATCTTCGCTTGGCTGTCAGTTTCACTCCTTTTGAAACTTATCTCGATACGAACGAGATAATAGGCTTATCTGATGACGATATCGTTGTTGTTTTTCCGAAATAGATTCCTGTGAAACTTAACGATGTCGAGCAGTTCTTACTGCACTTAGAACAGAACGAAGGAATCGTGTTTGAACAGTATCCAAATTATGTACTCCTTCCGATAATCCCTTTTTTTCAACTGATTCATGTTCAGAATACATTGCAGGTTATTAATAGATTGCATTGTTTTGAACCCGCATCAAATGGCTTTTTGATTCGTGTAGATGGTTATCTGACCTTAGCTTGTGAAGAGCATAGCATAAGATATGATGATTTTCGCCGCATCACTATTCAATTACTAGAGACAATGAGGTTTTAATATGCCGTCATTCACACCTGTCAGTTCCCCTATATTCCCTGCCGGTTCTTCACTGCCTGCACTCGACGCTCAAATAACAAAAGTCAGTCCAAGTTCATCATTACTTACAAACCAACCCGTTAATGTAATGGTTAATCCGTCTCCGATTGCTCCTAATAGTGCATTACCTACCGAGTCTATACTAGCGAGTAATCAGGACAGTGATTCTTCATCTGAAAGAGCGGAAACTATTGAAACACCCGAACAAAAATTTAACAAAAAGAAAGTAAACACAAAGTCTAATAAATACGATAACAAATCTAAGGCAAAAGTCCATTTGGGCGCCTGCGCAGTGGGTAGCATTACCTTAGGAATACTTGCAGGACCGCTTGGGCTTATTTTTGCAGCGGCTTACATTAATGCGATGTGTGGGGTTATGTATGGAGGCTCTGAGTTTTATACGGGCGACAAAACTAATCAAGCAAAGAAAGAACCAGATCTTCAGCCTAAAGATACTCCGCATAAAACGACTCGAAATTTCAGCGTTCCTTCTTCAGAAGATGGGAGAATTCCCGATGAGACAGATGCTGGACGAGAAAAAGATCAAGACAGTAAAGATAATGTCTTTATTTTTGCTCCCGTGATTAATAACGACAACCGTACGACTATTCATGGTAACGTTTACTTTTTTAATCAAAATAATCAAAAAAATGATTCGTCAGCAGAGCCAAAAAGCTCATCGAATTTTTCTCAAACGGACAAGGAGACGAATACGACTCCAACGATGAGAGGAGCAAGACTGATTAGCCAACAAGAAGCAGAGCAATTAATTTCCCATTCATCAGTAGTTAATACTGCGGTTGAAAATGTGGATGATATTATTAACCAGTTTCATGGCGCTGAGCTCATACACGTTGATTTTCATGATGGAATGAACGCGATTGTTGATGCTCCTGAATCGCTCCGACACCAGATCTTATTACATCATAATGAAATCGGATCTCATACACCAACCTCAGCATCGTATAACGTGCAAGGTGCTGAAGATACCGGCGTTACAAGGAAGCGGCTTCTCCAATCTAACGTTTCCCAGCATCACCGAGGCGCTGATTTTGATGCTTTCATCGGTACACAAATCGCTCATTCCCAGGCTTCCGCTCGCTTGGTGGCGGATGAGTTACAAGAAAAACCGGTTATTGGGGCCACGGGGAGCCATCATTGGCAGCAAACCGAACAAGGAAGTTGGGTATTACAACCGAATAACCCAGCTCAAGCGCAAGCAGCATCAGCAATGGGAAGTTCGCTACAATCAACGCCAATTAACGCACCAGTGAGTGAGGGAGCGAATGACGTAACGAATGCTCAGACTGTAATTTCGACAACGAATAACATGAAGCGCAGCGATCATACTAGCGTAAAGGATAGTCCTCTAGCTAAAGCTGCTCTGCATCATCGAGGAGCCGATTTTGATGCTTTGATTGGTGAACAAATCGCTCATTCCCAGGTTTCTGCTCGTTTGGTGGCAGATGAGTTGCAAGAAAAGCCGGTTATTGGGGCCACGGGTAGCCATCGTTGGCAGCAAGCAGAACAAGGAGGTTGGGTATTACAACCGAATAACTCAGTTCAAGCGCAAACTCCATCAGCAATGGGAGGTTCATTACAATCAACGCCAATTAACGCGCCAGTGAGTGATGGCACGGATGCTCAGACTGTAATTTCGACAACGAATAACATGAAGCGCAGCGATCATACTAGCGTAAAGGATAGTCCTCTAGCTAAAGCTGCTCTGCATCACCGAGGAGCTGATTTTGATGCTTTGATTAGTGCACAAATTGCTCATTCCCAGACTTCTGCTCGTTTGGGGGCAGATGGGGTGCAAGAAAAGCCGGTTATTGGGGCCACGGGTAGCCATCGCTGGCAGCAAGCAGAACAAGGAGGTTGGGTATTACAACCGAATAACTCAGTTCAAGCGCAAACTCCATCAGCAATGGGAGGTTCACTACAATCAACGCCAACTAACGCGCCAGTGAGTGATGGCACGGATGATGTAACGGATGTTCAAGCACCAACTCTGACACCGGATTACGTCAAGCGTAGCGATCGTACCAGCACAGACTTAAAGAAAGTTATCAACGTTCATTTGACGTTTGATACTGAGAATTCTCATATAAATTTGGTTCCTACGACAAGCCAAGGTAGTCAGATAATTTCAGAAATTTTGCCACCGGTAACACCGGCAGATTTATCTAAAAAAATATCATCTTCCTGGACCAGAGTCATTTCTGAAGATGGTCAGGTTCGTTGGGTTAATCCGTTCCAATCTGCAGATCAATTAGTACTATTAACTGCAGGTCCTATTAGTGGTCTTGGGGGCAACTATACAAAAGGCACATGGAATAATCTACGCGATATAGAAGAACATCGAAAAAATCGGCTTAATAACCTTCAGAACAACCTAAGTTCTAAGGACTACAAAATGTTCAATATTCTCGATGGTAAGCTGGCTTGGCCGTTGCAGGAGGCAAACTTAAAGATTGCATAAGTAGTTGATTGCATAAGATGCCAACAGGTAAATGGCACTAAATTTTATAAAAAGACCAAATCAGGTTTATTCAGGTTTGGTCTTTTTTTTTCTTTTGCTTTGGCGATGAGTCTTAATTACTTTGTTCTTAATAGTAAAAGGAAGGTGTCCATTGTATATCGAAATAGAATCTGCAGATAAAGGTGTGCCTCAAATCACTTTTAAGCGAAATCTAAATACTAATATCATCAAAAAATCTGAACTGAATATATACCATGAAGCAAGAGCTTTATTGATGGCAATGGAAGACCATCTATCTGACTATCAAGCTGTATTAGAACAGAAAGTCATACAGATGATTGAAGATAAGGAGCAGTTTTTAAATTTTCGAATTAATAATACTTACCAATCAGTAGTCGAACAGTGGGTAGAACAACAAAAGCGTTGGTTAGATACCGCGGAAGAGCGTTTGGAGTCATTACTAGAAGAAGAAGAAAAAAAGATAAACCTTTTAAAAGATGAAATAAAAAAATCAATTATTTCAGCTATTCAATCAAGGATGACGAAATTGAGCCAAAGTGATAGCTTGATTTGCCATCTTATTGAATTCTTGCATGGTGAAGCAGAAGATGAAATGAAAACACTGAACGTTGATCATGTTCGTGATAATAATGGTGTTACACTTACTATCGAAAACCAAGATAGTATTATCAGTATCAGTACATCAGAACTTATTCATGAGCTTTATATCGGTTTGGAGCAGATATGATTCCGTTTTTTAAACGTTATCCAGTAATGTTTAACCCGAGTAGCGTTATTATTACTCTGTTATTACCGACCATTATCTTGGTAACTTTACCGGGTGTGGTAATTGATTCTTTAATCTTACTCAGTTTTATCAGTTCGATATTACTGTTAGTCATTATGTTAGAAAACGATCAACCATTGAGAGTCACATTTTTACCTACGGTGGTACTTTTATTAACAACATTCCGTCTATTGTTATCGATAGCGACAACTCGAAATATCATTGCTAATGAGGATGTTGGCCACGTCATTGAAACTGTTGGTGAGTTTGTCATGGGTGGCAACCTAATTTCAGGATTATTGATTTTTGTTATCATTACAATTGTTCAATTTTTAGTCGTCACTAAAGGCGGAGAACGTGTAGCCGAAGTGGGTGCTCGTTTCTCACTTGATGCATTACCTGGCCGACAAATGACTATCGATGGTGATCTAAAAAGCGGTTTGATCAGTGGTGAGCAAGCACAAAAACTTCGCGCAGATCTAAGTACAGAAAATAAACTTTTTGGCTCTTTAGATGGTGCAATGAAGTTTGTGAAAGGTGATTCAATTGCAGGAATTTTAATCAGTTTAGTGAATTTATTTGGTGGTATATATGTCGGTATTAACCAATTTGATCTTTCGTTATCGGAAAGTGTTAGTCGATTTTCAGTTCTGACAATTGGCGATGGATTAGTTTCACAAATACCAAGTTTATTACTATCGTTAGCGTGTGGTGTGTATTTAACTCGTATAAAAGGTGTTGAAGAAGATTCTAAACCTTTTATTGGTCAGTTAATGACACAAATCCGTTCTTTTTGGAAAAGTCTGTTAATTATTGGGGGCGTGATATTATCACTTGGTATAGTAAATTTAAATTTATTATATGTTTGTCTTCCCTTGGCTTTATTATGCACAATTCTTGCTCTAATTTTGCGCAGTAAGAATGCTGATATTTCTGGTACTGTAATTAATTTTGAACCAAAAGGAAGTGGAGTATTTGAAACTTTAAAATTCGTCTTGCGTGATAATCAGATGAAAATAGTTATTCAGCATCGGCTTGAAATGATGGAGAGGTCTATCTGGGGTCAACATGTTGGTATGCCAGCAATTATCGTAGATGAAGGACAAGAGCACGATATTGAAGTATTTGTATCGGATATTCTTATGTTCAGATTTTTACAGTCTGACACGAGTGATTTAATTGAAATAATGAATGATGAAGTTTTTCTCTTCAGTAATGATGTGCTAAAAAATATCTCCCAGATTGCAGATTACTTTATGCGCAGGCGCTTTGTTGATAAATATAATTTACAGTACACCAGTAATATTATTTTAGATTTAGCCAAGGAAAGTGAAGTTATTAAGAATGAAGTAGACGCTGCTATTGGACTAAATCGAGTGCACGATGTGTTAAAAGAGATGATTCGTTCACCTGAGTTTTATCTTGATCGCGTTAGTTTTTTTGAAGCATTGATTTATTGGTCTCGTATGGAAAATGAACCAAAAAATTGGTTGACGCGTATTCGTAATCAGGCTAAATATGAAATTACCTCTCGACTTATAAATGAAGATAATAAGATCCACGTTGCACTTTTGGACCCATTATTAACAGAGTTAATTGAGTCTTTTGTAGCAGGAGAAATAGAGGATGTAGATCAACTGATTGATTTACAATGCTCGCTAAGAAATGAAGTTTTACGTTTAACTCGCTTAAATGGTAACAAGCCCATTTTAATGGTTAATGATAATGAAATAACGAGTGTTAAGGCTTTCTTTCAAAAAGTAATGTCAACTTTACCAATATGCAGTCATAGTGATATCGCTGATTCCATTTATGTCGCTTCGTCTGAAGTTTTGCAAATTAAAGTTTAAGGATATTGTATGGAGTCAACAGAACCTAAAAAATATCCGCCTACTGAAAAGAAATTACGCGATTTAAAAAAAAAGGGTCAGTTTCCCAAAACGGAGATCGCCGAGCCAACTTTTGAATTAATTGCTTTTGTATTGATATTTTGCAGCATGATTTTTCTAATGTTTGAGTATAACAACGAATGGTTTGAATTAATACTTTATTCGGACACTCAAGTTGGTTTTCATCTTGTAAAATCTATACTAGGTTTATTTATAGGCAGTGTGTTCCTAGTTAAATTAATAATGGCTGTAATAAATTGGGTGTTAATAAACAATACAGTAATAAATACTGAATCATTAGGGTTAAAAATAGAGAAAATTCATCCTGTTACTGGCTTTAAAAATATTTTTGGTATAGCAGCACTTTCTCGTTCATTACGTAAGGTTCTAGAGTTAATTTTTCTTATTTTTTTGATGAAGTATGTTTTTGATGTTACTCATGGTGAATTAAACATACTAAAAGAAACGAACAACAGTAGCGATTTTCTCTATAAGTTTTTATTTTATATTATAGTGGTATCAATAATTTATATCGTTTATGGTGTATGTGTTGGCAGTGTTGACTTCTTGATTGAGCGCTATCACTTTCATCAAAAAAATAGAATGACTTTTACGGAAATGAAGAATGAGATGAAGGAGACTGAAGGATCGCCAGAAATTAAATCTGAGCGAAAACGTAAAATGCGAGAGGTCATGGATTCTCCAATAGTTAAAGGTCGACAACCGACTTTTGCTTTGGCTAATCCCACGCATATCTTAGTTCCAATATGTTATGACTTAAACATTGATAGAGCTCCAGTTGTCTTACAGATTTGTACAGATTTTTTAGCTCAAGAGGAACGGAAACGTTTGCAAGAAATGCATGTACCTATTATTGAAAATAAGCAGCTTGCGCGCGCCTTCTATCATAAAATGAAAAATGGTGAAGATTTTATTCCTAAGGAATTTTATCATGATGTAGCTATTATTCTATCAGCACTCAAAAGGAAAAATAATGCAAAGAAAATATAAGTCAGGTTTTATTTTTTCAAGTTTGCTAACTCTGATCGCTTGTAGTAATCCAATACGTGATGACAACGTAGTCCTTGACTATGACTGGGAACCCGATATTTATAACCTCGTTTATTCTCATGTTGCCGATGTAGATAACCTACATTTTTGGGTACGGAGAGCACCTGAGTATAAGGACGGTTCTCCCCATCAACGTGGATGCATTGAAATTGCTCAACCTAAAATGTCTAACCGATTTTACATCGCTAACCTTAATAGCTATGGATTAACGGAAGTTAAGAGTTGTGAAGGTGATTATTCCGCATTTAATAATATTATCGCACCAATACAAAGTCGAGCATTTGATATGTCTGTATGGAGCAGCAACAATCGAATGACTGTAACAGAGCTTGATGGTGCCCATTGGTTACTAAAGTTTGAAAGCTTATTTGTTGTTAATCAGTACCAATTGACCGACCAAGGACGTCATACTCTTGTGCGAATGGTTAAAGAGCTACAGACCCTCCCTATTGAAAGCTTATTGGTTTATGGCGTTGCTGACTCGTCGGGATCATACGCAGTGAATCGACAGTTGTCCGATAAACGCTCACAAGTTGTACGTGAATTTCTAGTCGAAGAAGGGATGAGAAACATCCCTATTAATATTAGAGGAAGTGTTGAAAATGCACGTTCAACAGCGCAAGAACGAGTCACTCAACGTCGTTTTATGATTGAGGTAAAGTTAAAAAATAATGGAAAATAGACGATTCTCTTTATTAGCTAGTGAGTTTATTCAGTTTACTCAGGGTACTGTAATGAAAGTAAAGCTTGGTGAAGCTTTGTCTTGTCAATATGGTGAACGTCAGTGTCGTATTGAAGATGCTCAACGAGTCGGGTTAGCTAATCAATTGTTAATCTTGGTGGAAATCCCTGAATTGACAACACGATCAGAGATTGCTTTACATTTGAACGGTGAATTTCATCTTAGTTCAGATGGCTATTTAGCTCGCCTTAGTAACGGAGCTTTTTATTTTATTCGCCATCGCCCGATCACTGAATATCCACAAGAGCTTGTTCGTTATTTAAGTGAAAGTGTAAAGATTGCCGAATGCTTGAGTACAGAGATAAAAGATTATGTGGTTGATTGAGTTTGTTGGTGGACATTTACATGGGGTAAGGTTACCGCTCGAATCATCGTTAGAAATAACTGGAAACAAAGAGAGTAAAAATCTTGAGGCATTAATTGTGCCTGAAATTTTACCAACGGACATGACATTGTTGTTTGAACTGAATGGGGCAGTACCAGTAGTCAAAGGCTTTAATAAAAGTCATCGATTGAAGCGTTTATCTGCCAATCGAGTGTATTGTTTTGAAGGGTTAAGTTTCTTTTTATTTAAGGAAGGTTCGCGTCGTCCAAGTTTGAGGCGTTATCGTTTCCGAGAGTATCGAACTTTGATCGTATCAAGTCTTCTACTCAATATTTTACTGACTGGGTTGGTGTTTTTTTTGTTTCAGATGCAACATCAATCGATGGTCGTTGGTTACTTAAAACAATTAGGTTCGGGTTATCTTAAAGAGGGAAAACTGTATGTTTTTGAAGAAAAGTCATTGGTAGGTTTGCCCAATAGCTGGCTTAGTCATATTAACCTGGTGAGTAAAAATGATTATTTACGAGCATCTCAGTTAACTCTTGAATTAGTCTCTGCATCCTCAGGTAAACCTCTTGTCAGTAAGATTATTCAACGCGAAGGACGAGACCAGATACGAGTAGAAATCGATGAAATAGATAATCGAGTTATGACATTATTTGGTCAATATGGTATTAGCTTTAAAAAAATAGATAATGACTGGTTTGTTTCTGATCAAGGAATAGCAACTCAACTGTTAAGAGAATCTGGCCTACATCAGGTTTTAAGTCATGTTAGATCAAGAGAAGTCGAGGAAGAAATTATTTATGAAAAAGATTTCCCGTATTCAATTTTTTATTCTACGACAGCCGGTCGTTATATCTATAATTCCCAGGTTCGTTATTGGGAGGGTAGTGAAGTACCAATGCTTGGTACAATAAAAAGTATTAAACCTAGTAAAATAATATTTGAAGATGGTTTAAAAAAACGTTTGTTTTTAATTAAATAGAATTAGGATTATAGTATGACAATGATCAACCCTTATATATCCACTTCTACTAACTCTGAATTAGTAGATAAGGAAAAATTATCATTATTGAAAAATGATACTCCTCAATTTTTTAGTGAGGATACGAAAGAAAATTTATTTAAAACACTTTTTTCATCGAATACTAAAGATGCTCTATTATTAATTGATCAAATTTTATCACAATACACAAGTAATCAAACTATTAAAGCTGATCGTATGGCAAAAGATATTGAGAATAAAGCAAAAGCGATTGCTGAAATAAATCGTTTATGGGGGTTAATTATGCAAGATAACTTGCCTCATACTAACCCTACAGATAATGATAAAAAGACGCCGTTGGGAGATAGTGTTTCAGGTAAATATCTAGATGAAATAAATAAAATTATATCATCATCTTTAAGTGATAAGCAGGGAATAGCAGCTATTACTGGAAAAGACCTAGAAAATTCTAAGAAACATAATGTTAATTATAATGAGCTTCAGGCGATGAACGCTACGATGACCGCTTATTGTGACACGATTCAAGTAGATTTAGACAGTCACCAGCAGCTGTTTAAAAATATCATGACTGAGCTCTCTTCTACGCAAGAAGAAATTCGTGATGTACGTCGCTCGATCGTTGCTATAGCGAAGGGGTAAAGCATGAAAATTGCTATTGATGTTGTGATTGGTCATTGCACTATGACTTTAAATGAACTTCAACAGTTACAAAAAGGGAAAATAAAATCTCTTTCTGACTTTGTACAATCGCAAGTGATGTTGAAGAGTGGCAATGAATTAATTGCTGTAGGTACTTTAATAAAAGTTGATGATCAATATTGTGTCTCTATTGATCAGGTTAATAAAAATGATTGATGAGGACAAGCCTATGGAAAGAAAGTTTTTTCTAGGAAACCAAGTTGTTTTCGATACTTTAAAGGGCGAAATTTCTTCAGATTTAAAATCAGTCGGGCTAGGTAGTAGAGACGCTGCCATCTTGAAACTACTGTGTGAGCAGAGAAATAAAGTTGTTCAAAAAGAAGATATCCATCAGCATGTATGGGGTAAAGTTTTAGTCAGTGAAACATCATTGACAAAAGCGATTTCAAATTTACGAAAATCATTGTCTTTATTTGAAGAGTTGACTTGTCAAATTAAAACTATACCAAAAGAAGGGTACGTGTTAATACAAGAAGATGATGTCTCAGATAGTTTTTGGCTAGATGAACTCTCTACATTTGATATAAAAAATGTCATAAATGGAAAAGCAACTAATAATAATGATTTTCTTTATATCCCTAAAGATGAAAGAGATTTGTTTTTTTCTAAATATGAGGAAAAAAACTTCCCTGAAAATAAATTTTTTTTCTTCTATTCAGTCTCTGTTGTTATATTAATTTTTGCTTCTATATTTTTGTTTTTCTATTGGGGGACTGTATTTTAGATATCTATAAAGGCGGGATCTAACTTTAGTCAATTCAAATGTTGGATTTTTTATATCCGATTGAATTTTTTAGATATTATATTAATCAGATCTTTTTTTTAACTACTGATTAAACAAAACGGTCATGATCAAATATTTAGATAAAATGTATAATTCCCTCTCACATATCAATTAGGTCAACCCCACGTTTGTGGTTGACCATGGGGGGATCTTACTCATCACATCTTAAAGAAAGAGGTAAGGGAAGCGATTAGAAGTTCGCTTGATGCATTCAATATCGCGATTTTTTGCTGATGGCTGATCAGGTAGAAATGCTTAAAAAATCGTTGATAAGGTAGATAATATGCTGGTTGAGGTTAAGAAAAACTAGCCAGCACCGCTTAATGAAATTTATACGCAGTGCCATGCTTATGGGGTATTACCGTAAAAGCCCCCGAGTTTTACGCTAGCACAACAACAGAGGGCATGGTTGTACGGAAGTTATGTAGTAAATGAGTTCTTGGTAAAAGAACGATTTTAGGATAACCAATCATGAGTGCTTGTTACGGTATTTTTCAAGTGAGTTATCATGATCTAACTCCTTAGGTGTGATGCATGTTGCATTTAATTATAGTATTGAATTGCCATCCATTCATAGGTTGATTGAATTCATTATACAAAGCCATTTTTCTACATAAAAACATAGAATTGAGATTCTAACTAATAAGTGCAATTCATGTTTTTTCATAAATCTATTTATAGCCAATAGTTGGTGACTATGATTGGTTTTATTGTAAAGATAACTAAATTTTAATTATAACTTTTTGTTCTATAAATATTTTTTGGTTTAGATATTATTTTATAATTTTTCACTTGGAGGATTTGTACAGCAAGGTTTACATTTGCTTACCTTTTAAACTCCATTTTTAGTTTCTTTGAAAACTACCATCATCCATTTGGATAAACATCTATGCAATTTTCATTAAAAAATTTTTCTATTCGGGTGCAAGTTATGCTTCCCGTTTTAGTTGCTACATTCGCTTTAACGGTCAGCTTATGGATCATTAAAAATGATCTGGAAGGAAAGTGTACGAGAAAACGCTTCAGTGATGAGAGTCTTATATCAAGATCAAACGGATGCGCTATCCGTTAATGTCGTCGATGATATTAATGATATGCGTCTTCATGTGGCTGATTCTATAATCTCTCCAGCCATTCGAAAGGACCTCATGGCTAAATTATTACAAAGACAAAAAAACATCAGTACTCATTTAAAAATATTACAGCAAGATGAGTATTATCAAAGCGATGTACCTCATATTCTTAATCTTGTTGATGAGTTTTTAAATCGTTCAAAACAGATGCTCACATTTTTAGAACAGTATGAAGAAGGGACAGCTTCTGAGAGTGAATTTGTTGCGAAGAATGCTTCGTTTCGAGATCAGGCAATAGATTTACTCGCGACAGTTGTCAATGTCAGTAATAGAGCAAAGGAGCGTGAAGCGAAAGCCTATGCTGATATTGAGGCGTACGAACGTTATGAAATGAATGTTGCTATGGCGATTGTCTTGTCTGTGCTTGGGATATCATTGATGATTGCTTGGGTGCTTTCAAAAATGATTGTTGCACCTATTCAGCATATTCAAGGAGTGATGCGTGAGTTGGCACAGGGGAATTTGACGGTCCGGGCAACAGTTGAGGGTAAAAACGAAATTTCAATTCTCAGTCAGGATGTCAATACCACCGCTTCTCAACTACATAGTATGGTCGATCATCTGAATCGAATCAGTGAAGAAGTGGCATCGGCGTCAACGGAATTAGCAGCGGTCATGACTCAAGCGGAATCAAATGCACAGCAAGAATTGTCTGAAGTTGAACAAGTGGCCTCTGCAGTGAATGAGTTGTCGAGTACGGCTGATAATGTCAGTGATAATGCCTCCGTTGCCGATTCGACGGCTCGTATGGCTGATGAATTAGCTAAATCCGGTTTGGCGATTTCTCAAGAGAGTGTTCAAGCGAGTGTTCAAATGTCGGAGGCATTGAACCATGCGGCAAGCTTAGTACAACGTTTGAAGGAGCAATCAGAGAAAATCAATGATGTCGTTGAAGTCATTCGTAACGTCTCTGAGCAAACCAATTTATTAGCGTTGAATGCGGCGATTGAAGCGGCTCGTGCTGGTGAAACGGGACGGGGTTTTGCTGTGGTCGCCGATGAAGTAAGAATGCTCGCGGGACGTACAGAAAGTTCGACTAAGGAAATCGGCGTGATTATTGAGGATTTGCAAAATCAATCCGTTTTAGCCAATGATAGTATGCAAACTACGATTGAAATGTTGGCTCATAATAGTGAGTTGACCCAGCGTGTAAGTGATGCATTGGTTGGCATTTCAGAATCGGTTTCGGATATTAATGATTCTAATACTCAGGTCGCCACTGCAGCAGAGCAGCAATCACAAGTGACACAAGATATTAATCGTAACGTGGTTAACATTTCTGAGCTTGTGCATCAGAATGTCACTGGTATTAGCCAGAGTGCCAGTGCGAGTGCTGAGCTTTCGCAACTTGCTGAGAAGCAAAAAGCACAACTTGCCTTCTTTAAATTGTAAATTTCTAGTCTTGTGTGCAAAGCCGTATTACTCGAAAGAGAATACGGCTTTTTTAATAAGGTGGTTTACATTTATTTTGTGTGTGGATAAATGATAAATTTTCAGGAAAGACAGGCAGTGTACTACTGAAAAGTGTAGATCGATAAAAACCTTAATTTTCTAGGTGAAATTTCAGTGTGGATACAGTGCGGATATAATCGGTTTTTGAGAGGTTGAGCCAGAGTTTAGCTATATTAAGTGCTTGAAAATAGTAATTTGCGAGTGATTTCACAATCATTATTTTGGGTAAATTTACAATGAAAAATTACTTGTTCATTTTTACTTAATAGAGAGTTAAGCCATGAAAAAAACTATTGTTGCTATGATGTTAGGTAGTGCTATGACGTTGGTGATGCCCGTTTACTCATTGGCGCAAACTCAAACGGCGGCAGTTCATTCTCGCGTTGACTACGCACAACTGGTTACTAAGCGTCAGGTTGTGGACCAATTGTTAGCGGATGCCGTTACTGCCTTTAAATCCCCCTCACGTATTTCTCATGCTGGTTTTACGGCCAAAATGCCGACGAACATGCAAATCGTCACTGACCGATTATTAGAGGCCTATCAGCTTGAGCCTTACCGTACCGATTTATTAATTTCCGCAGCGAATGCTCAAATATACAATAACGACATTGATAGGGCACTCGATCTTTACCAGCAAGCGTTAGCTGTTGCTCCTGACGATATCGATCTTCATTCTTATCTTGCGGTGTGGTTAAGAGTCAAAGGGGATGAGACGAAATCAAAGCAACATATGAATGCATTGGCTAAGCTGAACCCCGGCCGTTTATCCGATTTACAGAAGATTTTTGCTGTGGTGGATCGAATATTAACAACGCCATTAAAAGAAATTGCACATCAGCCTAAGGCTGGAAAAAATGCGATTGTCACTCTGGGGTATGCACTCAACCCCGATGGTTCAATGCATGATATTCTGATTGCTCGTTTAGAAACAACGTTGACGATGGCGAAGGCGGATCCTAATGCCGTGATCATATTAACAGGCGGTGTTCCTCAAAATCATAAAACTGAAGGCAAACTGATGGCAGATTGGTTGAGAGAGAAAGGCATCAACCCGAATCGCATTATTGAAGAGAACTACGCAACAAGTACGGTTGATAATGCATTATTCAGTAGCTACGCCTTAGCAAGACATAAAATAGATCATGCCACAATCATCAGTTCTGCTAGTCATGTCCGTCGTGGGCAGGCCTTATTTGAAATTGCCAGTTGGCAAACCGGCCCTCATGGTATTACTTTTGATACGGTCAGTTATCCTGATAAACCACTTGCCGATTTAAAACAAGTTAGTCAATCTGAGTTATTGGGTATTTATCGTGATGCCTTGAGAACTTATGGTATGTGGAGCTACCGTTCTTATCCACTAGAAGCTCGCTAAGGACACGTCACGTAATTTGTTGTTGCCTGCGGTGTTAGTGGTAACAACAAATTAGGCTTAATCTAATCGGTTGACACTGAGTATGCTTTGCTGGCGTATTTGACTAACGAGTATCAGTTTATGTCGCATTAATGAGGAAAGTTGTCGATATCGATAAAGCAATTTACAAGAGCTTGGTTTGGCTGATCGCTCTATCAAATAGTTCTTCGAGAAGCGATAAATTGCCGTGATAACCTTGAATATTGGCTTCAAGCCAGTGGTCTTTGGATACTTCAGGCCAATCCAGTTCATATCCTGCAACAAAAACTAACTCTTCAAAGAAAAAGCGTGTTGCTCTGCCATTACCTTCGCGAAAGGGATGAACGATATTAATTTCACAGAAAATATCAGCAATAAGATGTACAAACGCAGCTCTATCGACACAGTTACGTAGCTGAGGGATTCTTGCCAATTGGCGATTTAGCTCTTTTTCGATATAGAGGCAATTACAAAATCGGGTTGTGCCCTTGCTAATATCAACATCGCGGTATTTCCCTGCCCATGAGTAGACGTCTTGAAAAAGCACCCAATGCAGGGCTCGAAAGTGTTCAATGTCGAATTGCTCTAAAGTAGAAAGTTGGCTGACATAGTTGATGTATCGGTATTCAGCAAAGGCAGTTTCTGCTTCATGCAGTTCATCGCCGTCTTGAATATTCAGTTGATTTTTGAGTGTATCTGAATCGGGGTAGCAATAATGATCCCGACTGACGCCGTATTTATCTCGCATATCGGCGCTTTAGGGCTTCTAGGGTTGACGGTTTACCACTCGCGTTTAGGCCTTCGTAGGCAGTACTGACCTTAAAATTACTCAGCTTAGGCACAAATTTTCTTTCAATGGAGCGCTCTGGAATATCAATTTTGGCATAACTATTTTGCATATATTCACTCAACCTTATGATGTCACGTTGTCAGTGTAATGGTGTGGTTAATCAGGATCAAATGTTAAACGTAAGATTTTTTGGTTCGGTGATCTAGGAATAAGTGACTTACTCATCAGTATAATACTGCACACCAATTTGAATCCGTGGCCTATCATTGGCCACTCGCCAGCGGTTGGTATCACGCAGTGAGTAAATACAGCCGCAATACTCTTGTTGGTAAAAACGTTCTCGCTTGGCGAGTTCAACCATGCGACTTGCACCGCCTTGTTTGCGCCAGTTAAAAGTCCAGTAAGTCAGGTTTGGGTAACGTGCTGCAGCGCGTTGACCACAGTCATTAATTTGCTGCATATTTTTCCAACGCGAGATCCCTAAGCAACTGGTGAAAGTGTCAAACCCATTTTCATGGGCGTACAACGCAGTGCGTTCAAAACGCATGTCAAAGCACTCAGTGCAGCGAATACCGCGCTCTGGCTCCCATTCCATGCCTTTAACCCGTTCAAACCAGTTTGGCGCGTCATAATCTGCATCTATAAACGGAATACCCAGCTTCTCGGCAAAACGAATGTTCTCTTCTTTACGGATCAAATACTCTTTTTCTGGATGAATGTTTGGGTTATAGAAAAAGACGGTGAGTTCAATCCCCGCGTTAACTATTCGCTCCATCACATCACCAGCGCAAGGGGCGCAGCAAGAATGAAGCAGGACTTTATTGGATACATTGGCGGTTTCGAGAACGATAGTTTGTAAAGTGGGCATAAGAGTAAAGACATGATGGTGAATAAATAATGTTAACGTATTGTACCAATATGCAGTCAGTTTTCTAGTCATTAATGCTCAGTATAAAAATTGGATGAAAGTGGGCTCTTTTTTGGTTTTTGTGGTTTAAACATAACGATATTTTATGTTTATATCCGAGTTTTAATCAAATACTAATCTAAGTAGTGATAATTGTTTTTATTCAATTTTATAGTGTTGTTTTTATTAATTTTTATCTTAATGATTTAGCATGCTTATGATTGTATTTTTTATGAAAATTATAGACGTATTGTGTAAAAAACTTGTGCTATGATTCGCGGCGGTGAGTTGGGTGTTTTTGTGGAGTTCGGGAATGAATCGTAAAACCAGCGCAGCACTTATTTCGGTGGGTTCTAATAGCACGCTAATTGTGATGAAAATGACGGTGGGCATTTTGAGTGGCTCGGTGAGTATCATTTCAGAGGCAATACACTCTGCCATGGATCTTATTGCGGCGTTAATTGCGTTATTTGCCGTTAGTACCTCAGATTTACCCCCAGACGATAACCATCCTTACGGACACAGTAAAATTGAGAACGTTTCTGGTGTGTTAGAAGCGTTATTAATTTTGGGTGCAGCAGCTTGGATCGTTTATGAAGCGATTGCTAAGCTATTCGACCCTCAACCAGTGAGTGCTATCGGGTTAGGGGTGATCGTGATGCTGATTTCAGCTCTGGTGAATATCTTGGTTTCAAAACATCTTTATCGCGTAGCGAAAGAAGAAGAATCAATCGCGCTACAAGCGGATGCTCTGCATTTAAAGGCCGATGTATTAACCTCACTCGGTGTGGCGGTGGGACTATCAGTGATGTTGGTCGCTGGGTACTTAGGTTATGACTGGTATTTTATCGATGCGATTGTGGCCATCTTTGTTGCGGTATTTATTTCTCGTGAGGGAGTGAGCCTGTTGTGCGAAGCGTTTCATCCTTTGTTAGATCATCGTATTTCTGATGAAGAGTTGGCGCTGACTCGCCAAACCATTGAAACGGCTTGTGGATCAGAGATGAGTTTCCATCAGTTACGTACTCGTTACTCGGGGCGTCGTCGCCATATAGATTTTCATCTTACTGTACCTAAATCGATGTGTGTTGATGTTGCCCATCAACAATGCGATCGGATTGAAGCGGCGATCATGGCTGTACTGCCGAATGCGGAGGTGTTAATTCATGTTGAGCCTGATTATAGCCATTCAAGGCAAAGCGTTGTGAGCCGTCAATCGGTTGGTATTTGTAATTAACGGTTGCTACCCAATAGTAAAGGCCTCAAAATGGCGGACTTTGCGCGGTCTGCCGCGTTGTTTATTTATTACTATTGAGAATCATATATGGGTTTTACCTCGCTCGGTCTGTCTGCACCAATCCTTAAAGCTATTGAAGAAAAAGGGTATAACACGCCTTCGCCTATCCAAGTGCAGGCCATTCCTGCGGTATTAGAGGGCAAGGATGTCATGGCAGCAGCTCAGACTGGCACAGGAAAAACAGCCGGTTTTACTCTGCCCATTTTGGAGCTTTTATCAAAGGGTCCAAAAGCGAGAGCTAATCAGGTGCGCGCTTTAATTCTTACTCCTACCCGTGAGCTGGCTGCGCAAATTCAAGAAAGTATTCTAGTCTACGGTCGCCATTTACCGTTAAGCAGTGCCGTCGTATTTGGTGGAGTGAAAGTTAACCCACAAATGCAGCGGATGTGTAAAGGTGCAGATATTTTAGTGGCTACCCCTGGCCGATTGATGGATCTGTATAACCAAAATGCGGTTAAGTTTGATCAACTGGAAATTTTGGTTTTGGATGAAGCGGATCGAATGTTAGATATGGGCTTTATCCGTGATATTCGTAAGATACTGAAACTATTGCCAGAAAAGCGTCAGAACTTATTATTCTCGGCAACGTTTTCGGCTGAGATCCGAGAGCTTGCCAAAGGCTTAGTCAATAACCCGGTTGAAATTTCAGTCAGCCCTGCCAACTCAACGGCAAGAACCGTTGAACAGTGCATTTATCCGGCTGATGTGAAAAAGAAACCAGCCATGTTAGTTAAATTGGTCAAAGAGGGTAATTGGCAACAAGTGTTGGTGTTTATGCGTACCAAACATGGTGCTAACCGCTTAGTGACGTATTTAAATGAACAAGGTTTAACTGCGGCGGCGATTCATGGTAATAAAAGTCAAGGCGCACGTACCCGTGCGTTAGCCGATTTTAAAGCGGGTGATATCCGCATTTTGGTCGCCACCGACATTGCTGCACGTGGTATCGATATTCCTCAACTGCCACAAGTAGTCAACTTTGAATTGCCTAAAGTGGCTGAAGATTATGTCCATCGTATTGGACGTACTGGTCGCGCTGGAGAAGTAGGCAAAGCGGTCTCGTTTGTGTGTCAATTGGAAGCGCCAGAATTATTTGCCATCGAGCGTTTAATTCAAACAGTGTTACCACGAGTCAGCTTGGCAGGCTTTGAGCCTAGCAATGCGGTGCCTGAATCAAAGTTGGATACACGACCTTTAAAACCTAAAAAGCCTAAAAAGGTAAAACAGCCAGCCGAGGCGGTTGCGGGACAGAAAAATGCAGGTCACCGCGGACAAAGATCCAATGAGGCTCGACCTGCGAATAAATCTAATCCTAATTCAGCAAAAAAGAGTCCGTCTCATCGTACGCGTCGCCCTTCATCGACAACCAAAACGTCGACGGCTAAACCTGCACCTCGCTCAGCGAAATCAAACTAAGCGAATAATAGTCGCGCACTCATTTTATCAATAAGCGTGCGCGGTTAAAAAAATGGACAGTAATTTAGCGAGTTAGCTTTTCGTGTATTAACCTTATTGATGAGTGTTTTCACGTACAGGTGATAAGGATATGCAAAAATACACACAACTGGCAGTGGTGCTTGGGGCGTTTTTTTCTGGTTCTGCGTTAGCGGCGAATGCGGTCGCTGATGCGCGAGGGAATGCAATGGGTAATACAGGGGTGACCACCTCTGATTATCTATTAGCGCCGTTTTATAACCCAGCGTTAACCGCGGTTTATCGTAGCCGAGATGACTTTGGCGTCTTATTACCCGCCGTCGGTATTAACCTGCGCGATAGCGATGATAATTTATCGACGATTGATGATTTACAAGATGTGATCAAAGCGTTTGAAGCTGGTGATACTTCGCAAGCAACGCAAGATCGATTGAATCGTTATTTAGATGACTTAAATAACAATAAACCTTTTGCGGTGTCTGGTGGTTTAGGTGTTGCCGTCGCCATTCCGATGAACCGAGTTTCATTAAACTTTTTTGCGCGCGGCTACGTTGAGATCCTCGCGAAAGCACAGATCAGTGATGATGTTGATCCGGTCACTCGCTATCAAGACTCCAGTGTTGATCTCATGGCCTTTGGTTATTCCGAATACGGGCTTGCAGTGGCTAAAATGGTGCAGTATCGCGGCCACCAATGGGCTATCGGTGTAGCGCCGAAAATCCAACAACTCAAAACTTATCAACAGAGCTTAAGTGTTAAAGAATTTGATTTAGATGATTATGATCAGAGTGAAACCAGTGACAGCGCTTTTAACCTCGATTTAGGTGTCGTGTGGCTAAAAGATAACTATCGCGCAGGTGTGGCGGTAAAAGATCTGTTTAGTCAAAAAATCACGACATTTAATGGCATCAATCAATACAAATTGGATACTCAAGTTACCGTATCGGGTGGTTATGTCACCGATGCTTTCACCGCTGCTGTGGATTTAGATCTCACCAAACAATCTCGTTTTGACGGCAAAGGGGATGATACCCAGTTCTTACGCTTTGGTATTGAAGGTAATGCATGGCGCTGGGCGCAATTACGTGCTGGTTATGAGATTGATTTAGAAAGTAATCTTGATAATGCTATTACCGCAGGTATTGGTTTTAGTCCGTTTGATGTGGTGCGCTTTGATTTAGCAGGGAACTACGCCGGTAAACATCAGATGGGGGTTGCCGCTAACCTTTCGCTGACTTTTTAAGCTGATATTTATCGCGTCATTGTCTTTAGAGTGATGCTCTTTGCTAAAATAGAGATAAAGCGGCGGGCAATATGTCCACCGCTTTGACATGTATAACCGCTTCAGGTCTACTCGACGTTGAAGCGGTTTTTTATTTTATTTCAATGCGTTATTTATCATCTGATTAATAAACTGATAATGATTTTTCACTTCATCGCTCACGTGTCTTGAAAGGCGCATTTTACGAATCGCGTGGAGTTGCGCTAAAGCCTCAGAGCGAGTCACAAAATCGTGCTCACTTTCATTCTCTTTATCAAGATTTGCGATCACAATCAGACGTTGTACATAGCTAACCTGCAGCATTTGACTGATGCTGTTGACTTGTCTGGCATCGACAAAAATAGCGTTAGTTAATTCACTGAGCATCTGATTGACGCTGTATTGGTTACCATACAATCGACTATCGCTGAGACGCATCGTGACGTTAGGATGCAATAGATGATCGAGGACCATTTGCTGCATAGCAAAGAGGCGTTGGTGAGGTTTCGGATCCTCATTGATACCGTATCGATCAAATCCGCGTCGTTGAGGCTGCATATAATTGAGTAGCGGCATCATCTCTTGTAAGACATCAGGGGCAAAGACATAGTTGGCTAAAGTACGCATTGCGCGCTGTTGATCAGCAAGGGCGACGGGAGTAAATGGTTTGACTTGTGGATCCTGTCCAACCACCGCTCGCTCAACATAAATACCACCGATATAGCGCGAAACAACATTGGCCTGATTGAGATAGTGATTAAAGAGCACATTCGCGCTGATCAATAACTGCTGATGAGATTGACCAGGTACGCGAGCCGTTTGCAATAATTGAGGATAGGTGTGCTTAATCAGCTCAAAACGTTGCGTCGCATAGGTAATAGGATCTGAGCTGTGTGCGCCAATCATTGCTCGAGGGTCAATGTGGACGCCAGGAAAGAGCATATCATCCGCATCGTTAGCAAATGCCAATTCAGGTTGATGGGAACGCTGTAAAATACTTTCTAGGCGTTGCGACTCTTGTTCAGGATCTGCAAGGGCGGGAGAGTAACCATATTCAATCGCCCAGATATCGTAAGGCCCAGGTAAATAACTGTAATAATCACCTTGAGGTTTACCGACGGGGGCTAAGTTAATCGGCGCGTAATCCATTACCGATCCCGACAAAACCCCTTTAGTGAGTGACTTATCATGAATTTGCTCATTATCCCATAAAGAGTGTGACTTCATATTATGGCTCAGCCCCAAGGTATGCCCGATTTCGTGCATCACTAAATGGCGTAAACCTTGTTGTAAACGCTCATTGTCGGCAAAGGCTTCGCCAGTCGGTAAACCATAAGTTGCTCTTGCCATCATCAAACCTTGCTGTAGAGAATGGGCGGCAGAGCAATGCACTTGTTGTCCGTTAATGGTATGAGTGTGCGTTTGCTGAGTTTGATTGACAGGCGCGAACACTTGCTCGGTTAACCAAACATTAGACAGAAAAATATGCTCTAACATGATGTTTGCGGCAATAATTTCACCGGTTAAAGGGTTCGCCAGCGAAGGGCCGTAACCGCCAAACAGAGGTTGAGGAGAAGAGGTCCAGCGTAGTACGTTATAATTAATATCTCCCGCTTCCCACTCGGCATCATCCGGCTGCTCTTTGACGACCAATGCATTTTTAAATCCCGCAGCTTCAAAGGCGATATTCCATCCTTCTACTCCTTGACGAATCGCTTCTCGCCATTCATGAGGAGTGGTGTTTTCAATCCACCACACAATAGGTTCTACGGGTTCTGAGAGCGCTTGCTCTGGGTGTTTTTTCTCTAAGTGCCAGCGATTAATCACATCACCATAAGGAGCCCAACTGCTATCGGTCATCCGATCAAACGATTGAGTAAAGTAGCCAATTCGCGCGTCATCGACGCGTGGTTGATAGTTATTCTCAGGCAGTGCAATCAATGAATGTTGAAGACGGATTTGCGTGATCCGTGCATCGGCTTGAGCAGCAGAGCTCTCTTGTGGCTCATTGTTTAAGAATACATAGTCGATCACCACGTCGACATTACGCGGATAGACGCGCTCTGCGCTAAAACGCGAGCGATGTTCAAGCAGCTCTCCCATCATAAACCCTGCTCCTGATGAACGTCGGTCGAGAGTAGGCGTCAGTTTATGCAGTGCATCGCCGATGAATAATCTATCCGCGCTTAGTAGGATTTGCCCTTCTTCCTCGGCAATGATTGGTAGGGTTGCGAGGGTTGCTTGGCTAATATTCGCGTTAGCTGCTCGGGATAGAGGATTGTTGGGATCAAATTGAAAACGAGGATTCAACGCAACGATATCAATTCTATCGAAATAGCGACGAAATTCGATGACGCGAGTTTCACGAAAGTTGCCCCGAAAATGCCCTGCTTCAACAATACCATCCAGACTTTGGGCAAGATAAATCATTGGCTGATTGAGCTGTGATTCATTGATGGCAAATAGCGTCTCACCGGTAGTTTGGTCGCGATAAAAATTAATGAAACCTTCTTTATGACTCATGGTTTCAACGATACTGCTGTAACTCATGGAGTCATCGACAGTAGGCTCTTCAGCCCATAGTGGCGAGGAACTTAATAACGCTCCAGCAAGTAGCGCGGTAACTAAACGTTGACGAGAATGCATTATCATGCGGTAACGGTCCTTTATTATTGGAGGATATACCCTTCCTATTGGAGACGGTAGCGGTGTTTACTGTGAGCCTTTACCCTAGTCACCGAGTTATCTGTGTCTAGGGAATAATTAAACTGGCTAACTATCTGCAATGCCAAGTCGATAGACGCACAGGCAACCACACACTTCAAACCTAGCTCATTGAATAGTCGCGAGTATTGAGCTCGGCTATCAGACCATTATGCAACAATAAAGTTTATTTATGGAGAGTAGAAAAGAGTAAATCATGAGGCTCTCGATGCAATAACTAGCAAAACCCAGTGGGTAATCCAGTCAATCATTGAGCATAGAAGGGCGAAGATTAGATAAGATCTCTCTTGCTCTCAAAGGAGGACGAATCAGAGAGATAAGATAATGAAGAAGGGCTGAGCCCTTCTTCATCAAGAGATTTACAGTGAAATAAACAAACCAGCCAAACAAGCACTCATTAGGTTAGCAAGAGTGCCAGCAATCACGGCTTTCAGGCCTAAATTGGCGACCTCTGCTCGACGCTCTGGTGCCATAACGCCAATCGAACCGAGCTGAATCGCTATCGAACCAATATTGGCAAAGCCACACAAAGCAAAGGTAATAACCACTTGGCTGTACTCAGACAGTGCTTCTTTATGTTGGATAAAATCAATAAAGGCCACAAACTCATTCATGATCACTTTTTGGCCGATATAAGACCCCGCTTGAATCATTTCATGAGCAGGGATACCGAGTATCCAAGCCAGTGGTGCAAACAGATAGCCGAGTAAGAGCTGTAAAGTGATACCTTGTAAACCAAACAGTTCAGCAAAGCTCTCTAACCCAGTATTGACCATAGCGATTACGCTGACAAACGCGATGAGCATGGTTCCGACCGCGACAGCCACCTTCATGCCATTCATTGCGCCGCTTGCCAGAGCATCAATCACATTACTTTGTTCGCTACCATCAATGTGTACATCGGTCTGATCGCACGGTTTTCCTGCTTCAGGGACGATGATTTTCGCCATGAGCAAGCTACCGGGCGCCGCCATAAAGCTAGCGGCAATCAGATATTTTAGCTCAATACCGAGTCCTGCATAGCCTCCGAGCACACTACCTGCTACAGAAGCCATTCCGCCAGTCATTACTGCAAATAGCTCTGAGCGAGTTAATTTAGGTAAGAAGGGACGCACTAATAGCGGGGATTCACCTTGTGACAAGAAAATGTTGCCCGTAGCGACTAAAGACTCGGCTTTGCTGGTGCCTAAAAAGCGCTGGATCCCGCCGCCTAACCAAGCGATGACTTTTTGCATAATGCCTAAATAGTACAGCGCAGAGATCAGCGCGCTAAAAAAGATAATGATCGGCAAAACACGAATTGCAAAGATAAACCCAGTATTGGCTAAATCACCAAATAAGAAGGCGATGCCTACATCAGCAAAGCCTAACAGACTTGAAACACCTTGACTGAGCGCACCCAGTGCGGCTTGTCCCCAAGGAAAGTATAAGACCAGTGCAGCAAAGCTGACTTGCAGTAATAGCGCCCGTGAAACCGTTCTCCAATTAATAATCGTACGTTTCTCTGAGAGCAGATACGCCAAAGCGAGCAAGACCAGCATGCCCAATAAACTAAAAATAATTGTCATAATTTTTTTCGATGTCGTGAATGAATGGAAAGAGAGTGGGTGTCATGTTTATAAAAGGCGGGAACAGGCTACGGCACTGGCTAGCAGTGTAGGAGGGAAGTAATGACCTAAGCGGTCGCCGTTGTCTGTTCATAAAGCACCTTTACAAGCAAAGTTAACGAGCTGGTCCTATCCTAGGGTCGTTCACTATTCCATATGACGGCTTGTATTGGTGAGTTCGGATGCACACCGAGCGCGGAGTATAGCGATACAAAAAGAGATTTTCATCACATTTATTCAATTAATGAATGCGCAGTTTCGATTCTTTCACCGATTAAGCTAAGTAATCGGTTGCTTTGAACATTCCCTGCCATATTTTTTATTGGATCATCATTTATGATGTCTTGAAATAAATGGTTTATTTATAAAATAAAGTTTCATAAAGCCTAATTATCGAAAATAAGAGTAATAATATACGGCATGACTATGCATCAATGGTGATTATTTTTTCTCTTTTCGATTATGGGTTTCTATTTACTGAGTCGTGGATATTAAGCCAATCAATGTAGATTTTTGAGAGCGGGAAAATAAAAAAGGCTTAAATCTGCATTACCATCTATTAAAGTAATTCACTTATTTTTCAGTTTATTACGTTGGTTTTTGTTATGTTATTGACTTGCTTTGGTTGGTTTTTTGTTAAAAGTGTTGATATTTTTCTTTGTTTGAATTTACTATGTGAACAAGACAAAGTTAATTAATGTTTAGTAATAACCACCAAATTTTAAATAAATAGTAGCACTTCTGGATAATAATCCTTACTTGTTAGCATAACGTGTCAAAAATAATGCATTTTTAGTGATGAGTAGACAGTAAGAATTATTTGTGTGGCTATTTTGCATGGTTATGTTCTTCGTTTACGCCCAAGAACATCGCCCATCACAACAAGGATTCAAGTTATGATGCTTATTCGCCCAGTGACTAGGGATGACAAACCCGCATTGCTAGCTTTAGCTAAAAAAACCGGAGTGGGATTCACTTCGTTACCTCATCATGAACAGCGTTTAGCGCAGCGAATTGAAAGAATGCTGGCGACTTGGCAAGGAGACGCGCCACTGCATGATCAAGGTTATCTGTTTGTCTTGGAAGAGACAGAAAGCCAGCAAGTAGTTGGTGTCAGTGGTTTAGAAGTGGCGATTGGTTTAAATGAACCGTGGTACGATTTCCGGGTTGGGACTTTGGTGCATGCGTCCAAAGAGCTCGATGTTTATAACCAAATGCCGACCTTATTTTTGAGTAATGATCATACGGGATGCAGTGAGCTGTGCACACTCTTTCTCGATCCTGATTTTCGATTAGGTAAACATGGCCATTTATTATCGAAAAGTCGTTTGCTGTTTATGGCGAGTTTCCGAGAACATTTCACCGATAAATTAATTGCTGAGATGCGTGGTGTATCTGACGATAGTGGTTATTCACCGTTTTGGGAAAGCCTTGGGCGACGATTCTTTTCGATTGAGTTTAGTCAAGCGGATCATTTAACAGGGATTGGTCAAAAAGCGTTTATCGCCGAATTAATGCCGAAACATCCTCTGTATGTCGATTTTTTATCGGAGTCTGCGCAGCAGGTGATTGCTAAGGTGCATCCGAATACTGAACCTGCGCGTAAAATTCTTGAAGATGAAGGGATGCGCTATGAAGGCTACATCGATATTTTCGATGCGGGTCCGACATTGGAAGCGTACATTGATGATTTACGCATGGTTCGCGACAGTGAGTTATGTGAGGTGTTGATCGTTGACTCACCGCCCCAAGGTGAGATCACGTGGCTGATTGGTAACCTAAGTTATCATCACTATCGAGCAATGATCAGTAATGCGCAATACGCTGATCAGCAGATAAGGTTGACCGCTGAGCAAGCGGATCAATTGCGGGTCCAACAAGGTGATAAAGTCAGAATTGCCTCATTATTTGCGCAGCCGCGTGTGGCCGCGAGTTATTAATGTTCCCTTTTAAAATCAATAACAATAAGGACGTTGTCTATGTCAGCTTATGAAGTGAATTTTGATGGTCTAGTTGGGCTTACCCATAATTACGCTGGATTATCGTTTGGTAATGTAGCGTCAACTTCGAATAAAAATGCGGCTTCCAATCCGCAGCTAGCTGCGCTGCAAGGGCTCAGCAAGATGAAAGCACTTCATGATATGGGGTTCGTACAGGGTATATTACCTCCCCAAGAACGCCCTTGTATGGCGACTTTGCGTGAATTAGGCTTTAGTGGACGCGATGAGCAAATACTGGCTAAGGTTGCCAAGCAAGCTCCACAGCTGTTGGCTAATGTGAGTTCCGCTTCATCGATGTGGGTTGCTAATGCTGCGACGGTTTCTCCTTCGGCGGATACGGCCGATAACAAGGTTCACTTTACGGTTGCTAATCTGAATAATAAATTTCATCGTTCAATTGAAGCCACGACAACCCGCCGAGCACTGCAAGCGGTATTTTCTTCTGTTGAGCATTTTGTCCACCATGCTGCGTTGCCTCAACAAGCCCTTTTCGGTGATGAAGGGGCGGCAAATCATAATCGGTTATGTCGTGATTATGCAGCTCCCGGGGTCGAGTTGTTTGTGTATGGTCGTCAAGCATGGGGAGGAGATGTTGAACCACAGCGTTTTCCTGCTCGACAAACTCGTGAAGCGAGTGAAGCGGTGGCACGGTTGCATCAATTAAACGCTGCGCAGCGAGTGTTTATCCAGCAAAATCCGGCGGTGATCGATCAAGGGGTTTTTCATAATGATGTGATTGCGGTCAGCAATGGACCGGTGCTTTTCCATCATCAGCAAGCGTTTCTCGATCAAGCGCGCGCTTTTGCTGAGCTAGAACAAAAGCTGAACGCTTTAGACAGCCCATTTATCCCGATTGAAGTTCCGACCGAGTTAGTTGCGGTGCAAGATGCGGTAGACAGCTATTTATTTAACAGCCAGCTACTCACTAAAACCGATGGCAAAATGCTGATTGTCGTTCCTGAAGAGTCCCGTCAAAACCCGCGAGTGTGGGCGTATCTGCAGCAATTGATCAGCAGCGGTGGTCCGATTGATGAAGTTAAGGTGTTTGACCTGCGCGAAAGTATGTGTAATGGCGGCGGTCCGGCTTGTTTACGTTTGCGTGTTGTTCTCAATTCACAAGAGCTTAAAGCAACCAATTCGCGCTGTTTAATGAATGATCAACGCTTTGAAACGCTCAATCAATGGGTGAAAAAGCATTATCGCGATCGATTACTTGAGGCGGATTTGGCTGATCCACAATTATTAATAGAGAATCGAACCGCGCTTGATGAGCTAACTCAGATCATGGGCTTAGGATCGTTATATCCATTTCAGCGAGCCTAATTGGTTGAATCTGAAAAATAAAGGTCAGTTCTCTCACGGATGGACAAGAGCAGGACGTGGCTTCCTGTTACAGCTGGTTATCCTTTTTATCGTCCGTGTTTAAGGGTTAACCTTGTCTGTGGAAATTCTCACTATTGAGAATTTCCACAATTAATTATTGTGCTTTCCAAATAAAATGGAAACAACCTCTCAAAAATGCAGCTCATCTCTAAGATACATAAACCCTTTTAGTTAATTTGCGGCGCGGTTAACAGAGACTATTGGATCCGATTGAGTAACACAGCTGGATTCTCTAATTTGACTCTAGGCACTCTTGATTTAGGCTATGGTCATGTCTTCTCGTACCCTAGTAAAACAGCTCTCGACTTGCAGTAGTCATCGTATGTTGACTGAGGTTATCTTTCCCTTTTTACGCCAGATACTCTTACCTCAGGCGATGCACATCTTCCATGCACCTTCTCATCCCCATCAGGCAAAGAGTATTTTTACCGTAGGGCAACCGCTGTCAGTAGCTCAGTATCCAGAGACATTTTGGTTGTGGGCCGCTCAATTTGATTGCGCCGATAGCTTGATCCCGCTTGCGACCAATACTTGCAACTGGGATTATCAGCAAGCTATCCCATCAGAAGCGTATTTATTCACCCTCGATAACCACAGCGATAAACGTACCTATTTATTGTTTGAGGGAGTTTGTGAGCAGCGGGTGAGTCAGTTATTAGCGACAGGGGGACTTGAATGTTTACCGCTGATAGCGGCTCGTTGGCAGTGTATCCGTGCTGAAACAGACGCCGCACAAGAGTTTAAGCTCCGTGATAGCCGTGAGGCTAAGTATCGCGATGAGTTAACGCAGCGCGAAATTTTTATTGATAACATGAAACTGGTGCATCAATTAGCTCTTACCTTATCAAATCCGAGCAATTTGGATGAGTTGCATCGTGCATCGGTTGAAGCGGTGCGCGATAAGCTGGGGTTTGATCGAGTGGCTTTATTTTTATTAGACATCAAAAAACGCTGTTTTAGCGGCACTTATGGGACGGATGAGCAAGGACGAACGATAAGTGAGCATCATACTCAGTTCGATTTACATCAGTTAGAGCCACGATATATCGAAGCGATCGCCGACGGAAACTCAACGTTGGTGATCATCGATGATGCGCCGTTGTATACCGCAGGTGAGGTGATAGGACAGGGATGGAACGGCATGCTATTGTTGCGTGATGGTGAAGAAGTGTTTGGTTGGATAGCGATGGATAATTATTTTCGTCGTCAACCGATAGGTGATTATCAACGCCAAATGCTCGGATCTTTTGCTTCGTTATTAGCGCAAATTTATATCCGCAAACGGCAGGAACAAAACATGCGCATGTTACATGCGAGTATGGTCGAGTTATCGCGTTGTTTGACGGTGAGTGAAGTGTGTAAAACGGCGGTAGCCTTTGCGATTAAGCGCATGGGTATTGATCGTATGGCGGTGTTTCTGACCGATGAACAATGCAGTTACTTGCAAGGAACTTGGGGAACCGATATTCAAGGGAATATCGTCGATGAGGCGTATTTTCGTAGTTCTGCCATCGATAGTGAAATCGTCCTTTTAGCCAAACAATCACCGAATGAGGTGGTATTTAAAGAATCGGTGCCCATTTATCACGACAGTCAAATTGTTGGATTTGGTTGGACGGCGATGACGATGTTGACTGATAACGATAAACCATTGGCGTTTATTTCAGCCGATAACCTGATCCGCCGCTCTCCGTTAACGTCTCAGTTACGAGAAGTGATCCGCATGTTTGCCTCCAATTTAACCGAAGTTTTAATGCGTGCTAAAGCTCAGCAAGCGATCAATGAATTGAATGAAAACCTAGAGCGTGAAATCTATAATCGTACCCGAGAGCTACAAAAAGCCAATGAGAAGCTGGATTTACTGGCCAAAATGGATCCACTGACGCGTTTAGGCAATCGGCGTATGTTGACTCATTTGTTAGAGCAAATCTGCGAACAACATACCGTTCATTCGGTTGATTACGGCGTGATTCTGCTCGATATTGATCACTTTGGCTTATTTAATAACTATTATGGGCATCTTGAAGGAGACATCGCATTAATGCGGATTGGTAAAGTGCTCAGTCAACATACTCAGTCTGATGGAGAGCAATTTTGCCGGATCGGCGGCGAAGAGTTTGTCTTGCTACTGGCTAGGCATAATGCTCAGCAAGTCGCCTCGTTAGCAGAAACGATTCGCTGTGCGGTCGAGCAAGAGAATATTCCACATCACACTAGCCCTGTTTCTTCATGTTTAACGGTCTCGATTGGTTACTCTGTTGCTCGTTTTACGCCGAGTGAAATTCAATTTGAGCGTATGTACGCTGAAGCCGATAAAGCGCTTTATCAAGCAAAGCATCAAGGACGCAATACCGTAGTTGGGGCCGAATTGACCCCAACGTTGCCGGATTCATTGGATCATCTGCTCTCCTAATGACAAAGCCAATGCGCCTTGTCTTCACCTAGCCCGTTATAATTTCGCTAAGGGATGTTGAGTCTTAGCTGACCGCTTTAGCGCTTCTTGTTGAAGACGTTTTATTAGCGTATTAAGGGCTTGGTAGTCGCACGTTTGGTTTTTTAATGAAAATTTATTTTCATGCAGTGTATTCAGGGTTTGTCGTACTTGCTCTCGCTCTGCATCAGTCAATGGACTTTCATTTAACCAGCGTGAGAGGGCATGGTTAATCATCATCGCATCTTGAGTGGTTAAGGCATTCTGTAGCTGTTGCCAAGCGGAGCTAGGCTGAATATTGGTTGTTTCTTGTTCATTCAATCGGGTATGTTTTCGATATAAACGCCAATACAATCCGAGCGTGACTAGCCAGAAAGTTGCCAATAAGGCGGCCAGATACGGCCATAATCCTGCCTCTTTAACAATTATTGTTTGAGCAGACATTGCTGTCGTATGGTTCGGTTCAGAGGGCGAGATAGCATTGATGGGCTGAGTCGCTGAAACATCAAGGGATAAGCCTTTCGCTTGACTTAATTGGGCCTGTTTAGTGCGGCTATTCCACCAATGAATATTGATATCCGGCAGTTGGATTTCACCACTTCGCCGCGGGATCAACACCTGTTTGAGTTGCATCAGTGTATCTCCGTTATCTAAAGTGGTGAATTGTGGCTTTTGCTCGTAAACGCTAATCGAATCAGGATAACTCAGAGCAAGAGAGGGCAACTGCTCTGCAGAGAGCCCAGCCACTTGCAGGGTAATATCTCGGGTTAGAGCCTCTCCCACTTCGAGAGGATAAACGCTATCGGTGATAGGTGTGCCTTGACTGTTGGTCCAATGATCGGTGAGCGTCAACTGTGAGGTCGGTAGCCATGCCCCTTGGTAGTCACTCGGCTGCGGTTCAACCACTAATGAATAAGTGTTGGGTTCAGTCTTGAGGGGAATAATGCGCGCTCCACCATGTAACGTATTCCCTAAAAGGTATGAGCCTTGAAAACGAGGTTCAACTAAACGATATTCCCCTGCTTGAGTCGCTGTTAAGCGATACTGTTGCTCAATAATGGTCGCTTCTATCCCTGCGATCACCGTCTGATATTGTTGAGTTTCACCAATCTGATCAATAGTCATCCCATCCACGGACGGTGGTGTGATGTGGGTGTTTTGTAAGCGGCGGCGATCCGCTTTGATGGTAAGACGAGTCGTTAAGATAGTACTTTCTGCTGGATACAGAGTATCTCGTGACAAGGTACTGTGTAGTTGAACCAGTTCATCCATCTGTGGTGCTTGTTCATCAACACTGACTTGTATCGAGATGGGGTCGGTGTGTTGGCCGTTAAGCTCAAAGCTTGGGATAGTTAAGATACCTAAGCGATTGGCGGCTAGCGATAATGTCCATTCGCTGCGCTGGCTACGTTGATTGTTAATGATATTGACTGAAGACGCAAAGCTTGGGCGGCTGGTAAAAAAGTCCTCTTCTAGATGACTAAAATCAATCGCTTCTGCATTGGCAGGTTGATCACTGACAAGACGCAGTTGAAAGACTTCGTTTTGGACGACTTTATTTTTGCTGACCGTAGCATAAAACGATGCACTATAAGCCGAGAGACTGATGCTAGTGAGCAATATCATTAGCCAAAATGAAAAGTTGAGTCGTAACAATTTCATCACCATGGATTACCTTGATTTTGGGGAGTTGATTTCTCTTGAGCTTGTAAATACAGCTGTGCACGTAATAAGAGACTCGGATCGCGAGCGCTCTCGACTTGCTCTAAACGGCGCAGTAGCGGATCGCTTTCTTGTGTACTAGCTGGGGTTTGATCCACCGTTGGCTCATGGGGCAAATCTGGTTCTGATGCATTCGGCTCGGTCGGTGTTGCTGCTGAGTCAGATGTCTTTTCATCCGTATTTAACGTATCTGTATTTGACGAAGCCGAAGGTTCTGCATTCGGGCTGTTATCTTGGGGCGATTCTGATTGCGCTGACGAATGTGAGTCATCCCCGTTTTGGGGCGAGCTTTTCTCTTTCTCAGAGCTCGGATTGGCTTCGTTGCCCGGTGACGAATCTGCTTGCGACGAAGCATCGTCAGCGTCAGACTCTTGTTGCTGTTGCTGTTGCTGTTGCTGTTGCTGTTGCTGTTGCTGTTGCTGTTCAAGCGCTTGCTTTACCACCATTAAATTATGCTGCGCATCAGCATGCTGCGGATTATTGGCGAGTATATGCTGATAACGTTGTAGCGCTTCGGTCAGCTCACCAGCTTGGGCGAAAGCATTGGCTAGATTATATTGTACTTGCTCGCTGGGATTCTTGATTTGACTAAGCACGTCAATCGCACCTTGATAATCTCCGGCTTGATAGCGCGCAACACCTTGCCATTCTGGTTGAGAAAATAACCGTGCTGCGGTTTGATAATCACCTTGTTGATAAGCCTGCAGCGCTTGCTGATTTTGATTTAGCCATGCAGAGGCGTGTGCCGGTGAAACGGTTAAGCTACTACTCAGTGTTAGTAACGCCACCCAAATATAGCCACGTCTAAATAGTAATGCGGCTGGCAAAATGAGCAATAAAATCAACCAATAGCCTTGGTTTATTGCCACCGAGAGTGGCTCGGCTGATGTGGATAATGAAGCCTGATACTGAGATTGAGTGGCACTTAATAGACGGGTGACATCCTGATCATCTCCTCGATAAGCAACGAATAAGCCTTGCACTTCGTTAGCTAAATCTTGCATCAGTGAAAAATTGGTTTTAGCAATGACCGGTTGGCCATATTGATCGTTGAGTAGTGTGCCATCAGGCATAGCAATGGGTGCTCCACTTTCGGTTCCGATACCGAGCAAGCTTAACTGCCATGGTTTACCACGCACTAAAGCAGAGATCGCCGATGCTTCATTGGCGGAAAGATCGTCGGCGATTAATAGAATATCGCCTTGTTGAAATCCCGCTTGTTGGAGCATCTCAATGGCCAGTGCTACCCCTGCCGCCGCATTGGCTCCCGGTAATGGCATGATACTTGGCGATAAGTTCGGAACTAAGCTCGCAATCGTGGCTGTGTCGGTAGTTAAAGGGCTGACAATATAGGCATCCCCAGCGTAGGCGACCAAACCTGTGCTGCCTTCTTGCCAGCCGTTGAGTAAATCGAACACTTTGTAACGAGCTTGAGACAGTCGATTTGGCTTGATATCGGTAGCATACAGCGATCGTGACATGTCCATCACCACGACACGGCCACTCTGCTGGCTATAACTTGGCCGAGGCTGTTTTTCAAAACTAGGTCCTGCTAAAGCAATGAGGGCGATTAGCCAGCACACACCGAGCCCACCCAAAACAAGTGATTGCCGCTGACGACCCGCTAACCCTAATGCTTGGGCCAAATGGGGAGCAATGAGAGGTGTGGTTGTGGCGTATCGCAAAAGCCCAATAAGCACGAGGCCAACAGGTAGGATCCCGAGTAACCATAGGGGCGAAAGAAACATAAACTCAGACATGATGTCTCCTCAGCATCATCAAAATGATAGAAAGTAACAAACTTAGTGCTAACGGATAGCTGAATATTTCTTTTTGAGGTCGCCAAACATGAGTCGCTTGCTGAATCGGTTCAAGTTTATCGATCGTCTGATAAATGGTCTGTAAATCGTGTTTATCGCGCGCTCTGAAATACTGTCCCCCCGTCAAATCAGCAATCTTTTGTAGGGTTGCTTCATCAAGATCTTCAGCAGTATTAATACGACGCGTCATAAAAAAATCTCTTACCATCATTTCACCAGCCCCCACGCCCACCGTGTAAATCGTGGTGTGATACTGTTTAGCGATGTGTGCGGCTTCGATAGGGTCAAGTACGCCGGCATTGTTACTGCCATCACTGAGGAGGATCATCACCCGCTGCGGGGCATTACTCTCAATAAAGGTTTTGGTCGCAAGGCCAATACCATCGCCGATGGCAGTTTGAGTGCCGATCAGACGTAAAACGGCTTGATTAAGCTGTTGAGCGACCGTGGTTCTATCGAGAGTGAGCGGTGTTTGTAAATAGGCGTGATCCGCAAAAAAAATCAGTCCGAGGCGATCGCCTTGCCGCTGAGCGATAAAGTCACTAAGTACCTGTTTGACTGCCGTGAGACGATCGATATATTCATCGCCTATTTGCATGTCTTTTTGATTCATAGAATAAGACAGGTCGACCACCAACATCATATCTCTATGAGGCTGAGAGTGTGTAATGGGTTCACCATACCAAACAGGGCGTGCTGCCGCTGCGACGAGGCATATCCAAAGTGTTAGCACCAAACCTTTCATCAGCCATTGCTGTGGTTGGTGGTTATCACTGGACGGAGGAAGATAAGTGAGAGGTACTGCAGTAGTGGGTGGTTGCGGCGGTAAAAAAAAGTACACCAACAGTGGCAGTGGCAGTAAAGCCCACAGCCACCACCATACAAATTCAACGTTTGCCAAGGTTTCCTAAACTCCTCTTTTTCGGGGGCAATGCTTTATCTATCCACAAGTAGCAATCCGCAACCAAACGCTCCGGATGCTCGATGGGTTGTTTTTGATATAAGGCTTGTTGCCATAACGTGAGATTTGGCACAAAGAGAGGTTGCCCCAATTGGTTATCTAAAAAAACGTACCAGTCATGGCCCGTGAGGTGAGCAATGTCTTCACGTGGGAAATAACACAGCGCTGCTTGTCTCAGCAATTCAATCGCAGAAGAGGGGGTCTGATAACCCGCAGGCATACCGAGTAAACGTAGGGCTGTTTTTTTCGGAGCGAGGCGCTTACGTTTCCAGTGGATAAAAAAAGCAACCAATAGAATAACGCTAACAGCGCCTGCTGCGCTTGCCCACCATCCCCATGCTAATGGCCACCAAGAGGGCAAAGCAGGAAGATGAAGAGCATTAAGGTCGAGTAGTGATGAGGCTGCCTGCATTTAATTTAGAGTCCGGATAGTTGTGGTAACAAAGGCCGCCCACAAGAGAGTAGGCGATAGTCCATTGCCATACGTTGGCTCAATAATTTTAGTTTTAGTTTCTGAGATTCAAAGGATTTTTTGATACCGTCGCGGGTATTATTTGCTGAAAAGTTGAGCCAGCGCGTGTGTTGGTTATTTCTTACACGTTCTATACCACGAAAAGCGGTGATACCTTGCTCCAATGGATCGGCAATCTGTACTATGCGGACTTGATTATGGCGGCTTAATCGACTTAGTAATGGCTGCATTCCGTCATCATAGCGTACGAAATCGCTGAGCAAGATAATCTCACTGCCTTTAGGACAGAGTCGATCAAGCGTGAGTAAACCTTCCTGCATGGACGAATTTGATGCAGTAGTCGTTTGTTGCGCTTGTGTTTGTCTACTGACTAGTTCAGATAGAATACGCAATGCGCCATTACGCCGTGCGGTGGGTTTTAGTTCAATTAACTGGTTTCCAAGATCAATAACCGCACCAATTCGATCTTGTTGTGCCACGGCTAACCAACTGATTAAACTTGCCATATGAGCAGCTTGCACGGATTTAAACAGCAAAGTCGAACCAAACTGCATCGAAGGGCTAAAATCGACATAAACAACAACGGGTTTTTCTCGTTCTTCACAAAAGAGCTTAGTGTGTGGTTTACCCGTTCTTGCTGTTACTCGCCAATCGATGCTTCTGATATCATCGCCAGCCTGATATTGGCGCACTTCAGCAAAATCCATTCCACGGCCAAGTTGACGGCTTTGATGCTGACCGAGCAATGGAGCCCACAAACTTTTAGCTGGAGGGAGCCATTTCACGGCCTGTTGCTGGTAAGGCAGTAGTTCTTCAAGGCATAAGGTAACGCCATTGGCGTGCTCAGGTAATGATGATAGAGAAAGATTGGTCATCTATTTATCCTAGGCACTGCCGACTAATGTCAATAAGTGAGCAATAACTTGGTTGGGCGTGATGCCTTCTGCTTGCGCTTGATAAGTTAACAGTAATCGATGGCGAAGCACGGGATAGATCATCGCTTGGACATCCTCCGGGCTGACAAAATCTCTGCCGCTGAGCCAAGCATGCGCACGAGCACAACGATCTAAGGCGATAGTTGCGCGTGGGCTAACCCCCATCTCAATCCATTGAGCTAGTGTTGGGTCATACTCACTGGGATGACGGGTGGCCATGATAAGGCGGATGATATACTGCTCGATGGCCTCAGCCATATGGATATTGAGTACGGTTTGTCGAGCAGAAAAAATATCCGATTGACTCAAGACTGGCGGAGTAATAGAACGCTGTCCCAGAGCTTCTCCACGGTTAAGACGCAAAATAGCCAATTCATGTTCAGCATCAGGATAGCCCACTTCTAAATGCAATAAAAACCGATCCAACTGCGCCTCAGGTAAAGGATAAGTCCCTTCTTGCTCAATCGGGTTTTGTGTCGCCATCACTAGAAAAAGTGGCGGTAGTGAGTAGGTTTGACGTCCTGCGGTGATTTGTTTTTCAGCCATCGCTTCTAGCATTGCCGCTTGTACCTTGGCAGGAGCACGGTTTATTTCATCAGCGAGAACCAGTGAATGAAAAATAGGCCCAGGTTGGAAGGTGAATTCTCCTGTTTCTGGGCGGAAAATATCGGTACCGGTTAAGTCTGCTGGCAGTAAATCAGGGGTAAATTGTATACGATGAAACTCGCCTTCAATGCATTCAGCCAGTGATTTTACCGCACGAGTTTTTGCTAATCCTGGCGGGCCTTCAACCAAAATATGCCCATCCGCCAGTAAAGCAATCAGCAACTGTTGGATTAATGAGGATTGACCAATCACTTGCTGGTTTAAATAGTCTTGTAGTGTTTGAAAGGTAGTTAACTGCATGGACCTTAAACTCCCGATAGAAAAATCAGCTTTTGGTCAATGTATTACCCGAAAAGTTCCCACCAATACAGCAAAAAAATGCGGTACTTGAAGCGATTGGTGATGATTTCGACGCCGACGTTACGATGAGAAATGGAACGAAGTTCGGTATATAAATAAATGATTGGAAGAATACTCACCAAATTGCAATCCATTTCGTGATTTTTGATGGTTTTGTGCTAAACCTCTAAGTAGCAAAATTTCGATTTTATTAGTCTCAGCAGACATTGTTTGGTGAAGAGGATCCCATGCTCAAAAAATTAAGAATGACATCAAGACTGATCATTGTGTTCAGTATTCCTTTGACCATCAGTTTGTTACTGGCTGCTTGGATAGTAACCAATCAAGTCAGCTCCAGAGTGGTGGGATTAGGAGAGACATCGGTAAGCCGTACGGCGCAAAGTAGTTCGGAAATGGTCAGCAGTTGGGTTGAAGCCCGTATGGCGGTTGTCCGCTCCTTGGCACAAACCGAGACGTTAGCTTCAGGAGATACGCAAGCCATTTTTAACTACGTTAAACACTTTGGCAAAAACATGAGTTCAGAATTTGAAGTGATGTTCTTTGTCGATCTGAAAGGGGATGCTTACCACCACAATGGCGTTGTCGCGAGTCGAGCCGATCGTGGTTACTTTCAGCAGTTAGTGGTACAAAAAACTCAGCAGTCACTGGTCAGTGACCCGCTTTATTCGGGAACTTCAGGCAATGCGATCATTGTGTTGGCTCATGTGGTAAAAAATCATCGTGGTGAAGTGATTGGTTTATTAGCCGCAACCGTAACGTTGAATACTTTGACTCAACTGGTTGATAGTGTCGCTACCAATAATTCAGAAGCGTGGCTGGTTGACTCGCGCGGTGTGTATGTGGCACACAAAACGGCAGCCAAACGCCTAAAAGATAATGCAACTCAGGACAGCAACGCGGCTTACGCACAAATGAGTCGCTTAATGGTTGCTGGTCAATCAGGGTTAACCGATCTGTATTTAGAAAATAAGCAACATTATATGGTGGCTTACCATCCAGTTGCGAATACCCCTGGCTGGTCGCTTGCTGTTGCTCAACCGTACGATGATATTATCTCTACGGCACGTGAATTAACGGTCACCTTGTTACTGGCTTTTGCGGTGACCTTGATTTTATTAATTGTCATCATTCTGTTGGTCGCCAAAATGATTGTCAGGCCTATCAACGAAACGCGTGAGGCACTAGAGCAAATTGCTGCGGGAGATGGTGATTTAACTCAGCGTCTTAATGAAGAGCGCCACGATGAGTTTGGCGATTTGGCGCGCAGCTTTAACGCGTTTGTGGGCGGAGTGCATAGCTTGGTAAAACAAGTGGCTGAAGCTTCCATTCAGTTAGGTGCCGCGGCTGAGCAATTGGCGGTTTCAAGCCGAGAAGCGAATGATCAAGTACAGAAACAACGTCACGAAACGGATCAAGTGGCGACCGCGATGACCGAAATGGCTGCAACGGTGAACCAAGTTGCAGAAAATGCCGGTAATGCGGCTCAAGCGGCGGACCGCTCAAGTAAGTTTGCTCAAGAAGGCGAAGTAGTGGTAACGAAAACCACTAACGAAGTCCTATCCTTAGCGAAAGAAGTACAAACCGCGGTAAATGTAATAGAGAAACTGCAGCAAGACGCAGATTCTATCGGCAAAGTGCTTGAGGTGATCCGTAGCATTGCTGAACAAACGAACTTACTGGCTCTTAACGCTGCAATTGAAGCTGCCCGAGCAGGTGAACATGGTCGCGGTTTTGCGGTCGTGGCGGATGAGGTTCGAACATTGGCGACACGTACGCAAAGTTCTACCGAAGAAATTCGTGACATTATCGAGAAACTACAATCAGCGTCGAAGAATGCTTCGCAAGTTATGGATGGTGGTTATCGTAAGGCTAATGAAGTGGTCGATTGGGCCGAACAGGCTTCGGAAAAGCTGCGTGAAATTACCACCGCAATCATTACGATCAATGATATGAACATCCAAATTGCGACGGCAACTGAGCAACAATCGATAGTGGCTGATGATGTAAACCAAACACTCAACCGAATCAGCGGTGGAGTAGAGCAACTATCTGATGGCTCAACCCATATTGCGGCGGCCAGTGATGAATTGGCACGTTTAGCGACGGATCTACAGAATAGAGTCGGTCGCTTTAAGGTTTAAATTTTACTTTCTTTTCAATCCATATCGCCCCTAAAACTAGGGGCTTTTTTATATCCTTTCTACCTAAAAATCGAGTCATACTCACTGCCATTATTACTCTCAATGATCCTCAAAGACCAATCGATGATGCTATCAATCTATTGAAAAAGTGCATGTTTGATTGACGGTCTCGCTGTGGTCTTAAGCGATTGGAGTATTGATGTGCGGTGAATAATTATCAGTTTTTAATGAATTGAAGGCTTACTATGATGGTGAGCTATGCGTAAATATGAATTGGTTGCCGATTCTATTATACTCCTGACTTGATAATGTTGGTTCTACCCCCTGAAGGGATATCTATATAAGGTTGTACTATGTTTACATTCAAAAACATGACCATAAAAAGTAAGGTTGTGCTCGGTATGACGCTAGCCGTTTTAGCGTCGACGACCATTCTTGGTTTAATGGCTCAGCATCAAGCTAGGCAGACGCTAGAGCACCGTTTGGTTGATATTGAGCTCCCAACGATGCTGCATCGAATTGCGGAACAAATTGATCGAGACGTTAGTACCCTATTGCAAGCTTCTCAACAGATTGCAAACAATGTGTTTATCCAAGAAGTGATTGCGACCACTGATAGAAATGCAGAGCAAGAAGCTCAGCTTGTTCTTCAGCTCAACAATATTCGTCAGCAATACCGTTTAGATGATGCTTCAGTGGCGAATCGAGAAACGGCTTTTTATTGGAATCAAAATGGATTTCTCCGCCAATTGAATCGTCAGCAAGATGGCTGGTTTTTTGGTTTCACGGACTCTCAACAGCCAACGATGGTCAGTATGTTTAGAGAGCCGACTGGTGAGGTAAAACTGTTTGCTAACTACCAAATTGTCAATGGGATTAGTATGTCGGGTTTGTCTAAATCAATGGATGACATGGTACGTTTATTGACCAGTTTTAAGATTGAACAAACCGGCTTTGTTTATCTAGCGAATGCTCAGGGTGAGATTCAGGTTCATCATCAAAATGATAAACATCAACGTTCATTAACTCATATTTATGGCCCACAAGCTTCATCTCTACTTAATAAATCCACCTTTAATTTAATCACGGCTCAAGACAGCGGCGAAGAGGTATTTGTTGCCAGTCTCTATATCCCGAGTATGGATTGGTTTGTCGTTGCTTCTGTGCCTGTTCGAGAGGTTTTCGCTGATCTGAATAGCATGGGACAACGGATGATATTATTAACCTTGATGGTTGCTGGGGGCTTCATTATGGTGGGGATCCTTCTGGCTAACAGTATCGCCAAACCTATCCGCCAGATCGCTCAACGATTTACCGATCTCGGACAAGGTGATGGTGATCTTTCTCAACGTATTGAGATTGAAGGCACCGACGAAATTGCTCAATTATCACAAGGATTTAATGGCTTTATTGATAAAATTCATCAATCGATGAAAGAGGTTTCTGCGACGAGTCGAGCATTGCATCATGCTGCAGCGAACGTCTCGAATAAATCGCAGACCACGTTTGATAATAGCCAGCACCAGCGTGAACAGACAGTCCAAGTCGTGACAGCCATGAACCAAATGGGATCGACGATCAGTGAAATCGCCGCTAATGCTGCTACCGCTGCTGAAACCGCCAATGAGGCAGCAACAAGCACGCTACAAGGCAAAAAAGTGATCACTCAAGCCAAAGACACCATCGATCGTTTAGCCATTGATATGACAAATACAGGCGAAGTTGTTGGAGAGTTGGCGAAAAAAACGCAAGATATTGGCAGTATTTTAGATGTGATTCGAGAGATATCTGAGCAAACCAATTTATTAGCATTGAACGCAGCGATCGAAGCCGCGCGCGCAGGTGATCAAGGTCGGGGCTTTGCGGTTGTTGCCGATGAAGTTCGTAATTTAGCCAGTCGTACAGCAAGCTCGACGGAAGAGATACAAACTATGATCCATCAACTACAAGCTGACGCGAAAGAGGCGGTACAAGCGATGGAAATGGGACAAAGTATTTCAACTGAAGGGGTTGAATTCACCCAATCAGCCGCTCAAGAGCTAGAAACCATTTTACTGAAAATCCGAGATATTACCGATAGAAACACTCAAGTTGCTACGGCGACAGAAGAGCAATCGACGGTTGTTTACACCATTAACAGTAATGTTGAAGAA
Organism: Vibrio sp. 11986-1-5; assembly: GCF_963878025.1. Taxonomy (NCBI): domain Bacteria; kingdom Pseudomonadati; phylum Pseudomonadota; class Gammaproteobacteria; order Vibrionales; family Vibrionaceae; genus Vibrio; species Vibrio sp. 11986-1-5. The sequence continues at coordinate 114,038 of NZ_CAWNVW010000033.1, forward strand.
ATTAATGTTGTGAATGAGAAAACGACGGTAACGGCGGAACAACTTGCTCAAGCCAGCCAAGAGTTAAGTGACTTATCACAGCGTCTTGATTCTATGGTGAGTAACTTTAAACTCTAACGTAGTCTAGCTACCTTGTGGTGACTTAAGTAGACTACGAGGTTTTTAATTGAAGAGGCATAGTATGAACGATATTGAACAAGAGTTAGAGAACATGACTGCTCAACTCAGTGATCAACCTGAAATACCATTACCCAGTCTAGAAGAGCAGCGCGCTTTAGTGGCTGAATTTAAGCGTTTAGAAGCGGCGGGTGAACTGACCCCAGAAATTCTAGAACAACATTTTGGGCAGTTTTTTGCTACCAGTGATGCGCCAGTTCATTAATATTGCTTTTTATTCAATCACAAAGGCATTGTAATGCCTTTGTGATTCTCACCATGCAGTCATACGACAAGTAAACGTATTTTCTCGACCGTTGTTAATCCTTTCCTCGCATTTGGTTACTTAGCCAAAGGGTGATTCTACGCCTTGAGTCTCCACCATCAATAATTCCACAAAGGGGGATGGCGCTTTAACCAAGCAACTTATAATCATGAGCACTATAATAGAAGCGTTCTAGCGAGCCGCATTCATTGATTTTCAAGTCTTCTTTCGCTGGCTAGACAAATAGGAGTATTCAGGATGATCAGTTCCCAGCCGACGGATGTCATTTTACACGCTTTTGATTGGCCTTATGCTCAAGTTACCGAGCATGCGTCAAAGATTGCTAAAGCAGGCTATAAAGCCGTACTTGTTTCACCACCCATGAAGTCTTATCAACAGCCGAGCGGTACTCCTTGGTGGCAGCGTTATCAACCACAAGATTATCGAGTTATTGATAATCAATTGGGCAATACCAGCACGTTTCAAGCAATGGTTGCGAGTTTAGAAGCGCTCGGTTTATGGGTATACGCTGATGTGGTATTTAACCACATGGCCAATGAATCAACCCATCGCTTGGACTTACAATACCCAAGTAATGACGATCTTAACGACTATGCTCAGCGTAATGAGTATTACCAACAACAGCGTTTGTTTGGTGACTTATCTCAACCTCTGTTTACCGAAGATGATTTTGTCGAAGCTTTTGGTATTAAAGATTGGCAAGATAAGTGGCAAGTGCAAAACGGACGTATTTCAGGTGGGCCACATGATGCAGGCTTACCTACGCTACGTGATAATTCTCATGTTGTGGAACAGCAAAAAGCCTATCTGTTGGCGCTAAAAGCAATGGGCGTGAAAGGGTTTCGGATTGATGCTGCCAAGCATATGACCATTGAGCATCTCAAGCGTGTGTGGAGTGAAGAGATCACTCATGATGTGCATATTTTTGGCGAGATCATCACCGATGGGGGAGCGACCAAAGCGGAATACAAACTGTTTTTAGAGCCCTATTTAGAGCAAACCCGTTTGGGAGCTTATGACTTCCCATTATTTCAGACCGTCTTTAATGCGTTACAGCCGAAAGGCAGTTTAAAAGCGTTAATTGACCCCTACTGCTTTGGTGAAGCGTTATCGAAAGAGCGCGCTATCACGTTTGCTATTACTCATGATATTCCTAATAACGATGTGTTTATGGATCTCGTGATGCCAGAAACGTTAGAGTCGCTGGCGTATAGCTATATTCTTGGTAGAGATGGCGGAGTACCGTTGATCTACACGGATTTAAACCCAAGTGGACTCTGTGCTCGTAATGGAAAACCGCGTTGGCAGAATGCTTGGTGTGATCCTAAGATTTTGGCTGGGATTGCCTTTCATAATCAAATGCATGGGCTACCCATGTTACCTATCGAAGCCAGTGATGATCTATTCGTCTTTCGTCGTGGTGAACAAGGGGTCGTGATCATCAATAAATCGGCTCGTAGCCAATCGGTTGAGCTTAAGCAATGGACGAATCAATTGTACGATCTCTACACTGGTGAGACGTTTGAAGCTCAAGGTAGTATGACGGCGATTGAAACACCAGCAATGAGCAGCCGAATGCTGGTAGTTCAACAATAGTGGATGATTTATCATCTTGATTCGAAAAAAAGAGCCTCTTGAATCGATAAGTTGATATCAAGAGGCAAGACGTCGTTAGCGAGATGTTTAGAGAGTGTAAGCCGTTTGAATCGTTAATATCTGTACATTAACCAGAGTGAGTTACCTTATCATTCTAGTTATGATGATGAAAAACGCCAATCGACAGCGCAATAATTGTCCATTTAATGATTTTTATTGGAGCAATGTCTCACTTATTTTGAGCGTTATCTTTCACCGCTTAGTGCTTCTGTTGAGACTAATCCACTAAAAACTGATTTATAGCAAGTTATCTGATCAGCAAAGACGTACTATCAAGAGCAATCAGTCGCGTATAAGGTGAAACCCTCTTAGTCTATTGGGCGAAGAGGGGCTTCGATACGTGTGCATTTTTAATTGCCTTGCCGAATAGTGAGTATTTACTATGCAGAATCTTGTTGAGCGTTTTTTACGCTACGTCACTTATGATACCCAATCTAAGCCAAAGAATACGCATACGCCAAGTTCTAGCGGACAACTCGTTTTTGCACAACATCTGGTTGAAGAATTACAGCAAATCGGATTGAGTGAGGCGAGTGTGGATGAATACGGCTATGTAATGGCCTGCTTGCCCTCTAATGTTCAGTACACGGTTCCGGCCATCGGGTTCATCGCTCATTTAGATACAGCACCAGACGCTTCAGGTAAACACGTCAAACCGCAAATTGTCGAACATTATCAAGGTGGCGATATTGCCCTTGGTAAAGGTGATGAGATTCTCTCACCGATTCAATATCCAGAACTGCATCAACTGCACGGTGAGCACTTAATTACTACCGATGGTAATACCTTGCTCGGTGCTGATAATAAAGCGGGAATTGCCGAAATCATTACCGCTATTGAGATGCTGATTGCCGATCCTTCCATTCCTCACGGTGATATTTACATCGCTTTCACTCCTGATGAAGAAATTGGTCGCGGTGCTGATCATTTTAATCGGCAAAAGTTTGCTGCGGAGTGGGCCTATACCGTTGATGGTGGTCCTGTCGGGGAACTGGAGTTTGAAAACTTCTACGCAGCTACCGCTCAGGTTATTTGCTACGGTGTTAATGTTCATCCTGGAACAGCAAAGAATAAGATGGTGAATTCGATGTATCTTGCCAGTGACTTCATTGCCATGATGCCGATGCAAGAGACACCAGAGCATACCGATGGCTATCAAGGTTTTTATCATCTTAAATCCGCTAAGATGAGCGTTGCATTATCACAGTTAGATTACTTAATTCGTGATTTTTCACGTCAAGGGTTTGCCGCTCGTAAAGCATTTATGCAGCAACAAGTACAGCAGCTTAATCAACGTTTGGCTAAAGGCCATATTGAATTGGTCATAACGGATCAGTATGCCAATATGAAAGAGCAAGTGATGGCGCACCCACATATCATTGAACTAGCCCAATCCGCGATGCTTGAGTGTGGCATCTCGCCAATCATTAAGCCTATCCGTGGTGGAACAGATGGTGCGCGTTTATCCTTTATGGGATTACCTTGCCCGAATCTTTTTACTGGCGGCTATAACTTCCATGGTATTCATGAGTTTATTACTATTGAGGGAATGGAGAAATCGGTGCAAGTGATTGTAAAATTAGCAGAAAAAACCGCACAGCGTTACGCATAAAGGATTGTTGTCAATCAACGCTAAGGGTTCCCTTTAGCGTTTTTTTATGGTTTTTTGATGCCTAAGCAACTTCATGTAGGCATAAGACCATCAATACGGTATAAAACACTCAATAAAAAAGATAATGGATTAGGAATTTTTACCATGCAACATCTCTACGTCGCCATTGCGTTTTTACAAGAAAATAAGTTGATATTAACACTACTTATTATTTTCTTGATCATGGCACTAAAACGGTTAGTGTTATCGCAAATTCGTGGTGAAGTCTCTTTTTTGACGGAAGAGCAGCGTAAATGGATGTCACGGACGAAAAATGGTGCTTTTGTTGCCACGATTTTAATTTTATTTTTACTCTGGAAATCAGAGATCAGTCAGTTTGCATTATCGGTAACCGCGATTGCCATTGCGATTGTCGTGGCTTCAAAAGAGATCATTCTTTGTTTCACCGGCTCTATTCAACGCGCCAGCTCTCGCTCATTTCGTATGGGGGATTGGATAGAAGTGGGCAAACTGTGTGGTGAAGTGATTGAGCACAACATGATGGCGACCGTCATTCAAGAGATTGATTTGCAGCATGGTCAATACCATTACACAGGCAAAACGGCGACGCTACCTAACAGTATGTTTTTCACTTACCCAGTGAAAAATTTAAACTTTATGAAGCGTTATGTCTTCCATAATTTCACTATTATTGTACCCCGATTCGTTAATTTGTATCCCTTGTTACCGATCATGTATCAGCGAATGGAAACGCATTTTGCTCATTTTATTGATGTCGCTCGGCGTTATAACAATATGATTGAGAAACATGCTGGCGTTGATTTACCCAGTGCTGAACCACACATTGAAATTTCCAGTGCAGGAGCTGGCGAGCAAGTGGTGCACTTTATGATCTTTTGCCCAACCGATAAAGCGAACCAATTAGAGCAATTGATCCGCCGAGATTTTATGGAGGCGTACGAAAAAGCTTTTCCACCTGAGCCACCTGTAGCGCAAGAACCCGCCCAAGAGAGTGAGAGTTAACGCGTCAAGTCATTCAATACTGTGGTTTCTGTGCAGTTGTATGCCAAGTCGTTTGGCAAGACGAGTTAAGTTGGCACGATCCACATCAAGTCTCCGTGCCGCTTTGGCCCAGTTGTATTCCGCTTCCTCTAAAGCTTGACAGATCAATTGACGCTGAAACGCATCGGTTGCGGTGCGTAAGCCTAATGATTTCTGATCTGACCCCCTGACAGCTTGCTCGACACAAGCTTGTGGAGGATGAGTCGTGATTAAAGACTCATCGAGAGTCCCGATTTCCATTAAATCAATGGTCACTAAGGATTGGTTAGACTGCAGAGCGCGAGCTTTGAGTGCGGAACGATTAATGACATGCTCTAACTCTCGAACATTGCCAGGCCATGAGTAATGGATAAGGTAACTGAGCGCTGGAGCGGCGATTTTTAATTGCACGATACCGAGTTTACGCCGGGTTTGTTCCAGAAAGTATCCGACTAATAAAGCTATATCACCGGTGCGTTCACGAAGTGGGGGGACCCAAATTGGATAAACACTTAATCGATGGTAAAGATCGGCTCGAAAACGACCGGCTTGAACCTCTTGTTTTAAATCCCGATTCGTTGCGGCGAGAATGCGAACATTGACGGTCTGTACCGTATCTTGACCGACGGGTTGAATCTCATTATTTTGTAATACACGCAGTAATTTACTTTGCGCTAATAAAGGCAATTCACCAATCTCATCTAAAAATAATGTTCCCCCATCTGCTAAAGCAAATTTCCCCATTCGATGACGTTCAGCGCCGGTAAAAGCGCCTTTTACATGCCCAAATAGCTCACTTTCAACTAAATTTTCAGGGATAGCGGCACAGTTCACATAGACCATAGGTTGATGTTTGCGAGCAGATAGCTGATGAATAGTGCGCGCAACCAACTCTTTTCCGACCCCTGTTTCACCATGAATCATAATGGTGAGATTGGATGGGGCGACAACGTGAATATCCGATATCATGATCTGTATTGCATCACTATTACCAATAATATCCCCTTTTTCTCGTAGCCAAACGTCTTCGTTGAGGGCTTCTAGACGCTGCTGGCTATACTTAGCTTGAGCTTCCAGTTGCGAGAGCGTCAACGCCAGTTTTAGCGTGGAGGCCGCGATCGCCGCTAAAGCCTCTAGACTACGCATGGGGATGTCATTAAAAGCGTTGGGGGTGAGGCTATCGAGGGTCAGAACGCCTAATAACACATCGCCAAAGAGCAAAGGTAGGCCCATACAAGCGTGAATCGGCAGATCATCGTCATGCTCCATCAGTAAACCATCAAAAGGATCGGGGAGTAGGCAGTCGGCTCCGAATCGCACTGGATAAGTCGATTGACAAATAATATCCAGTCTCGGGTGCTCTGAGATAATAAAACGCCGCCCCAGTGTGTCTCGGGTTAAGCCTTGCATGGCCAGTGGAATAAGTGTGTCATTTTGCCGTGACATCAACACCACACAGTCACATTGAATGGTCTTGCGAATCGCATCCAATAAGCGATGAAAACGATCTTGATCGTTAATACCGCTGGCTAAGCCAATCGTCATGTCTACTACGGTGGAAATAGAAAAATCTTGCATGGTCATCGCTCCTTTTGGACATGATAGAGTCAAAATGACCAATTTAAAAGAAGTTAATTTGACATGGTTTTATAGAGGGTTGTGTTATTATCTTTTAATAACAATATGTTAAGTGTTGGCATTGAACCTGCAATGGGATAGTGGAAGTCAGTTTGTTTTCAATTATCTTATATCAGGAGACGTCGATTTATGCTCAACAACCATACTATCGCAATCATTAAAAGTACGATTCCTTTACTAGAGTCTGCAGGACCCGCACTTACGGCTCATTTTTATCAGCGTATGTTTACTCATAACCCTGAATTAAAAGATATTTTTAATATGACACATCAAAAAACAGGTCGTCAAAGTGTTGCTCTGTTTAGTGCTGTCGCAGCTTACGCTAAAAATATCGATAACTTAGCGGCTCTCACTAGCGCTGTTGAACGTATCGCTCATAAACATACTAGTTTTAATATCCAACCGGATCATTATCAAATCGTTGGTCATCATTTGATTGAAACATTACGAGAGTTAGCACCAGAGGCCTTTACGAGCGAAGTAGAACAAGCATGGACAGAAGCCTATCTCTTCTTAGCACAAATTTTTATTGATCGGGAAGGCGAACTCTATTTACAGCGTAAACAAGCGATTGGCGGTTGGTCTAATGCGCGCGAGTTTATTGTTGCAGAAAAGCGCCCAGAATCATTATTGGTGACCAGTTTTATCCTAAAACCCAAAGATGGTTTACCAGTACTTGCTCATCAAGCAGGTCAGTATATAGGATTAGAAGTGAAACCTGCGGGACATCGATATCAAGAAATCCGCCAATATTCGTTATCTCACGCGACAAACGGCGAGTATTACCGGATATCGGTCAAGCGTGAAGGAGCGGACAATCAACACGCAGGGCTAGTCTCGCACTATTTGCACGATAACGTTCAAGTTGGCGACTCGGTTGCTCTCTATGCGCCAGCGGGTGATTTTTATTACGTTGAGCGTCAGCGTCCCGTGGTACTTATTTCTGCTGGCGTCGGTGTTACTCCGATGCAAGCGATGTTACAGACTCTTGCCGAGCAGGATAAAAATCAGGTTCATTATTTATACGCTTGTCATGACCGACAGCAACACACCTTTTTAGAAGAAACGGCGACACTCATTGCAGCGCAGCAAACCTCAGGCAAAGAATGGCAACAGCAGGTTTGGTATTTACGTGGTGAAGGCGCTAATACGCATACTGGTCAAATGGATTTATCAGCCGTAACTTTGCCAATTGATGACGGGGATTATTATCTCTGTGGTCCACTTGGTTTTATGGAAAATATAGTCAAACAGTTGATGAGTTTAGGCGTTGATGCGGAACGGATTCATTATGAAGTGTTTGGTCCTCATGCCGAGCTGAATCGTTAAGATATGAGAATATAAAATGAAAATAGCCAGCTAAGAAGCTGGCTATTAAGTATTAGGTTCGTCTATTACAGGACTTTGATGCTTTCAGCTTGAGGGCCTTTTTGACCTTGTGTGATCACAAACTCAACTTTTTGGCCTTCAGCCAAAGTGCGGAAACCTTCACTTTGGATAGCACTGAAATGAGCAAAAACGTCAGGACCGTTTTCTTGTTTAATGAAGCCGAAACCTTTAGTTTCGTTGAACCATTTAACGGTACCAGTAACAGGAGTAGACATAGTAAAAATCCTAAAAAACATTTTGTATATAGGCCGAATTCGGCACGGATAGCATGGAAAAGTAGATTGCTATTGCGTACGACACGACGGGAGTTACAAGGAATCCAACGAAACAATGTGTATACAACGAACTTCATTTCTAGCTGTCAATGAGTCTAGATCAATCTGTATCGTTGTCAATTGGAACTTGCGATGAATTGCAAGAGTTTTCGTTATTTTTTGCTCTAGGTGTCATTTCTGTGTAATTGATCATGTACTCAGTTCACTTTTAGCTCCAGTATGGGGAAATCTTTGAGCATTTATTGCTTGTTAAAGAAAGGTTTGTTATCGCTATAGCGCGAAAATTACTCTGTGAGCTAACCTCAAGAGTTCAATGATCAACCTTGTCTTTTATTATGCAAGGGCGTACATAATAAAGCGTTAATATGAGGTGTGGGTCGAGGTGGGTAGAACGGCCTCATTTCAGCGGCATACTTCCTCCTTTCACTAAGGTAGGCCACGATGAAAATATTAATCATTGCTGCGGTCTCTTTATTCGTCGCTATTCTCGTCTCCGCCGAGCACTTTCCTTCGTTATTACTTGGTTCTCTTACTGCTATTACGGCCGTCGTTGGGTGTTATGGCTTGGCGTTTAGTCGCGCACGATTTCCCGAACAAGCATTACTGCTGCTTTTTTGCGGTTTACTATTTAAGTTTGCGATCACCATTATTGGTGTCGTTTGGGGGATGGCGATGGGTTGGATGACTTCTCCCGCCGTTTTTGCACTCTCTTATTTGATTTTCTCTATTACTGCTACGTCATTGGGGTTTTATCTTCGCTCTCGTCAACGAGCCGATACCTCAGCAATGACTAAATCGTGATGTTAAGGTTACGGATAGCTTGGCTGTATTCTTCCTACCTGAAGCTGCAGCGGTGTTGGCCCCCAATGACATAGTCTGTCTATGCTTATGGGGATCGCCTGCTGGCAACTCCAAGTGGTTTGACCCTATGACTTGACCGTATCGAGTAACATCATCAAACGGATTTTAAAAAGTGCCATTTATCAATAATTAAATCACGATAACCTAGTACGCCGATTCGATTTGGGTATACACTTTTAATTAATAAAAGCTAACAATAGGTGGTGGTATGTCTTACCCAGTGTTGATCTGCGATGATTCTGCATTAGCCAGAAAGCAAATGGCTCGCTCTTTACCCGCTTCGTTGAATGCAGACATCACCTTTGCTGTACACGGTGTCGATGCATTAGAGCAGCTCGATAAGCACTCGTTTAAGTTAATGTTCTTAGATTTAACCATGCCAGAGTTAGATGGTTTTGAAACGCTTGAAGCGATGCGAGCGCGTGGTGATCAGACGCCGGTGGTGGTGGTCTCTGGTGACATCCAACCTAAAGCCAAAGAGCGAGTGATGGCGCTCGGTGCTCGCGCATTTATTCAAAAACCAATTGATAAAACGATCTTAAACGATGTTCTGCGTGAGCTGGTTGAGCCGTCGACGCAGCCGCGGATTGTCACGCCAGTTTCGATTGATCTCCCAGTCTTACGGCGTCGTGATGTTTACATGGAAGTGGCTAACGTATCGATTGGTCAAGCAGCCGACGCGTTGGCTCGCCATTTTGACGTGTTTGTTGAGTTACCTTTACCTAATATCAATATCTTAGAAGTCAGTGAACTGCATATGGCTTTGCGTGATCTGGCCGATAATGTTCAGGTTTCTGGTGTTTGTCAGGGTTTCAGTGGCGAAGGGATTGCTGGAGAGGCTCTGGTATTACTCAGTGATTCCAGCGTGGCGGATTTAAAAAAATTAATGAAAGTCCCGGTGGACAGCGAAGAGTTGGAAGAACTTGAATTATTGATGGACGTTTCGAATATTCTGGTCGGCTCATTTCTCAATGGGCTCGGTCAACAATCGGAGGTGCGCTTTTTTCAAAGCTCGCCCGTCTTACTTGGTCAACATATTTCGATAGACTCGGTGATTAAGTCAACCGCAGGTTCATTTACCAAAACCATGACCTTTGAGGTCAGCTACAATATTGAAGGTACCTCAATTCGTTGTGATCTGCTGTTTATGTTTGTCGATGAGTCGTTGCCGTTGCTCGATAATAAACTGGCTTATCTAATGGAGGATTTTTAATGCTTTCTCTCCCTGCTGAATTTGAGCAATTCCACTGGATGGTGGACATGGTCCAGAACGTCGATATGGGATTAATCGTCTTAAATCGAGACTACGAAATACAAGTTTGGAATGGGTTTATGACTCATCACAGTGGCAAGCATGGTCATGATGTGATTGGCAAATCTATCTTTACCATTTTTCCTGAAATCCCATCAGACTGGTTTAAATTAAAAACCAAGCCCGTGTATGACTTAGGCTGTCGAAGTTTCATTACTTGGCAGCAGCGTCCTTACCTTTTCAAATGCCGCAATGTTCGACCCATTACTCAACAAGCGGATTTTATGTACCAAAATATCACTCTTAACCCAATGCGTACGCCGACAGGAAAAATCAATTCTCTTTTTCTGTCTATTCAAGATGCGACCACCGAGGCGTTGGCCTCTTTACAATCTCGACAGTAAGTTAACGCGATGTGTCTCATCTAGTGTTGTAGGAAAATTATCATGCCTTTGCCCAGACTTTTTTATACCCCACAGCAAGTCAAACAAGGTGAACAGTTAGCCGCTAAGGCGCAAGGTTTAGAAATGTTTCGGTTGATGGAGCGTGCTGGCCAAGCGGTATTTACCATTGCTTTAGCTCAGTATCCGGCTTCTCATCACTGGTTAGTGTGTTGTGGCAGCGGCAATAATGGTGGCGATGGTTATATTGTTGCACGGCTGGCTCAATCGGTGGGTATTCAAGTCACGGTATGGCAGTTCGGCGATCCTGAATGTTTACGTGATGATGCACGAAAAGCTTATTATCACTGGTTAGATAGTGGCGGAGAAGTTTTTCCTTGTAGCGATACTATTCCAGATCATATCGATGTAATTATTGATGGATTATTAGGCATTGGTATTAAAGGGGCCGTTCGTCCTAAATTGCAAGCGGTGATCGAGACGATTAATGACCATTCCGCCCCAGTCGTTGCGATTGATGTGCCATCGGGTTTATGCGCTTTGACAGGATGTGCACTAGGAAGCGCGATTTATGCGCAGCATACGGTGAGTTTTGTCGGTTTAAAACAAGGTTTAGTGACAGGGAAAGCGCGAGATTATGTTGGCCATTTGCATTTTGCAGGGTTAGGCATAGAAGAAGCATTTAATGCGCAAAATAGCCCTACGTTGAAAGCGATCGATGTCAAGTCACCTCAGCGTTACTTACAGCCCAGAGCGAGGACTGCCCATAAAGGTTTGCATGGTAAGGCGCTCTTTATTGGTGGGAATAGTGGCATGGGTGGCGCTGCCATTCTAGCGGTACAGGCTTGTGTGCGAACGGGGAGTGGTCTGAACGCAGCTTTGGTTCATCCCGGAAATACCACCGCGATGTTGGTCAGTTGTCCTGAAGTGATGGTCGCCAGTTGGTCGGATGCCAGTTTGCTTGAACAGCGTTTAGCATGGTGCAGCGTGATTGCCATTGGTCCTGGTTTAGGGCGTGATGAAAAAGCGCAGCAGCTAATCAGAGAAGTTCAAAGTATCAATAAGCCCAAAGTCATGGATGCGGATGCGTTGTTTTTTCTCGCTCAATCCGCTTGTTTTGATCGGCAGCGAATAATTACTCCTCACCCTGCAGAGGCCGCAAGAATGCTCGCTACCGATGTTGAAATTATCGAAGCGGATCGTTTTCAGGCCGCACGCGCCTTACAGCAAAAATACGGCGGCGTAGTGGTATTAAAAGGCGCTGGTACCTTAGTCTATGACGGCGAAAGCCTGTATGTATGCTTGGCGGGTAATCCCGGCATGGCCAGTGGTGGAATGGGGGATGTCCTGACAGGGGTGATAGCTTCTCTACTTGCGCAAGGACTCTCTTTATTTGATGCGGCTAAAGTAGGGGTTTTGATCCACAGTCAAGCGGCGGATCAAAACGCCCATGAACATGGGGAAAGAGGGCTAATTGCAAGCGATCTTATTCCCCATTTACGCCGTTTAGTTAATCGTTGATCAACTCATTGCCGGATAGCTTACCTTGGCTAAATACTAAAATATTATTTAGCGTGGTTTGTGCGATGTTGTTTAACGCATCTTCGGTCAAGAAAGCTTGATGCCCGGTAAAGAGCACATTGTGGCAGGATGATAAACGGCGGAACACATCGTCAACAATGACATCATTAGACTTGTCTTGGAAGAACAGATCTTTCTCATTGTCATACACATCTAGGCCTAATGAGCCTATACGACCACGTTTCAACGCTTCAATCGCCGCCGCAGAATCAAGCAGCTCTCCGCGACTGGTGTTGATGATCATCACTTTATCTTTCATCTGATCAAACGCTTGCTCATTAAGCAGATGATAATTTTCTTTCGACATGGGGCAGTGCAAAGTGATCACATCACTATTAGCATATAGCTCAGGCAGCTCAACGTATTTTGCCCCTAGTTCAAGTGCAGCTGGATTTTGATAAGGGTCGTAGCAAAGCACCGTCATACCAAGCCCTTTTAAAATCCGCATGGTAGCAACCCCAATTTTTCCCGTACCGATCACGCCAACGGTTTTACCATAAAAGTTAAAGCCCACTAAACCTTCTAAAGAGAAGTTGGCTTCACGAGTACGTTGATAAGCTTTATGGAAACGACGGTTGAGGCACATCATTAAGCCCACGGTATGCTCAGCCACGGCTTCCGGTGAATAGGCAGGGACCCGCACTACCTGTAAACCTAATTGTTTCGCGGCGGCTAAATCAACTTTATCAAAGCCTGCGCAGCGCATAGCAATTAAACGAGTGCCACCTTGATAAAGTGTCTGTAGCACTTCTGCATCCAATTCATCGTTTACAAAAGCGCAAACGACTTGGCAATCTTTAGCCATTTGTGCGGTTTTGTGGGTTAAACGGAAATCATGAAAATGAAAGGTGAGTTGCTGAGGGTCAATAAATCGGTTGAAAGAGAGTTCATCGTAGTTTTTTGCGCTAAAAAAAGCGACATTGAGCATGGTGCTGTCTCCTCAAATAAGATCAGGCGAGTCAAAATAATACGCGCTTGCGAACATTACTGCTCTCGGTATAAACCTAATCGTAATAAAAATAAACCCTATTTTTTCTCTGGGATAGAGAGATTCAGCCTGCATTTCAGTCACATTCATCTCAAGAAACCGTTGTCGCAACCGTTTGCAAAACGAGGTCAGCCATCACACTTTTACTAAAGATCAAACATAAAATGCCACAGGCGGGTTTTGTTGCCCAAAGCGTTAAATAAAATACATTCAGAAGGGTTGGTGTTAACTTATTGATTTAACGTGATTAATAGACTTTGTTTGCATGGGAGAGGGTGTCGTTAGATAAAGGATATGAAATCTTCGCTAGCGTAGCACAAAAAAAAGTAAAATATCAGACTTGCCGGAAAGAAATCACGCCCTATAATGCTGAAAACCGGAGCGTCTGCCAACGCTCCGGTTTTTTTGTGTCCGAAACATACTCAGGTCTGCCAACTTGGGTATGCCGCACCCTTGCGCTAAGGCACAGATAGTGAATTAACTAAGGAAATAACCATGCGTATCGAACAAGAACTTAAGTTAGGTTTTAAAGATGTCCTGTTTCGCCCGAAACGTTCTACTCTCAAAAGTCGTTCTCAAGTTAACTTAACCCGCGATTTTACCTTCAAGCATAGTGGCCGTCAATGGTCTGGCGTGCCTGTGATTGCCGCCAATATGGACTCGGTGGGCAGTTTCGCGATGGCGAAAGCCTTGGCTGAACATGGGGTCATGACCGCGATTCATAAGCACTATACAGTGCAAGATTGGGCTGACTTTGTGCAAACGGCGAATGGTGACACCTTAAATAAGGTGATGGTTTCTACCGGCACTTCACCGCAAGATTTCCAGAAAACTCAAGATATTATGGCATTATCGGATGATCTGCTGTTTATCTGTATTGATATTGCTAACGGCTATTCAGAGCATTTGGTCGATTACGTACAGCAAGTGCGTGCTGCCTTCCCTGATAAAGTGATTTCTGCGGGTAACGTAGTGACAGGGGATATGTGTGAAGAGCTGATCCTCGCTGGCGCGGATATTGTTAAAGTCGGTATTGGCCCAGGTTCGGTTTGTACCACACGGGTGAAAACGGGTGTGGGTTACCCTCAGCTCTCGGCGATCATTGAGTGCGCCGATGCTGCCCACGGTTTAGGCGGTCGTATCATCGGTGATGGTGGCTGCGCTTGTCCGGGCGATGTGGCGAAAGCCTTTGGCGGCGGCGCTGATTTTGTCATGCTAGGCGGCATGTTAGCCGGTCATGAAGAAGCGGGCGGTGAGCTGGTGGTGAAAGACGGCGAAACCTTTATGAAGTTCTATGGTATGTCGTCCAAGAGCGCCATGGAGAAGCACTCTGGCGGCGTAGCCGGTTACCGCGCTGCGGAAGGTAAAACCGTATTATTACCATTTCGTGGCAGTGTCCACGGCACCATTCAAGACATCCTCGGCGGCGTGCGCTCAACCTGCACTTATGTCGGCGCGGCGGAGCTTCGCGAGCTCACCAAGCGTACAACGTTTATCCGCGTGTTGGAGCAAGAGAATACGGTGTTTGGTAAAGAGAAGTAATTTTTCTTTCTAATATACCTTACCAACTTGAACGCGCAGCGATGTTAGGCACGTTCTCGTTCACCCCAATTACCTAGTCTATCTATGTGATTGGGGATGAACGTGTCGGAAGACATTAAAGTTTGTGATAACAAAGTTTGAAACTCACTTTTGGACATAAATGTGTTACTAAAAATCGAACATTAGCAATTCACGAATAATTTTTTATAAGGCAAACATTGCCAGTCAATACGCCTTCATACAGTGCGCACTTTGTGCTGTTATGGTAAAAGTTTCAGCTATTTCAATTGGTTATGAAGCTCCCGATTTTGAAAATTTCATTAATGAAGTATTATGAAATGACAAAAAACTTTGTTTTTTGTGAATTTGAATGCGGCTTAACCGTGGAAGAGACAGCCAAACTTTATTTTAAAAGCGTGAGTTAAGTCAAGGAATGAGATAAGAGTAAAACGATACCGAGTGAATGTAAAAGGCTGATGAGAATGTCAAAAGGAAGAGGCTTTCACCGTGTGATTCATGGGAGGCCTTTAAAATGCGTTACGACAAATTAGAACTTCCAAATGGAAAATTAGTCACTGCCCGAGAGATATTAGCTGGTTAGAGATAGCCGCTCCAGATGATTTAAAAATAAATACTATATCCTTCCTACTTGAAGCTGCAGTGGTGTTGGCTACGCTCGTTCCCCCCAATCACATAGTTTGCCTATGCTCATGGGGATTCACTTACTTGCCGCTTACCTGCAACTCCAAGCTGTTTGGGTATAAACTCCTTAAATATGTGAGAGTTATTAGCGAGACTAAAAAAGTAGATAAAATTAGGCTCCTTAAGGAGCCTAAATCAATTTAGTGGGCCAACATCGCTTCTATATAAGAAATAAATGGCACATTTTTAAACTCTGGATGATCCTTGTTCGGGTACAAAACATTCTTCCAATAAATATTTGCATTATATGGCTTGCCCGCACTTGGAGAAGATTCTGTAAACCTTAACTCGAGTGGTATCGATGAGGCCTGATGAGCTGGTTCAAACGTGGTGTCATGTATTCGAATAAGACCAGTCGTATACTGCTTTTTGTCTTCAAAAAACTGCTTGCTTATTGACCCTTGAATATGGCTATCAAAAGAAGGGTTTCCTTCAGTATCATATGAACTAGGCGTTCTAGAGTCAGTATCAAAAATAGCGTGGTATTTGATCTTAAACTTAGAAAGTATCTTCTGATAAAACGGAATGTTGTTCACTGTTCCACAGTTCAATATGAAAAAGTCCTTCTTAGTTGGAAACTCTTGTAAATATGCACGAGCTAATACCTCTTCAGTTGGACCTTCTATTAGCAAAACCTCGTCAGCATAAAACGCTTCACAAACATGAGGGTTAAAACGTAGGACTTCATTCATCTCCTGTTTTAACTGTTCATCAGTCGTTACTTCTTTGGCGGCTTTTAAGAACTGATTGTTAATTTGATATATGTTGGTGCCAGAATCACTTTTCACTAGCCTGATAATAGATGATTTAGGCTTTGAAATATCGATCATAGATGGCGAGTGAGATGCACAAAGAACTTGGTAAGGCAAATCGTCCTCACTAACTTTGTAAATTAACTCCCTTAGTTCTTTAATGATTCTTGGGTACAAGAAAAGTTCTGGTTCTTCAAATAAGACCATATAGTCTTTACGGCCAGGTTCACGCTCAAACTTCTCGGCAACATCTTTCATCAACAACAAAGTGAAGATCGCTGTTCTTATTGTTCCGTGACCGACCTTATCTGCTGTTGCTGGAATGGCAGTATCAATATCGCCCTCAATGCCCAATTTAGCAAATTCAACGTTGAAATCTTTACCTAATTTATTCTCTGTCCAAACTAAGCGATCTTTAGATTCAGAAATTTTTAAAAGAGTATCACCAAATATTTGCGAGAAATATGAATTAACCGATGTCTGATAAGACTCTATTAGTTCAGGGTTGTACATTTTATCTTGTAGTTCTTTGATTTTTGATTTTGCTTGCTCTAAAGCAACAAGATCAGCCTCTTTAAGAGTATTTTCAGCCATACCTTTTAAGATGTCGTTTAGTATTTCTTTAGCCTCATCTTCTGTAGGCATTGCTTTTATGAAAACAGGCTTGGGTAAACAAGATTGAAAGACAGAATGTAAACCTATACTGGCATACCCAATGTTTTCAAACTCTTTTGTTTTGTAGTTATACGTTTGATTTATTGGTTTGACAGTTTTGCCATCTTGCTGCCAAGTTTTTCTGATCCTCAGGCAATCGTCTTTTACATACTTCTTGTATGATTCTTTCTGCTGCGGCGCAGCAGCTTCAATCTTAGTTCTGTCGATAGGTAGAAGACGGACCTCTATCTCAAACTCAATTTGATTGGTAAAGTCACTTTTAAAGAAGTCTACTTTTATAGGTTTTTCTTCTTTATAAAAGAATTGATATGCTTTTAGAAAAGTCGATTTTCCTACGTTGTTTTGGCCATACAAGAAAAGTGTATTGGTGTCTTCAAACACAATCTTGTTTTGATCTAGACCACCAGAGATACCTCTGAAGTTATTGATAGCAAAATAATTAATTTTCAAAATATGCCTACCGTTTGTTGTTCTGTAAACATTCTGCATATTACTCTTGTTTCACATAAACATCTTGTAGTCGCTTGCAGATTTATGACTTAGGTAGCAAACGTAATTCAAACAGTTCACAGATTATACTGAAACTCGCTTCGCTCAAATACTGGCGCACTTCGTTTGCGGTTCGACTGGTTCGGTGAGAGTGGATAGTACGGGTGAATTTACCTCCGTGATACATCTCGGGGATTAACAGCCAACAACATGGGAAGAATCGATAACTTTTAGTATTGCAAAAAACCGTGAACAGGGTGTGAATGAGTAAAAGGTCTAAACAACAATGGGGCAAAACCTTGCGAGAGCAAAAGGCAAACGACGACAGAACTCACTTGCTGCCGACCAACCACTTAAATAATAAACGTCCGATAATTATCGGACGTTTATGTGTTGGTTTTGCACGGTAATCAATAGCGCCTTTTAGAATTTATAGTCAGCGATGATACCGAATGTGCGTGGTCCGCCAACTTCGATCAGGTCATTCTTGTGACGTAACACATAATCCTCGTTGGTCGCATTTTTAACATAAGCACGAACGGTTAAGTTATTTATGTTGTAACCAGCATTGACGTTAAGCACCGTGTAGTCACCAGCTGAAGTACTTTCAGTGTTGGCTAAGTTAGTATAATAGTCTGAAACATAGTTAACTCTTGCGCCAAAGAATAAGCCTGAGTCAAAGTTTTGTGTAAAGCCTAAGCCTGCAGAAAGGTCAGGGGCATAGCTAAACTCTTTGCCAGTGAGATCGACGGTTGTTCCGCTAGGCCCTTGGGTGACTTCTGTTTTCAGTAAACCAACAAAGGCAAAAACATCCAACCCAGAATCAAACCAGTACGTCGTTTCAACTTCAGCACCATAAGTTTTACCTTTAGGGATATTCGCTACGTAATTATCGAATCGGCTACCGCTGTCTCCATAGACGACGGTATGGTAATTACGGTAATCGTTGTAAAAGATATTTGCCGTTAAACCAAGCCGGTTCTCTAGGAAAGTAGAACGTGAACTGAGTTCGTAGGTCCAGACTTTTTCCGGTTTAAATACAAAGAGATTCTCTTGGCCCTCGTTGTAGCCTATGCCACCAGCATTGTAGCCTTTACGAGCGGTTAAACCTAAGTTCCAAGTATCAGAGGCCTCGTAAGTTAAGCCAACTTTAGGCAGCAAGATACCGTTGTTTTCTTTTTCTTTGAAGTCGAGAGGCAATCTTGCATGGTCAAAATCACGATCAAGCTTGTCATGCTCGTAGCGAGCACCCAGTAACAGTCCCCATTGAGAGGCAATCTTGATTTTGGAATCAAAGTAAATGGAATGGGTTTGGACTTCATCAATACGTTTTAGTGAGTCAGTTTGTGTGTTTTGATCTTTAAAATAACTACTGAGTCCGAAAATCGCATTATATTTTTCGTCTAAAGAATTATAAGCCAGTTTAGCTTCTACAGTATAATTCTCCTCGTCCACATCACCCCACCAATCCGTTGAAGGATAGGCTTTAAACTTGGTTGAGTAATCTCGCCTTGCCAGTAGGAAATCGGCTTTAAGTTCTTCATTGATGAGATAACCGACATCAAGATTAACGTTCCAGCTTTTAGTTTCTTGACGACGAGTACCGCTGGCATCGGTGTATTCCAACTTACCACCATCTTTATCGACAAGGTTTGTATATTGGCCTTCTTCATTACGGCTGGCGACCGTGAGTTTCGCGGTGAGTTTATCGGTGCCAAAAGGTTGAAATAGCAGTTTACCCCGGACGTTATGAGATTTTATTTCTGAAGGATCCCAAGGGTATTGATCATTGTTTGGTAATGAATAATCGATCGGCGTATTGCCCGTTGTCCCTTCAGCGGCAATGCGGAAGGCAAGTTTATCTTCGACGATTGGGGCAGAGACAACCCCAGCTAAGTGGTATTTGTTGTCCTCATTTTCGTAGCCAACTCGGAACTTACTTTCTGTGTAAAACGTGGGGTCTTGGGTTTTGATGACTACGGCACCACCGATGCTGTTACGCCCTTGATTCGTTGATTGAGGGCCTTTGTATACTTCGACCTGCTCTGTATCCCACAGCCCAGCTTTACCGAAAGCTTCACCTGTCCAAGATTCAGATACACCATCAACAGTGGTATTCACCCGAGGCGTAGCTCCGGTCATGAATGAGATGAATCCATCTCCAGCTCCACCTCGTCCATCAACGCCACGAATGTGTGGCATTCCTGATGGGGCGTTAAGCACGTTAGGGACTCTATCCAGTAAATCGTAGTAAGTTCGGTCTTCGCCATTATCTGCTTCTGCAGTAAAAATAGTCACCGAACTGGTATTCTGCGCCAGCGTGCCGCCCAACTTTTCACCAAGAACAACAATCGTTTCTGAGGCCCGAACATTATTCGCTTCTTGCTGTTCTTGAGCGTAAACGACTGAGCTAGCGCTGCCTAGGCAAATCAGGCCAATCATCGTAGAAAGAGTACTCCTTGTATAGCGAGGGGTATTGTTACGGTTTAAGTCCATAAGCTTCATATTAAGAAATCCTTTAAAAATAGGGAAAATGTTTGATGTTGTAACCGTTTTTATGTAAAAGATTATTGCGGATGATTATGTTAATGATAATTGTTAGTATTTGCAATTATTGGTGGTGTGAATTTATTCCGCTGGCTTGTTTTTGATGAATAAGAGAGTGGTTGATGAATAGGAATAGTCATGTTGTTTGAAGAACCCAATGCACACAGCAACCCAAATCTTCATCAGGTTGGTCGATGGCTTTCTCGCGATGGTTGCAATATTGGCGATAACAGGTGGTGGCAACAAATGGCGTTTGAAGGGATGCCGATAGTGATGAATGCTGAGGATGAATACGCTGATGTGATCTTTATTTGGCGAGAACCGAGAGGTTCAGATATCCGAGAAGTGTACATTGATATTAATGGTGTCACCGACCATCACAGTTTTACTATGGCCAAGCTTTCTCAGATAGAAGGTACGGACGTGTGGTTTTATATCGCTTCTATTAAGCACACTTGGCGCGGTGGTTATTCTTTTATTCCAGTCCCTCATCAACTATGTCAGCCAAGTTATGTTGGCAGTTATCAAGAGAAAAGGGCTCAGCACCGTGAATGGTTAAAAAAACTATTTCCGTTGAGTTGTCGTGATGAGCTTGGCAGAAACCGATTGGATCATTGCCTGTGGGGAATGAGCAAAACACCGCTGCATATGCCTAATGCTCCGTCGCAAATCTATTGGCAAATTTTTGATCAGAATGGCGGTAACAGTCCCATTAAGTCGAGTTTCTCCCTCAACTGGCAGAGTAGGATACTGAATAACAGCCGCAGTGTATGGCTGTATTCCACCACACGCGATACGCAGAAAACATTGCCTGTTGTTTTTATTCTTGATGGCCGTTTTTGGTCTGAGTCGCTACCGATATACGACGCATTGTCATGCGCGACTCAGCAAGGCGTATTACCAGAAGCTCTGTATGTGTTGATTGATGAAGTGGATGGCCGTCTGCGAAGTGAAGAACTCAGTTGTAATCCGCTGTTTTGGCAAGCACTGATACAAGAACTATTCCCTTTAATTTCGGGGTATTTCACCATTAGTCAAGACCCCGAGCAAACCGTAGTCGTCGGTCAGAGTCTCGGTGGTTTGGCTGCTATGTTCGCTGCATTGAATTGGCCTGAGCGTTTTGGAGCGGTCGTGTGTCAGTCTGGATCATTTTGGTGGCCAGATTTTTCTTTGGTTAAACCGCCTAGTGACTATGTACCACCTGAGTCACCGCATCTTCTTAGTGATATGAGTCGACAGATACATCAAGGGTTGGGTCGTCACTGCTGTTTGAACATTTTTATCGAAGTAGGAAGTGGCGAAGACATCATGGTCGATCTTAGCTTGGACCTATACCAGCAACTCGCTGCTCAACGACACAATCTTCAATACCGAGTCTTTGATGGCGGGCATGAACGTCTATGTTGGCGTGGTGGCATCATCGATGGACTCTCTTACCTTTTTTCATTACCGCCGAAACGGAGTTAGACATGTCTGAACAATACGTTAATCCTTTTGATAATACTGAAAATCAGTTCACCGTCTTGATTAATCATCATGGTCAATACAGCTTGTGGCTTGAATTTAAGCCTACGCCATCAGGCTGGAAAAGTACTTTTGGCCCATCCAGTAAACAACGCTGCATCGAATATATCGAAGCTAACTGGCATGACATTCGAGTGTAAACCGCCCTTCAGTACAGTAAAAAATAACTAAAAAAAGACAAGTGATTATCATTTTAAGGAATGGATGAATGAAAGAACATCAAGTACCAGAAGAACAGTATCCTCTTATTGGTACTCAGCAGGGTATTTGGTTTGGGCAGCAACTGATGTTAAGACCCGAAGAATTTAACGTCGCCCATTACATCGAGCTTGATGGAGAGATTGATTTAGAATGCTTTAGCCAAGCTGTTAATAGCGGTATTTTTGCCGCTGATTCACTGCATTTTTACTATTTCGAGATGGATGGGGAAATTAAGCAGGGGATTATCGAGCCTAAGCAAGCTCAAAACGTTTTGGAGATCATGGATTTCTCGCAAGCGGCTTCTGTTGATGAATCGGCTCTTGAATGGATGAAAGAGGATCTCGCTACTCCGATTAATTTACAAGAGGCAAAACCAAGGTATCGACATTGCTTAATTCATGTGGGTGATAACAGCAAAACCAAGTGGCTATGGTATCAACGTTATCATCATATTGATGTTGATGGATTTAGCATTAACGCCATCACTGATTATATTGTTAGCGAGTATAATCGGTTAGTTGCGGGGACCGCTGGGCCAACTCCATTTACTCCTTTCAAAGCGGTTATCGATGAGCATCAGCACTTTCATCAATCTGAACAATATCAAGCGGCTCGTCATTTTTGGCAACAACAGGCACGTCAATTACCGGAAGCTCTCAGTTTAGTGACCGGAGGTAGACAAAGCTCGGCGAATATCGTTGAGAAATTCAACATTGAATTAGAGGGTGGCGATTGGCTTAATCGCGGAGGTCATAAAATTCTGCCTTCAGAGCTGGCGATGGCATTGGTATTTGCTTACCTACACCTAGTTTCTGGAGAGCAAAATATTGGTGTGGGCTTCCCATTTATGCGTCGAATGGGTAGCTGCGCTGCGAGCTCATCAGGGGCCGTCGTCAATATTCTACCGTTGACAGTAAACGTCGATCCTACAATGTCACTGTTTGATGTTGCTAGGTCGATGAATAAAGTTATCCGCCAAGCTCGTTGTTATCAAATGTACGATGCCGAACAAATTCAACGAGATTTAGGCAAAGTTGGGCAAGTTTTGTATGGACCAATTCTTAATTATAAACCTTTTGAAGAAGACATACATTTGGCAGGAATAAAAGGCCGGACGCACATCCTTTCAGCCGGCCCTATTGATGATATTGAGTTTTCTCCCCAGCTAAATAATAACCAACTGGGCTTAACGTTGACCGGGAATGCTGCGAAGTACTCTCAACAGTCACTGGCCTTGCATGCGCATCGTTTCGCTTATATGGTCGAACAGATAGCCCGTAATCCAGATACCGCTTTGCATACACTGGATATTATTCCGACGGATGAACGAACGAATATTGCTCGATGGTCTGCAGGAAAGACGCTGAATGAAAAACCTCAAGTTCAGACAGTGTTAGCCGTATTTGATCAGCAGGTTAAATTGAAACCTAATGTCGAGGCGCTAAAATTTGCTCAACAGAGTTGGAGCTTTATTCAGCTAGACAGAGCTGTTGAAAATAAAGCCCAGCAGATTAAGGGATTGGGCGCTCGCAAAGGTGATATCATTGGTGTCGCCATTCCTCGTAGTGCTGACACGATTATCACTATGTTGGCTATCCTACGAATAGGGGCAGTCTACCTTCCTATTGATTTAGCGTATCCTCAGGAACGTATCGAAACCATTTTAGAACAAGCCCAACCATGGGGAGTGATGGTGGAAAACCCTGAGCTCTTGCCGTGGAATCACCTTACCCGTTGTATCTCTTTGACTGATTTAGGCAGCCTAGCTGTTACTGAGCGTATCAAGGTTGATATTGATCCTTCAGATATCGCTTATATTGTATTTACCTCTGGCTCGACGGGTAAACCGAAAGGGGTAATGAACACTCATGGTGCGTTGCTCAATTTATTACATTCACATCAGCATTCCATTTTTGCTCGTACCATTCGATGTCTTGCTGAGAAATATCAATGTGCTGAGAACGATGTGCAAGTGAGAGCTGCGCATACGACATCATTCTCATTTGATGCGTCTTGGGAGCAAGTGCTCTGGATGCTCTGTGGTCATTCACTGTACCTGTACGATGATGAACAACGCAAAGATGCCTATGAATTAACTGAAAAAGTCAAAAAAGATCATATTGATGCATTAGATCTTCCCCCTCTATTATTGGGTCAAATGCTTGATAACCAATTGATGGAAGCTGAGCATGTCCCTTCACTAGTGTTAATCGGGAGTGAAGCTGTGCCAGAGAAACTCTGGTCGAGAGTGAAAGCTTATCCGCAATTGTTGGTGGAAAACTTCTACGGCCCCACCGAGTTTACCGTTGATGCCGTGAGTGCATCACTCAACGTCGATGACACCCCCGTTATTGGTCGCCCAATACTCAACGCTCAAGCTTATGTGTTAGACAAGCAATTAAATGCGGTTGCTGTTGGTGTGGTTGGTGAGTTGTATCTTGCTGGGGCCGGTTTGGCAAAAGGGTATTTAAATCAAGCTGGAATGACAGCAGAGCGGTTCATCGCTAATCCCTTTGCACATGGTCAAATCATGTATAGAACCGGTGATTTAGTGAAATGGCGTGATAATGGTCAGTTGGACTTTGTTGGCCGTAGTGACGATCAGGTCAAAATTCGTGGTTTCCGTATCGAGCTTGCTGACGTGGAAAGCATAATTAGTGCTATTGATGGCGTTGAAACAAGCGTGGTGGTGGCAGAGCGTTATGGAGAGTCTCACCGACTGATCGCGTACTGTACATTGGTCAATCCGGATCGGTCTGAGTTAAATGAATCTCTCTTATTGGCCCATATTTCCTCCTCTGCGCCAGAATACATGGTGCCTGCCGCTTTAGTGATCATCGATAAATTTCCTCTTAATGTGAACGGTAAAATTGACCGAAAGTCACTACCTAAACCTGTGATTCTGTCTAGCCATGGGAGCGTGGCTCCGACTACCCAAGAAGAGCAAGTCTTATGCGATGCGATTGCTGAACTACTTGGAATAGCAAAGGTTGGAACGTCGGACGATTTCTTTGCTCTCGGAGGAGATAGTATTTCTGCGATGGGCCTTGGCACATTATTACGGAAAGTGGGTTATGAGCTCCGCCCTAAAGAAGTATTTGCGGCACGTCAGTTAGGCGTGATGGCAACGTTGATGAAACCGCTTAGTATTGCTCGTCAAGGCACACTCAATCAGGATGGGGAAATTCGGCCTCTACCAATGTGGCGCTGGTTTGAAGAAACCTTTGCTGAAAACACGAGTTATGTTCAAGGTGTGTTTGTCGAGATCGAACCCGATGTGATGCTAGTCCATCTTCAAGCTGGATTAAAGCAATTGGTCGCTAATTATTCTGCCTGCCGCTTGATGAAACGAAATCAAGGTTACCGTATTGAGCCAGTGGAGAAGGTAAATACCGATTCTTGGTTGACAACGAGTCGAGTTGAAGATCTGGAATACGTTGATCTTGATGAAATGTTTGAACAATTTGGTCAAAGGTTAGCGCCGAACAGGAATATGCTCCAACTGATCCATGTTGTTGATAGAGCAGGGCGAAGTGGATTAATGATCCTTGCCCATCACTTGATCATTGATGGGGTCTCTTGGCGAATTTTATTGCCGCAGTTAAAAATGTTGGTTCGCGCGCAAGTCAATGGAACCAAGCCTGATCTTAACTTTGAGGTTACTGGACTGAATACTTGGTCGCAAGCGCTCTACCAACACTTACCACAGTTGATGAAGCAAGCAAAAGGTTGGATTGAGCAGGAGTCTTGCTTTATTGAGCCGTTAAAACCGTCAACGGCAAAGGGCCGTATTATTCATCATCGGGCATTGTTACCGACAGAGCTAACACAAAATGTTATTCGCTATTGCCAAGAATCCCGAGTGCTCGACATTGATGAGATATTGATGGCAGCGGTGACATCTGCACTAGGTAAGTGTTATCAAAAAGAAGCGATTAAGCTGAATTTAGAATCTCATGGTCGTGAAGAGTTTGACGCTGCACTGAACCTTACGCAAACCATAGGCTGGTTTACTACTGAATTTCCAATCGTCGTTGTTCTACCTAAAGACGGCGACCTTGTCGAGTTACTTAAACAGGTAAAACAATCTAAGCGGCGCATCAAGGATAAAGGCTTAGGTTATATGTCTTTGAGATATTTAGATAACGTATATCGTGATGAGCTTGCAGAATTATCTAAGCGTCATCAAGCATCGTTATTGTTTAATTACTTAGGACGTTTTGAGCAGGAACAGGGTAACTGGACTCCCATTCGTCGGCAGGGTAAGTTTGCCGATACGTTAGCGGTCTCTTTAAATAGCGATAACGCTCTGTTACATCCGTTAGAACTGAATGTTTTTGTCGATGAGAGTGACCAAGAGACCAAATTTGCTCTTAATTGGACTTGGGATGAAGCGCAATTCAGTCATGATGAGCTTCGCGTTATTGGCGACCATATCACTCAGCAACTTGAAGCGATTCTGGATTGGTTTAGTGCGCAACAAGAGCCACAAGCGATCCTTCGGGTTCCAGCTGAATTTACTGAAGATGATGTCTCACTCAACGATGCAGAAAGATTAGTCCATCGTTTTGGCCCATTTAGCGATATTCTTCCCGCTTTACCGCTGCAAGAGGGCTTATTGTTTCAATCACAACTGGGAGATGAGAAAAGTAACTACAACTCAACGACCCGATTAAGCTTCAACGGTACAATAGTACCGCAGCGAGTTCAGCAAGCGCTGAATGCCGTGATCATGCGTCATCGGCAATTACTGGCTAAATTCGACAGTTCGATTTTAGGAAGAACCGTTCAATTGCTTCCTCAAGCGATGGCTTCTTGGCCATTGAAGTGTGTCGATATTCGTAAAGAGAGTCGTCAATATCAACAGGCGTATCTTGAGCAAGTGGAAAAGAAAGAACTCGTTCGTCAATTTGATCTCAATAACCCTAATGAATCATTACTGGGTGCGACGTTAATCCATCATGGTGACGATCACAGCGCTTTATTTATTTCTGCTCATCATCTCGTTGTTGATGGTTGGTCAACCCCTATTTTATTGGCTGATTTCCTTGCCGCCTATGGCCAAGACAATCAAAGTCTGCCACAGATATCCTCTCAATATGCAGATGTCGTCAATCAACTTAAACTGCGGGATAAAGCCCCCGCTCAAGCACTTTGGCAACAGGTACTGAAGGACGTGACACCAACGATCGCCTTCGAAGATGTCCCCGTTGAGGATAGTGTAAAAGAGGGGGAATTGATCATTGGCGCAGAGCAAACCCAGCAATTAACCCAATGCTTAAGTCGTTATGGTTTGACGTTCAATTCATTGGTACAAGGGATTTGGTCATGTATTTTGGGGAGCATGACAGGTCGAGAAGATATCGTATTTGGTACGCCAATCTCTGGTCGATTTGGGCATATAAAGGGCATTGATGAGCACATTGGTTTGTTCAGCAATACAATTCCCGTGCGTATGAAACTGAATCCTAAACAGAGCTTGTTGCAACAATTACAAGCTCATCAGAACACGCAAATTCAGCTTCTTGAGCATGATGAACTGGGTTTGAGTGAAATTCAGCAGTTGGCGGGGGGCGAAACATTATTTGATACCTTATTAGTGGTGGAAAATTACCCTGATCATTCTGATTGGTACCAACGAGATTATCAGGGAGCGAAACTTACCCACATTCACAACCGAGGCTATACCCACTACCCATTGACTATCCTGGTTCTCCCTAGTGAGCAAATCCGTATTCTATTTGAGTATCGTGACACTATTGGTATTGCACAGCAAGTCATGCAACGTTTTGAGAGAGTACTGCAAACCATTATTGATGAGCCCGATATTCCCTTGTCACAATTGGATTTACGGTTAGAGGAAGAAACCGTCCTTCAGCAGCGTATTAACCAGACGGAAACTGAAGTTTGTCATAGTACATTAGGCATACTCATGGCCGAGCAGGCAAAGCGAACACCGGATCATGTTGCCTTGGTCGATAATGAATATAGTTTCAGCTATCGAGAGATGCGTGAACACGTCATTGCGATCACTAACTTATTGGTTAATCAGGGTATTAATATCGGTGATATCGTTGCCGTTGCGCTACCAAGAAGCGTTAAGCTCAGTCTTGCTCTTAACAGTATAATCGAATCTGGGGCCGCTTATCTTCCGTTAGATGTCAGTTATCCCGATGATAGATTGGCTTATATGATCAGCGATGCTAAGCCGAAACTGATCATCACCACCTCTGATTATAGCGAGCGTTTTAGCGATCTTGGTGAGCTTTTTATTTTAGATGAACTACCACAAGCCACACCCTATAGCGATGTAACGAGACAGCAAGCATTACGCCCAGAACATGGCGCGTACATTATTTATACCTCAGGTTCTACAGGTAATCCAAAAGGAGTGCTGGTTTCTCATCAAGCGATTATTAACCGTTTGCAATGGATGCAGCACGAATATCAACTTAATCACAAAGACGTTGTACTACAGAAAACACCTTGTAGCTTCGATGTGTCCGTATGGGAATTCTTCTGGCCATTAATTCAGGGGGCAACCTTAGTTATGGCTCCACCAGAATCGCATAAAGATCCAGAATGGCTTATGTCGATTATTGAAGATTATCAAGTCACGACGATGCACTTTGTGCCTTCAATGCTTGCTGCGTTTATCGCGTCGATAGCGGCGAACTCGGATAAAGAGCGCAACGTCGCCCCAAGTTTACAGCGCGTATTTTGTTCGGGTGAGGCGTTATCTAAGGATTTATCGACGGCCTATGCCAAGTGGATTAACGCACCGTTACATAATCTGTACGGCCCGACGGAAGCCGCTGTTGATGTGACCTATTGTCCAGCGTTTGGTGAATCACTGGACGAGAGTTTTGGCAATAGCGTACCGATTGGCTTGCCGGTTTGGAATACGCAGTTGTATGTCTTAGATAGCTTTCTGCGAGAAACACCTCTCGGTGTTCCTGGTGAGTTGTATCTTGCTGGAGAACAACTGGCGATTGGTTATCTTAATCGACATTCCCTTACCGCCGATAGATTTATAGCCAATCCGTTTACTCATGGAGAGCGCATGTATCGGACGGGAGATATCGTCCGTTGGTTACCGTCAGGGAAAATAGAATATTTGGGAAGAAGTGATGAGCAGCTAAAAATTCGAGGTCAGCGAATTGAACTCGGTGAGATCGAAGTCGCCCTTCAGTCTTTGCCAAGTGTTAAGCAAGCCTTGGTTTGTGCCAAAGTCTTCGGCTTAGAAAAAAGTATGGCAGGAGCCGATGAGCGTCAATTGGTTGGTTACGTGATTCTCAATGAAGATGTCCATATCGAGGGTGAAGCGCTTAAAGCTGCTTTGGCCGATTACCTTCCTGCTCATATGGTGCCCATCGCAATCATTATTATGGAGACATTTCCTCTCAGCGCTAATGGTAAGTTAGATCGTAAGGCGCTGCCTTTACCTAGCGATATACTGATAGGGGAAGGCCGTAAAGCGCGTCCTGGCTTAGAAACCCAACTAGTAGGTATTTTTGCTGATGTGTTAGGCATTGACTCGCTGTCTGCTGAAGATGATTTTTTCTCGTTAGGCGGTCACTCTTTAATGGCTATGAAGCTAGCAGCAGATATTCGACGAGTCTTAAATGTCCCAGTTACTGTCGGTCAAATCATGGTCAATTCTACGGTGGAAAAGCTGGCGTTATTACTGCTTGATGATAAGGCCCGTAATGATCCAACCTTAGCCGGGTTTGGAGACGTACTTCCTATCCGTGCCGGTCATGGGCCTGCTTTATTTTGCATCAACTCAGCATCGGGTTTTGCTTGGCAATACACAGGATTACCGAAGTATTTACAAGGACATTATCCTATTATTGGTCTCCAATCTCCACGCCCATCTGGGGCCATGGCGGTGGGAGCCGATATGCAAGAAGCTTGTGATATGTACCTGAAAGCCCTAAAGGCGATACAGCCTCATGGCCCCTATCATCTATTGGGCTATTCATTTGGCGGCAATGTGGCACATAGCTTAGCTGCTCAGCTTCAGCAGCAAGGTGAAGAGGTGGCCTTTCTTTGTCTTTTCGATACTTATCCACCCGAAGGGCAGGATTGGGAAGGGCCAATGAATGAAGAGGTGCAGGATGAAATCCAACGAGAGAAAGAGCGATTTCTTACCACCAATGATGTAACAGATGATGAACTTGATCAGCAAAGAGCCAAGATGTTTGAGGACATCACCGCCAACTATGAGGATGCGGTTCGGTTGCTGTCTGGGGCTCAATCGTTAAAGTATCAGGGGAGAGTGGAGTTATTTGTCGCTCAAAGAACGCTACCCCAAGGCTATGATATTGATCAGCACTGGCAGCCATTCATAACAGGGCTAGAAAAGTATTATTTTGATTGCTCTCATGAAGACATTATTACATCCGAACATGTTGGAAAAATCGGTGAGCAACTTAACCAACTGTTATCTGAGAAAAAGACGCTCAAAGCATAAGGAAAAACCGGCATACGCCGGTTTTTGTTCGTTATCAAGACTTGGGTATGATCAAGGGAGTATGGCTTAGAGGGTCATCAATAATAATACTGTGTAACCCATAGACGTGGTGGATCAATGCTTCACTAATGATTTCTTTTGGACTGCCTTGGGCGATAATCGCGCCTGACTTCATCACAATCAAGTGGTCTGCGTAGCGACAAGAATGATTCAGGTCATGCAGTACGGCAACGACGGTGCGATTCTCTTCTCGATTTAGCTTTCTAAACAGGTTGAGTAACTCAATTTGATGGGCGATATCTAGGTATGTTGTCGGTTCATCCAATAACAAGTAGGGCGTTTGCTGTACTAAAGCCATCGCTACCCATACTCGTTGACGTTGTCCGCCGGACAAAGAGTCAACCGTTTGCTGCAGTAATCCCTCTATATTGGTCGCTTGAATGGCATCCTTGACGGCTTTTTCATCTTCTAATGTCCAGCGACGTAGAAAAGATTGATGGGGAAAGCGTCCTCTTGCGACCAGTTCATGCACAGTGATACCTGTTGGTGCGATGGCAGATTGAGGGAGTAAACTGAGTATTTTAGCTAATTCCTTTCGTGGATATCGTTCGAGGTTCTTACCATCAAAGCAAATTTTTCCTTCACTGGGGGAGAGCAGTTTACTTAGCCCGCGCAGTAAAGTCGATTTTCCACAGCCATTGGGTCCAAGGATAACGGTAAATTGCTTATCTGGTATGTCAAGCGATAGTCCATGAGTGATCTGAGTATCTTGATAAGCGAGCGTGATATTTTTGGCTTGCAAGCGGCTCTCTTCAAATGTGGATTGTAGTGTATTTACCAAAATATCAGCTTCCGGATTGTTGAATTAAAAGATATATCAGATAGCAACCACCAATACTGATGGTGACAACTCCGACAGGCAATTGATTAGGGGCAAATAAATTAGCAGCGATAAAGTCTGATAAAGTAAGCAGCATTGCCCCCATTAATGCAGACGGAATGAGGGCGACTCCCCCTTCCTTCATCAACTTTTTCACCAATTGTGGCGCAACAAGAGAAATGAAAGAGATAGGGCCAGTCGTGGCGGTTACTGCTGCAGTTAAAATGACCCCGAATAATAGGGCGAGTTGGCGTGTTTTTTCGCTACTGATCCCCCGAATCTTTGCACTGTCATCGCCCATTTCTAGAATGTTCATTTTTCGTGTCAGCATGGCTGCTGCTACCAAAGCCACTAATATAAATGATAATGAAGGGATAATTTGCTTCCAACTCAACCCGTTAAGAGAGCCCGCTCCCCACAGGGCGGCGGTCATCGCAGTTTCTAGGCTGCTTGAAACCATCATCCAAGTATTCAAAGCGCTTAACATTGCACTGATACCAATACCGATGATGATAAGACGAAAACCTTCGATACCGTGCTTAAAAGCCAGTAAATAAACCACACCTGAGCAGACAATACCGCCGATAATCGCACCTAAAGCTATCTGGAAATAACTGCCTCCAATCAGAATGATGACAACAAGTGCACCAGTATAAGCACCAGTATTGAATCCAATAATATCTGGGCTGCCTAATGGATTACGGATTAAGGATTGAAACAAAGCGCCACTCACTCCTAGAGCGGCACCAAAGATGAGTCCGGAAGTGAGACGCGGTAGTCGCCATTCAAGGATGACGGCAGTAAGAAACTTTTCCCCTTTGCCAAGAAGCACTTGTGACAGCTCAGTAAAGGAGGTCTGTAACTGCCCAGTTGAGAGCGCAAGAGCTGCGACGATGATGGTGAAGCAGAATAAAACTAAAGACCATTTGAGCGAGCGTTTTGAGATAAGGATATTCAGCCAGCCATTTTGGCTACCTAGCAAAATAGTATTGGATGGTTGCATTATTGTTTACCAAAAGTGGTGACTTTACGAGCCAAATAAATCAAAACAGGGGCACCTACAAAAGCGGTCATAATAGAAACACGAATTTCATTGGGGGCAATAATTCTGCCAATAATATCGGCACTGATGATCAGCAAAGGTCCGAGTACGATCGAATATAGGGTCAACCATAACTGATGGGGGCCTGACAAACGACGAGCGATATGCGGGATCATGAGGCCAATAAAGCCGATCGGGCCTGCGATCGCTGTCGAGCTCCCACACAGTAACGCAATAGCAAATAACGCGGTAAGTTGTACGAACTTGACGTTTGTTCCTAATGTTTGTGCAATGTCTTCACCGAGAGAAATATTATCTAAAGCTGGGGCGATGATTATCGCTGCGATAATGCCAACTAGGATAGGCAAAATAGCCATTGAGACGAGTGAAAGATCTCGGATATCTAATGAGCCCGCGTCCCAAAAGCGCATTTCGTCGAACGCGATGGGATTGACCAAAGTGATTGAAGAAGACACGCCCGCAAGCAGAGCCCCGATAGCCACCCCGGCTAACGTCATCTTAAGAGGGTTAACTTTGGCTTCTTTGTATGTTCCGATTAAATACACAAAAATACTCGTGATCATTGCCCCTAAGAACGCTAACCAAAGATGTTCTGACATACTTTGATTGCCTAATACGACCACGCCAACTAAGACAAAGAAACTTGCCCCTGAGTTGACCCCAAGAATCCCAGGGTCAGCAAGAGGATTGCGGGTGATGGATTGAATCAAGCAGCCAGCGACAGCCAAAGCCGATCCGACGAATAAGCCGGTCAATGTTCTAGGTAGGCGGCTTTCTATAATAATAAGGCTGTCAGTAGAGATGGTTTGGGATAGCAATACATCAATGACAACACTGGGTGGGATGCTTTTTGCCCCAATAAATAAACTCGCTATACAGACAATAAACAGGGCAACGGTAAGAGAAATGAACTTACTCAATTGACTCGATAGTCGGTTAGAAAACAGAGTACTCAGTACGGATGTTTTGAGAACCTGTTGGTTCGCACTCAATTGTGGAAACACACTCACTACAAATACCAATAATAATTATTATCATTGGCGTTATTATATTCTAGTGGTTAGAATGTTCAAGTTTTAAGCTTTTATAGCTCAGAGCTACTTTTTGTTTCCTCAACTTTCGACGTAAAAATATGAAAACCTCCCAATTACTATTAGATTTTAGCCTGCTCAAAGAAAACCCCCATTTTAGAATGGTATTCATTGCTCGAATGATGTCAGTTCTTGCTTTAGGAATGATGACCGTTGCTGTTCCAATCCAGATCCATCAAATGACGGGGTCAACCCTGCAAGTCGGTCTAATTATGGCCTTAGATGGTATAGGTATGTTTGTCGGACTACTCATTGGTGGTGTACTGGCCGATAAATACGACCGAAGAAAATTGATTTTGATTGCCCGCGCGACCTGCGGAATCGGTTTTGGTGCATTAGCACTGAACAGTTTATTGGCTAATTCATCATTGGCTGCGCTTTATATACTTTCTGTGTGGGATGGTTTTTTTGGTGCGATGGGTATGACGGCTTTGATGGCTTCTCTACCGGTGATTGTCGGTCGAGAAAACCTACCCGCCGCAGCGGCTTTGAGTATGTTAACTGTGCGAATTGGGATGGTTCTTTCTCCCGCGATC
Source organism: Vibrio sp. 11986-1-5 (assembly GCF_963878025.1). Lineage (NCBI taxonomy): Bacteria > Pseudomonadati > Pseudomonadota > Gammaproteobacteria > Vibrionales > Vibrionaceae > Vibrio > Vibrio sp. 11986-1-5. The sequence continues at coordinate 147,652 of NZ_CAWNVW010000033.1, forward strand.
GGGGGGCTTATCATTTCGTTTGGTGATGTGAGTTGGAACTACTTAGCCGCCTCTATTGGCACATTAGGTACCCTAATCCCTTTGTTTAAATTGCCTAAAATGAAAGCGACTCATCAGACACCGGAGAATCCATTACTTTCGTTGTATGAGGGGGTGAGGTTTTTATTTTCCAACAAAGTTGTTGGCTGTGTTGTGGTGTTTGGTACGTTAGAAACGTTAGCAACGGCGGTTAGAGTCATGTTTCCAGTTTTGGCTTTAGAGACGTTTACCGGTAATGCGACGAATGTCGGTTTAATGTATTCAGCCATTCCCCTCGGTGCAATGATAGGGGCGTTAACTTCTGGATGGGTGAAAATGTCACCTAAGCCAGGCATGGTCATGGTTTATTCGACAATGGGTACCTTTTTATCGATAGTCTTGATGGGATTAGCGGGCAACTTCTGGTTGTTTCTCGCGGTGTTGGTGGTCTATGGCTATTTAGGTTCTGTGGCGTCTTTGATCCAATATTCAATAGTACAGGGCCATACGCCTGATCACTTGTTGGGACGGGTCAGTAGTTTATGGACGGCACAAAATGTCAGTGGTGACTCTGTCGGTGCGTTAGGACTAGGTGCATTGGGTAAAGTTATGGCTCCAGCGATGTCAATTTTGAGTTTTGGATTAGGGGCGACTGGAATGGGTATATTGATGGTGATTGCATTTCGTTCGCTACGCCAAGCAACATTATTTGATCCTGCCTTAGCGCCTCCAGAAAAATTAACGGATTGCTCACAAGTGGCATCAAGCTAACGGATACCGCCTTATGTGAGGCGATATCAGAGCATGCCCTCTTTTTGCTTGGAGGTGCAGTGGTGTTGGCTGCGTTCGTTTACGTCAATCGCATCGTCTGTCTATGTGATTGGCGATAAACTCACTTACCGCCTACTGGCATCTCTAAGTCGCTGGGAGTAAATGTAGATTCTAGAGTGGTCAGTAAATTCATCGAGCTATAGTAGTCGAGCCGGAAAGAATCATTGCCCATTGGAAAAATATTTCCTTGTTTGATCACGGGTAAGTAGGCGATGAATTTGTTGTTTTTTACTCGTTCGATAGCGGTGTCATCGGCGGAAAATAACAAAATAGAGCGGCCAGTAATGGCATCAGCAAAGTGTTCTCCGTTGACCGGAACAATATCTTTACGTTTTCCCATTTGATGGTTGTTTTTAAGCCTATCTGGAAGCGGGCTTATGATAAACCCTAACGCGTTTAGAATTTGTCCTTGAGCTGAGCTTTCTGTCCAGAAGTTTCCGCCGCGATCATCGCCATAGTACACCATCGCTGAGACAGGTTGAGGTGGTAGTGATATTTTATCTCTTAATGCCGTAAGTTTGGCATCAAACCTTCTGATCGCGGCTTCAGCTTGTTGTTCTCTGTCGGTGATAGAAGCTAATAATCGTGCCAGTTCTTGCCAACTCTTATCATCATAATTGACGACAAGAGTAGGAGCGATGACTGAGAATTGTTGGTAGAGTTTCACCGCTGAGTCTCCGCCTGTTGCGGCAACGATAATCAAATCGGGCTGTTCTTTGGCGATCACCTCTGCATTCGCCGCGCCTTGATACAAAGATTTAATACTACGGTTGTAAGCAACTTGGCTCCACTGATGAAAGAACCCATTTTCATCGGCTACCAGAGTGTTGGGGCCAGTACCTCCTGAAGCAATCAGTGGAGCATCAATAGCCAGCAAGGTTCCTGTTATCGAGACGCTGGTAGAAACGATTCGTTTTGGTGGTTCGCTAAGGACAACTTCACCATAACTACTCGAAATCGTTTTAGGCCAGCCTTGGGAAATGGTTAGGTCTCTGGGAGATAAATGGGTTTCTGTGTTGTCGTTACATCCTATTATGCCAAGGGTAACAATAATTCCGAGCATGAGAAATGATAAGCGACGCATAAGGATCTCCAATGGTTATTGTGCGTAGGGTTTTCTTTAATAGGGCCTGACAGTAACACCGTTATATTCTCCCCTTGTTGGGTAGGTTCGTTCTCGTCACATCGTTATCAATGTTCATCGGTACTGATTGACCGTCTCGCGGCCACGTCAGGTTGTTTGGGGGAATAGTTGATAATGTATTGCGAATCACTATCATTATCAATTGATTTAAGTGGAATGGTTGTCTATTATCTCGTTAATGATAATTGTTAGCATTTGCTTTGCGGTGCAACTCAAATTAGAACGACTTTGTTCATATGCCTATGCATGTTGAACGCCAGTCAGTCAGCAACTTTTCTCCACAAGGATAGTAACAATGGCCATTCCTAAGATAGCAGCGTACCACATACCCTCAAGTGATTCGTTTCCAGCCAACAAGGTAAACTGGCAGCTAGATGCCAAGAAAGCCGTGCTATTGGTGCATGATATGCAGAATTACTTTATTAATTTCTTTGATAGGGCCGAGGCCCCTATCCCTGAGTTGATAAAGAATATTCAGTTAATAAAACAAGCCGCCGGTTTGGCTAATATTCCCGTGGTATACACGGCTCAGCCAGCGAATCAAGATCCAGAAGAGCGTGCATTATTAACAGATTTTTGGGGGACAGGATTGACCCAAGATACAGAAATTATTTCAGATGTCGCACCGAAAGAAGAGGATATTACTTACACTAAGTGGCGTTATAGCGCTTTTAAGAAAACGCCATTGCTAGAGTGGATGAATGAAACGGGTCGCGATCAACTGATTATCGTGGGTGTTTACGCTCATATTGGTATTCTTTCAACGGCTCTTGATGCATTTATGCTAGATATTAAGCCTTTTGTAGTCGGTGATGCCGTAGCCGATTTTTCATTGGCAGAGCACCAGCAGATGCTTGCGTACATTACTGGCCGAGCTGGTAGTGTGAAGTCTACGCAACGCGTGATTGAAGAAATTCATCACAGCATTCAATTCGTTGCACCGCTCAGTCTAGAAGTGATGCAAAAAGATATCGCAGAAATGTTAGATCTCGATATAGAAGATGTAGACGTTGATGAAAATTTGATGCTGATTGGTTTGGACTCGATTCGTGCCATGAGATTATTCGAAGGTTGGCGAAAGCAAGGTGCCAATATCGCCTTCTCTGAAATTATTAAGAAAGTGACATTGAGAGAATGGTGGCAAACGATTGAAAAAGCTAAGAATTACGAAATAGCTTAACCGTACCATTATTATAAAAAAACCGATTTCATCTGAAATCGGTTTTTTAGTGTTTCTTTAGTTTGTGGAGAATTGTTCTCTCAGTTGCTTTTTGTTAATTTTACCGACAGGTGTTTTGGGTAATTTATCCATAAATCGGATTTGATCAGGAATTTTGTATTCAGCTAGCCCTTTGGCATGCAGAAAACGTTTGAGTATGATTGGTTTAAGTGCTTTTTCTGGATTTAAAACAATAATCGCACAGCTGCGTTCTCCTAGAAATTCGTCTTGAACGGCAATTAGTGCCACATCATGTACATCTGGATGCTGTAATAATAGATTTTCGACTTCTTCTGCTGCAATCTTTTCTCCACCACGGTTGATCTGATCTTTATCGCGTCCAGTGACAATGATATTACCCTCTGGAGTCAGCTTGACTAAATCGCCAGTAGAATAGAACCCTTGATGATTGAAAGCGCGTTGGTTATGTTCTTTTGCTCGGTAGTAACCGCGAATGGTATATGGACCTCGGGTCAGGAGTTGTCCTTCCTGACCAGGGGGGACCGGTTTACCGTCTTCATTGAGCACCAGTATTTCGTCATCGGGGGAAATAGGCCGCCCTTGCGTTGAAACAATAACGTCGATGGGGTCATCCAAACGCGTGTAATTGACGAGGCCTTCTGCCATACCGAATACTTGCTGTAATTGACAACCTAGTTTTTCTGGTAACTGTTGTGCTGCACTTTGACTGAATTTAGCACCACCGACTTGCACTAGCTTTAAACTAGAAATGTCCTCGTTAGCTGAAGGTGCATATTGCATCCATAGTAAGGCTAAAGGAGGAACGAGCGCTGATACCGTCACTTTGTGGCGTTCTATTAAGTCAAATGCGGCTTTAGGCGATGAATCTTGACTGAGTATCACGCAGCCGCCGGAAAAAAATACCCCTAATGAGCCAGGCGAGCTCAGTGGGAAATTATGCGCAACAGGTAGTACGCATAAGTATTTGGTACTTGGGTTAAACTGACAAATCTCGATGCTGCCTATCACACTATAGACATAGTCATTATGGGTTCTCGGTATCAATTTTGGTGTGCCAGTTGTTCCGCCAGACAACTGATAAAAAGCGACATCTTCTGCTTTACTGTTTTGTTGGTAACAAGCATCCAAGTAAAGAGTATCGAGCGATTGAATATCGCTACAAGTGCTTTTACCTGATGTAATAGCGAATTTTAGTGATGGACAAGTTTCAAGCAATAATAGGGCTTGTTTTTGTGTATCAACATTTGCGATTTGATCAGAAAAAATATAAGCCTTTGCTTCAGCGTGCTGGCAGAAATAGCTCAACTCGTTATGACGATGTGCAGGTAATGCAAGAATGGGCTTGATCCCTTTCATGGTGAGAGCAAAAAAACAGAAGAAAAATTCAGCTTCATTGATCATCTGTAATACAACGTTATCACCAGCACTGAGGCCCAGAGCAGAAAAGCCTTTTGAGAGTTGGGCAATATTATTTTGAAGCTGTTGATAAGTATATTGCTGATCCTGACATACTAAGGCGATAGCGTCCGGTGATTGGACCGTCGTTACCGATAAGCAATCAAATAGTGTACGATCTTGCCAGTATCCTTGTTTACGGTAGTACTGCTCATAGTCCGTAGGCCAAGGTGTAAAGTCTAATGGTGTTGAAGTCGAAGAAATCATAGAACGCCCTTATGCCGTAAGTAATTCGTCAATCTTTATCCCTGCAGCTTTTAAAATGGTACTCATTTTTGCGCCTGTTTCTTCAAGTTCACTTTGTGGCGATGATTCATGGACGATTCCAGCACCAGCAAAAATGCACATTTCTCGTTGGCTAACTTCAGCACAACGAATGGTCACAACCCACTCACCATTGCCTCGCGCGTCACACCAGCCAATCATCCCGCTGAAATAACCACGTTCAAACTTTTCAATCTGTTTAATCGCTTGATAAGCCGAGTGCCTTGGGAAGCCACATACCGCTGGTGTCGGATGAAGTTCTGCCGCAATTTGAAGTGAGTTTATTTCTGGATCAATGGCTTGACCTTCTAATCTCGTTGAGAGATGGAGCATCGTTTCCGTTTCGATCACAGATGGCACCATGGGGGTAAAGAGATTACGGCAGTAGCCGCTGAGTACTTTTTCAACTTCTTCCACGACAAAGCTATGTTCATTTAAGTCTTTCTGAGTGTCGAGTAAAGAAGTGTGAGATATCTGGTTATCGGATTCATTGATTGACTTTGGACGTGAGCCTGCGAGCGGATTGGAAACCACATGCCCACCTTTTTTCGCTAATAGCAATTCTGGGCTTGCCCCCATCAGCTTAGTTTCTCTTCCAATATCGACAGCAAAAGTATAACCGAGAGAATTAATGGCAAGTAAGTTTCGTAGTAATGCGGTTTGATCAATGATTTGATCGGTGGCTATTCGCACTGATCGAGACAGTACGACTTTAGAAAGATCGGTAGTATTAAACAGGTTTAACAAGGTTGAGACCCCCTGTTTATAGTCATTGCCTGTAGGGGGAGAAATGACCGTCGCCTTGTTTGCGCCAACCTTATCATTTTTACGTTCTCGTGCACTACTGGAGACATACAGTTTTTCAGGGATAAAAAACTTAGTTGGAGTCTTTTCATCAAACGGTACGATAGCAAACAATACAGGATTATCATTCTCTGATTTTTTCACCTGTCCGAGCATTTGGTTAGCACGAACAGCTAGCTCAGAAAATGGAATAGCTTGATCGAGTTGTTGCTCAATACCTACACCCAGCATTGAGTTATGTGGCGATGCAAAGAAAAAAGGGGCAGTTTCTAGTTCTTGGCTCAACAGTTCTTCAGCCATTCTGGAGAATCCGACAACTTCGCGTTTCATAATGACCTCATTCACAAAGGTGGCAAATATTTGCTATTTGTTTCATACGCAATACGTTGTAAGATTATACATGATAACGATTATCAGTTTCAAATGATAATCGATCTTGTTTGGTGGCAGTTAATATAAAAGAGGAGATATTAGGTTGAATCAGAATAATCAAACAGTATTGCTAACAGGCTCAAGCCAAGGTATTGGGTATGCGGTATTGGAACGACTGCTCATCGAAGGATATAGAGTGGTTGCAACCGATCGATGCATTGACAAGCTTGATGAACATTTGGCCTCTTTGCAACGACAGTATGCTGAGAGGCTCGATTGTTATGCGATTGATTTACTTGATAGTCAATTAGATCAGAAAGTCGCGCAGCTTTGTCGTCAGTATCGTTTTGATCATTTAATTAGCTGTGCGGGAATCTTAAGCATCGGGAGTGTTTCTTCAATGCCTATTGAAGAAATTAGGAAAATGTTTGAAGTTAATACTTTTGCTGCCATGAGCATTATTCAGAATGTAGCCAAGGGAATGAAACAACGGAAGTCGGGAAATATTGTGGTTATTGGTTCAAATTCCGCTAATACGCCAAGGATGAATATTGGTGGATATGCAGCATCAAAATCTGCCTTGCATCTGTTAGTCAAGTGCTGTGCATTAGAGTTGGCAGAATTCGGTATTCGCTGCAATATAGTCAGCCCGGGCTCAACGAGAACAGAGATGCAGACACAGCTTTGGAATGAAAGTTACGGTGAGCAACAAGTGATTGAAGGAAATCTTGCTCAATATCGTCTAGGTATTCCATTGGGAAGGATGGCTGAACCTGCTGATATAGCGAATACGGTGCTTTTCCTCATGTCAGACTCTGCGCGTCAAATTACTATGCATGACTTACGAGTAGATGGCGGCGCAACGCTCGATAATTAATTATTCGATAATGTTAGAAAATTAAAATAAAACAGGCTCTTAGAGCCTGTTTTATTAAGCGATTTCTGACTGAAGACAGTGTACTTTACGATAATACTCTACTGCCTGAGCAAGTGTGTCTAGGAAAACAGTGCTGTCTTCCCAATCTAGGCATTCATCGGTTATCGATTTACCATAAATGAGAGTCTGATCAAGTCTTTGATTTCCACCTTTTAAGAAGCTTTCACACATTACCCCTGCTATATTTTGTTCTCCATCCATGAGCTGGGCAGCGATGTCTTTCACCACTTTCAATTGATTTTTAGCAATTTTACTGCTGTTCCCGTGGCTGCAGTCAACAATCAGTCTAGGGCTAAGATTGTTGGACTCTAAGTGTTCAGCTGTATTTTTTATATGTTCGCTTGAATAATTGGGAGTTAAGCCACCACGCAAAATAATGTGGCAATGTTTATTGCCTACTGTGTGTGCGGCCATTGGGGTGCCATCCGCTGAGGACACAATCAGTACATGATTATCTTGTGCTGCATGAATCGCATCAATAGAGATTGCGGTATTGCCATCGGTCCCATTTTTGAATCCGATTGGGCAATCTAATCCAGAGGCGAGTTGACGGTGTGGTTGTGATTCTGTTGTCCTTGCTCCAATTGCTCCCCAGCAGATCAAATCAGCGATGTAAGGTGCGATATTGGTGTCAAGAAACTCTGTAGCCGTTGGGATCCCAAGTTCAAGTATCGATTTCAGCAGCTTTCTGCTGCGATACAGGCCTTGAACTAAATCAAATTGGCCGTTCAAGTTAGGATCAACGATGTATCCTTTCCATCCTCTGCGGGTTCGTGGTTTTTCAAAATAAGTTCTCATCACGATTTTTAAGCTATCACGATATTTTTCTTGAATTTTGGCGAGCCGCAGCGCGTATTCTAGGGCTGCTTTAGGATCATGGATCGAGCATGGACCAATAATGACTAAGAGACGAGAATCCTCCCCACAGATAATACGCTTAATTTCCTCTCTTTGTTTTTTAACAAAGCGATACAGTCGTTCATCCACGGAAGTATTGGTTAACGATACGCCAATATCGGGCAAAGGGGAGAAGGTTGAAGCATTGATGACGTCGGTTATAGAGTGCATGGGCGTTTCCAAATCGAGCTAATCTGTGGTTTTCTATTAAACCTACATTTGTTAATGATAATTATTATCATTGAGTTTGAGGTATAGTGTGAGACTAATGGTAATTTGTCAATATTCAGAAGAGGTAGGAAAATGGGAAAATTCGTCCTAGTCTATATAACATATTGTTTTTCATTGTATTATAAGTATTAATACTAACCATTATCATTTTCTGGCTGAATAGAAATACTCATGTTTATTCCAAACTCGCCCAGTTTTTTAGAAATCAATTGGTTAACCGTGGATTATTCGTATCATTTCATCAATACCATGTTAATGGAGTATACCGAGTTACCTCACACCTTAAATCAAGCGGTATTGAAGCGAAAATGTGAGTTCTTGGCCGGTAGAGTGTGCGCACAACGTGGGCTGAATCAATTGATGGGCTCTCGCGTAGTGAGCATTAAAATCGGAGAACATCGGCAACCGATGTGGCCGACTGGGATAGTTGGGTCTATTTCCCATTGTTTGGGCTATGCCGTTTCAGCCGTTGGCTTTAAAAGCGACCAATGTATCTCAGTTGGAATCGATATTGAAAAAGTCATCACTACGCAATTTGCCAAAGAAATTACCAATCAGGTGTTGTCAGAGGGAGAGATGGTTTTTGCAGAACAGTTTGACGAATTTCAATCCTTCTTAACCCTTGTTTTTTCCGCGAAAGAGTCGATTTATAAAGCAATTTTTCCTTTTGTAAAACAAGTTTTAGATTTTGACTGTGTACAGTTGATTGCTGTGGATCAAAAACAACAGACATTACAATTTCAGTTTTCTCCTTTTTTACTTGAGGTTCTCAATTCGAGAGTGACGGTCAACTACCATTTTTGTCAGGCAGATACAGTAGCGACTTGGTGTTTGCTTTCAAAAAATCATCTTCATTTTAGAACGATGAAGGACGCGGTTAGCTTGATTGATTGAAGTCGTCGTTGTCTGGGCTTCGTCGTTTATCTCAATCGCATTGTGTGTTCATATTTAGGCGATTGTTCCTTGATCAGTAACGATGGGTTCTATTTTGGCTGTCTAGTCAATACGATACAGAAGGCGAATAATCTGACGGAGAAGTATTGACTAACCCAGTATGGAGACCGTTGAAATGCCTTATAAAATAACTTCACTCGACCCTTTTGGGGTTATGGTTGAAGCGCAACACTCTTCTACCCATGTTGTTGAGCTTGATATATCGAGCTTACGCCATTTGTTTGAGCGTCATCAGCTCGTGCTCTTACGGGGCTTTACGGTTTTTGAACAGGCTGAAGATTTTGCTGACTATTGTGAGCAATGGGGAGAAGTGAGCATATGGCCGTTTGGCCGAGTACTTGAGCTGATTCAAAAAGAGCAGCCCGAAGATCATATTTTCGACAGCAGTTACATGCCGATGCATTGGGATGGCATGTATCGTCCGCAAGTACCAGAGTACCAGATTTTCCAATGTGTCGAAGCTCCCTTACCCGGTAATGGTGGACGGACAACGTTTTGTCATACCATGCTTGCCTTAGACAATGCTTCGGAGCAGGAGCGATCATTATGGCGGAAAGCGACGGGACACTATCAACGTAAAATGGAGTTTTATCACAGTAAAACGGTCTCTCCCATTGTGATGCCTCATCCATATAAAGGCTATGAAGTCATTCGTTATAACGAACCCCATGTGGTCGACAATGGTGATTTACTTAATCCACCAGATGTTACGTTATCGGGCATTTCAGATAGTGAAGCGATGGCGTGCCATCAAAGTTTACGCCGCGCTTTGTATGACCCACGCAACTTCTATGCACATGAGTGGCAGTCAGGGGACATTGTTATTACTGATAACTTCTCTTTATTACATGGCCGCGAGGCTTTCACATCACATACACCACGGCATATTCGTCGTGTGCAGGTTTTAAGCAATCCGCCTTACCATAACCCTAGTTTGGAGTCGTACGAATGTCCGCAAGAGTAGTTGATATTGTTATTATTGGTGCAGGTCCAGTTGGTTTAATGAGCGCTTACTTAGCGCAGCGATGTGGATTGAGTACGGTTATCATTGATAAATCTTCAGAGCCATTACAGGTTGGTCGTGCTGATGCGCTTAATGCGAGAACGTTACAATTATTAGAAATTGTCGATCTGTTTGAGCCGCTGTATCCACTGGGTAAGCCTTGCAATACCAGTTCCGTATGGGCAGATGGACAATTTATTTCCCGCCAATCTTCATGGTGGGAAGCGTTGGAAGGCTGCTTGCATCCGCATTTTTTGATGCTTGGTCAGTCTTATCTTGAGCAGCTACTGGACGATAAACTCACGTCATTGAATGCCCCTGTATGGCGTCAAACATCGGTGAAGGATATTGTTATTCATCCAGAGAATTGCCTGACCGAGCTAACCAATGGCGAGATCATTGAGTCGCGTTTTGTGATTGGTGCCGATGGCGCTCAGTCGTTTGTTCGCCAGCGGTTCACTATTCCCTTCCAGATAGTGCGTCCGGAAATTATTTGGGCTGTGATTGACGGCGTTATTGACAGTGACTTCCCCAAAGTCCCGGAAATTATCGTCTTTCAAGCAGAGACTTCGGATGTCGCGTGGATTCCTCGTGAAGGTGACATCGACCGTTTTTATGTCCGAATGGATACGCATGACTTTACCGTAGAGCAAGTGATTGAAAAAATTAATCGTGCCATGGCACCACATCAATTAAGGTTTAAAAAGAGAGTGTGGTTCTCTCAATTTGCGGTTAAAGAGTCCGTTGCTGAGCGTTATGACATAGAAAATCGCCTCTTTTTAGCCGGAGATGCTTGTCATGTTCATTCTGTCAATGGCGGGCAAGGTTTGAATACCGGATTAGCCGATGCGTTTAATTTGATCTGGAAACTGAACATGGTCCTAAAAGGTCATACGAATGAGTCACTGCTAACCAGCTATCAAGAGGAGCGTCAACCCGTTGCCCAGAGTGTAATTGCCAGCTCGGGTGAGTTAGTGCGCTCGACCAAGTTTTCTGCAACGAATACTCATGCGCAAGATTACGTGAAAATAGTCGAGAAGCGTTCGGGCAATATTACCGGAATGGGCATTCGTTATGGTGAACAAGGATTAGTCGGTACGCGGATATTTGATTTTGTATTCAATACGCCAACGCAAAAAACTCGGCTTTATTCATTGCTGGATTATTGTCAATGGACATTATTGATCGCAAGTGATACCGATTATGAGTTGAATCTGCCAGAGTTTATTAAGGTGATTCGAATTGGCTCGCGGGCAGAATATGCTCCTTATTGGACCAGTCAAAATCCATACACTGACCAAGCGTTATTAATACGTCCAGATAGCTACATCCATTCAATCAATGATTTGCTTGATTTGAATGCGTGGTTAGCAACCAGTATCGAGGTAATATCGAATGGTTTATCAGTGCAACCTGAGCTTTAAGCGGTGAGGACGATGATCGTCCTCACCAACAGACAGTTGATGGTGGCGCAAATGATTTGCTGATTTCTTTGCCACTCATCGACTATCTAAAACGCCAGTGATGTTACCGACGACTCATTTTATGAGGCAAAATAGTCGGGTTGTTTATTCTCCATCATACTTTGAGTGATGCTATCAAATAATCAATAAAGCACCGTACACGAGGCGGAATATTTTTTCGACTTGGGTAGAGAATATTCATCGTTGTGCTGACTTGGTAAAAATCGGGAAATAACCGAATGAGTGATGGACCGGGGATTTTATCAATTAAAAAATGAGCGATAGGGCCAATCCCTAATCCATTTTGAATCATGGCCATAACACCTAACGGCGCATTACTGGTGTGTTTAGGTTGTAATTTTATTTGCTGCTCCTGCCCATTATGGTTAGTTAATGTAAGAATATTATTCGGTAAATTTAGCCGAGAGAGGTAAACCCAGTCGTGATCTTGTAAATCGTCTAGGCAAGTGATCGGCTTGGCGTTATTGAGATAATCTTGACTGGCGTAAATACCTAATTCAAAAGGAGCAATCACTCGGCCTACCATCGACGATGACGTCAACTCACCAATTCTAATCACTAAATCGAGGTTAGATTCGACCATATCTTGCAGACCATCATCTAAGCAAAGATCAAAATTGACGTGTGGATACTGTTGATAAAAGTCATTTAATAATGGATTGATCAGAAAGGTTCCGACGTCAATCGTCGTTCCAATACGAATTGTTCCTGATATCTCTGACGCTAAATGATTCACTGCTCCCAGTGCTTGATCAGCGATATTCAGTAAGCCACGGCTGTATTGATAAAAAGTGCTTCCCTCGGTGGTCAAACTAATTTTTCTGGTTGTTCGGTGAAGTAGCCGCACATTAAGTTTTTTTTCTAATAGCGTGACTTGTTCACTGACTTTGGATTTCCCCATGCCGAGTGACTCTCCTGCTAATGTGAAGGAACCACATTCGACCACTTTATTAAATATGGCAATACGTTTTAATTCATTAAGCATTACTGTTCCCTTATTGGTAACTTTGGGTTCTATTTTTGTCATCTAGTCAAACTGCGTTGTCATCTAAATAATGACACAGTCGATTAGAGAGAATTTGAATGCTTTGGTTTCGATTTAATAATAATTAAATTCTTAAACCCCATTTTCATGGGAGCGGTTCCATTCTATGGGTTGACAATAACCTAAATTGTCATCGTTTATTCAGTATTATGAAAATAATTAAGGGCTGGTTATGCTTGATGTTTACCGAGAAACAGAGATAGATAAAATTACGTTTATTTTACTTGACCAAATTATTGCGCAATGTGATGCATCGTATCAAGGGATTGCCACACTAAAACAGCAACTGCGTGATTCGATAAGAGAACAGAAAAAAATCAAATTACTATTACCTGCATTCCCATGTAAAACCAATAATTTAGATAAAGTGATCAGCCATGAGCCAGATATAGGTGAATATCTAGTGTTAAGACGCTTTTTACAGTGTCTTCGTGATATTGAAGCGGTTTATTCTCCAGGGGTCGTCTTATATATTTTTTCAGACTACCATACATTCTCAGATTATATCGCCGTTGATTTGTCTCATCATTATGCGTATTCTGATGGACTAAAAGAAATGCTTGTCAATATGCATGCTGAAGATTTAATAAAAATAATTAATTTTGAAGATTTTAAAGAGTTTGATCATCTTTGTGATACCGAGTATTTTTCTGGATTACGTAATATGTTTTCAGAGCCAGGCTATGCGGAAAATTTCACTGAGTTAAAACTTAGGAATAATAAAATGAATCAAACCTATCTAGGTTTGAAAAAATTCATGAATCAAGATCAAAAATATGTATTGTCAACGCTTTCTTACAAAGAGCGTCGTCGTCGTTTAGCTGAAATTGCTAAAGGAATGATGATACAAGGGAAAGCTCTAGATAACTTTCTAAAACAAAAGTTTTCCGATTCGATTCGTTTGAGTATTCATGAACATCCAATGAATGGAAAAAAGTATTCATTATATTTATTTACAGAGCGACAATTTAAAACACCTTGGCATAGCACAGTACTTTTTGATGCAAGCCAAGGTAAAGTGATGATTGACACTAAAGAAAACCATCTCGAGCGTACAGGCATTATTTTACCTATTTTCTATAAGGATAAAACATGGTGTTATTTACAATTAACTTGCGTTGATCAATCAATGAGTCACGTTGTCAGCCAACTTCGAGCAGAGTTACATCATGAAAAAGCAGGTTTACGTTTAATCAGTCCTACACCTTCTTTATCTGCGTCTGTCTTGAACATTAATGAATTGAGCCAACTAGTTAAAGAGTTTGGTTCGGTGTTATTGCATGGTTTTGCGCCTTTTCATCATCCAGATGATTTTTCGACTTGGTATCTGCAACATCGTTCTGCTGTCATTTTGGATAATGATCGCGTTGTTGAAAAATTGTCCGGTGATGCGCTACAGCAATCTATTGGTTGGCAATTCGCTACTTTATCTGATGCGATGGCTAATGGAACTTATCGATACGATTACGAAGATATTACTCCTCATGAATATGCTCTGTATTGCGCTTATTCAGAAACGCCTATCCATGTGACTACGATAGATGCTGGATTAGCGCCGTTAACCTTACGTGGTCAAGAACGTGAGCAACTAAGAAAGAGCATGTTATATCCAATAAAGCATCACCAAGACTACGCTGAGCAGGAATTACCGCCATTGATTCGTTATTGCCAAGTATCTCGGCAAGATATTTTGCGCTGGCAGGGTCACTCACGTGGTCAACATTCAACAATACGCTTACCGCAAGTGGATGGGCGATCAAGTGGAGAGCCGATTGAACAGCGTATTGACCATTTATGCACAGAGCCGTCTCTTTGCTTTGAAAATACTTTGGTGGCAGGAGGGGATATTCTTTTCGTAAATAACTTAACGACACTGCAAGCGAGCCATTCGTTATCACCGAGCAATCAATGTTGGCGTATTCAATTGCAGCCACCATCGATCAACTCACCATGGCAGCCACACAACCGTATGATGCAAAAGGCCGTCAGTGAAGTAGTGTGAAGATAAATTGATGTATGGATAAAAGGCACAGCAGCTTATCACACTGGGTGCCTTTTCTGATTTGTTTTACCCGTGATATAGAAGAGGCAGGTATTTATCTCTTGGGTGTAGATGATACCTATGGTCTCGAACCGGTGAACGGTATTTAACTAACAGCCTGGCCAAGAGCAATAAAAAATGGCACGTTAAATAGGACATTAAAAGGAAAAGTAATGCCTAATGCCGCGGTGATCGACATCCCTGCATTGGCTTCGGGCAAACTCTCTTTCATCGCGGCCGGGACAGCGATATACGATGCGCTGGCTCCAAGTACCGCCATCAGCGTGATGCCGCCCGCGCTAAACCCAAGCAGCATGCCGAGCCCTGTGCCCGCTAACCCGCCAATCATCGGCATCAAAATGGCAAAGCTGATTAAAAACAGGCTGTTATCTCTAAGCGTTGCTAATTGCTGACCGGCAATTAAGCCCATTTTCAGAAGAAATAACGCTAAAATAGCCGAGAAAAGGTCAATAAACAGTGGCGAAAGCTTGTGTACCGTGTCTCCCCCTACATAACCAATCACTAAACTGCCGATCATCAATAGCAGGCTTGGATTGGCGAGGAGTTCTTTTTTAAGAAAGTGACGATTAATCAGCGATATACTGCCTTTGGCGAGTATTAAACCAACGATGATCGCTGGCATCTCCAATAACACGACAAACAGAGGGAAATAAGCTTCATACGGGATCTGCTTGGCTTCGAGTAGAGCAACCGCGACGGCATAAGTAGCGACACTGACCGAGCCATAGTGAGCGGCAATGGCACCGGCATTAATCTTATCTAACTGACCAAAATATCTCAGCAGTGGGTAAGCAATCAGAGGCAGCAACAAACCGAATGCCACCACAATCAAAGCCATCACGACTAAGCTGGCCGCGATATGCGCTTGTAAAGCAATACCGCCTTTAAGGCCTATCGCAATCATCAGTATCAGACTGAGGGTTTTATACAGGTTATCTGGGAAAGGAATTTTTGCGCCCAGTAGCTGGCAGACAATACCTAGGATAAAAAAAGCAATTACCGCATCAAGCACCATGTTTAGTGCTCTCCTTACTTGTTAAGCTGATGGTGTGCACTTTTGTTTTGCCAGAACGATTAAACGCGGTTTTAACCCCTTGTAATGCCGTATAACTTGCCAGCAAAGTAGCACAAACAAGAAAACTAAACGCGTCATGCCCGATGGACAAACCCAAATAGTAGAAGGTTACTAGCATCATCACTGTGGTCATTGGCAGTGCCATTGTACGAAATCTCATCACACTCTCCTGCAAATTTTTCAGCATGTTAGGCGGTTTTAATAATAGATAAAAATAGATAATCACTAACTTTTATATAGATAATAATCTATATTATCTCAGTGAATTTGCTTGGAGGTGAGCAGTGGCATCGAGATTACACGCCCATATTGGCACGTTTCGCCAGCTAGAGATCTTATTAGCGGTTTATCATGGCGGAAGTATTACGGCTGCGGCTGACAGCTTGTTTTTAACTCAACCTACGGTTTCTATGCAGTTAAAAAAGCTTGCTGAGGCGATAGGCTTGCCGCTTTATCAACAAGTTGGTAGAACACTTCGTTTTACCGATGCTGGATTAGCCACGGTAGAAACGGCGAAAAAAGTACTGCACAGCTGTGAAGAATTGGACATGCGTCTGTCGCGTTTAAAAGGCCTTGAGTCGGGAACGCTCAAATTAGCGGTGGTAACCACGGCAAAGTATTTTATTCCTCATTTACTTGGCCCTTTTTGTCAGCGCTACCCCGGCATCGATATTCAGTTGACGATCGCCAACCGGCAGCAAGTGATGGAGCGCTGTGAGAATGGTGCCGATGATTTTTATGTGTTTAGTCATTTACCCGAAGGGTTAGAGCTGGACGTGATTGAATTTATGGCCAATGATTTGGTGGCGATTGCCGCGGCGAGCCACCCTTTCACACAGCAAGAGAGGGTATCATTAGCCGAGTTTTGTCAGGAAGATTTTTTGATCCGCGAAGTGGGTTCGGGAACCCGCTATGCAACGGAAGCTTTCTTTAAGAAACAACCTTATCAGCCTAATATTAAAATGACGATTGCCAGTAATGAGGCGATTATTCATTCGGTATTGGCTCGCTTGGGTGTGTCTATTTTATCTGCTCATACCTTGGCGTTTGGTAATATATACGGTGTTCAAGTGATTAATGTTGAGTCGTTACCGATCAAAACCAGATGGTCATTCTCGTGGACTCGGCAGCGCGTTTTATCGCCGATAGCCGAGGTTTTTCTCAATTATGTACAAACAGAAGGGCGTGAAATCATTCAGCAAACGGTGCAATTGTCATAGCGAGTCAGTTGCTTATGCAAAGCGCCAAGCCTGTATTGGCAGTCATGATGATTAATAGGGAATATAAATATGAAAAAGTGGTTATTACTGATCACGATTGCGATATTGGGCGTGGCATTTTTTGCACTCGATCTCAATCAGTTGCTGACTTTAGACGGCGTTCAGCGTCATTTAGCCCAGTTTGAACAATGGCGTAGTGATGCGCCTTTGCTGGTGATGGCGCTGTTTTTTACTGTCTATGTCCTTGTTACGGCATTATCTCTACCAGGGGCGGCGGTGATGACCCTCGCCGCTGGGGCGTTATTTGGTTTATGGTGGGGAACACTGATCGTTTCTTTTGCCAGCACTATCGGTGCTACCTGCGCTTTTTTAGTTGCGCGCTATTTATTGAAAGAAACGGTGCAACGGCGTTTTGGTGAGCGCTTACAAGCGCTCAATCATGGGGTAGAAAAAGACGGGGCCTTTTATTTATTTACCCTACGACTGGTGCCTCTATTTCCCTTTTTTCTGATCAATATTTTAATGGGCTTAACTACGCTTCGCGCGGTGACCTTTTACTGGGTCAGTCAAGTGGGCATGTTGGCCGGAACTCTGGTTTACGTTAACGCTGGGACTCAACTCGCCCAACTAGACAGCCTTAGGGGGATTTTGTCGCCAGCGATTTTATTCTCGTTCGCGTTACTAGGGATATTCCCTTTGCTGGCGAAAAAAGTGGTCGAGAAAATCAATCAACGCCGGCGAGTCAGTGAATAGTGTTTATCGTTACCCTGAAAGTGTATCGGATATTAAGTTAACGACGGCTTTGGCGACTGCGTGCCGCTCTTTCTTTATGAGCGGAAGCGGCTTTAGCTTGTGATTTCAAAATCGAGTCTACGGTTAATTCCATCGGCTCTTTGGGCTGTAAGCCATGAGGGAAGGTGCGTGCGCGTGGTGGAATATTAAACTCTTCACTGGAAGCGCGAGGCATACGTTTAAAACGATACAGATAAAAGTTTTCTAGCTTTTCTCGTGCCCAATCGGTTTTATTTAAATATTTGACACTACTGGCAATTGACGGATTGGTATGGAAGCAGTTAAAGCGCATCGCCGTATCTAAAATATCCCAGCCATAAAAATCCACCAGCTCTTGCAGTAAGGTTTCTAACTTAAGGCCGTGTAATGGGTTGTTCTTTTGTAGTTCGATTCTTTCTTGATCAGTCATGATAACCGGCTCCTAAGGGTAAACGGTAGATAGGGTAGGTATAGCAGGATTTGGCAGATATTGGTGATGTACTTGTTCATCCTTGCAGAGGGGGCGGATTCTAGCAGAGTTGATCGTACTTCCCTATGATTATCTCTATTCGGTTGACACTTATTCTTTACGACTTGAAGTTGCAGCGACGTCAGCTCAGCTCGTTTTAATATGCAGGCTGATCCAGAGTCGCTTATCTGCAACTCCAAGTCGTTTGGGTATCACATCATTTAGGAAGCGGATGGATGAGTGGTAAAATAGTGCAAACGTTCAATCAATAAATCGACAAATCCCTGCCGTTCAACATCAAATAATACGGTCGCATTGGCAGGCTGATTCGTTAGTTGATAACGATCAACCACGGTCATGCCTTGCGTATACTCACCTTGAGTTTCAATGCCGACCCAGCATGTTTGAGCTTTAAACAGTTCAGGGGCCAATAACCAAGCGATGGTGCATGGGTCATGCAACGGTGCGCCTGCTAGTCCCCATTTGGGGTCACGATGGTAAATCATAAAAAAGTCGAGCAATTCGGCCACGACACCAGCAATCGGGTTATCAATTTTCCGAATACGTTCGATATCCTCATCCATGATTTGCGCCCGATGGGTGACATCGAGTCCGCACATGGTGATCGGAATACCGGATTGAAAAACCACTTTCGCCGCTTCCGGGTCGACATAAATATTAAATTCTGCTGCCGGAGACCAGTTTCCGGTTTCAGCGCCGCCGCCCATTAGGACAATTTCTTGAATTTTCGGTATTAACTCACGATGTGTGGCCAGCAGTAGGGCAATATTCGTCAGTGGACCCGTTGGCACCAGAGTAACGGGTTGTTCACTTTGTCTAAGGATGTTAGCCATTAGCTCAACGGCGTGCTCCGTTTGAGGAGCAAAACTGGGGTCAGGTAAGGTTGGGCCATCCAGCCCCGTCTCACCATGAACATTATCAGCAATGATCAACTCGCGCATTAAGGGTTTTAGTGCTCCACCAGCCACTGGAATATCACTTCTACCCAGTAAGGTAAGAATACGTAAAGCATTATTTAAGGTTTTCTCAGGGGTTTGGTTACCGGCACTGGTGGTCACTGCTTTGATTGCTAACGATGGGGAAGCGCAAGCTAGAATTAACGCAATGGCATCATCATGGCCGGGGTCGCAATCTAAAATAATCGGACGTGTCATAAAAAGGGGTACTCCGTGTGTTTTTAGACTTCAGTGTATCGATTTTGCCAACCACAAAGTGTGATTGTATCGCTGAAACGAAGAAACCTAATGCAAACGAAAACCCTAAAGTGTGATGGTATATAAAATTAAGTTATTGAGGATTGCTCTTTAAGAAGCGTTGCAGCTCTTGTTCATCAACAATCGTTAGTCCAGTCGCGGTTTTTTCCACTAGCCCTTGAGCGATTAATTCGTTGACTGCTCGGCGATAGACTCTGCTTGAGGTACCAAATCGCTCGGCTTCTTGACTCGCTTTGCTAAAGTTCCCCAGCGCCATCGTTGAGCGTTGACGTAAAAGTAAGTCATAAGCAATGTTATAAGTCAGAGGATGGAGTAGGCGGTTAGTGTAGATCTCCATTGAATCACGGTAGTCTTCTGCCAACGCAGCGGCAAAATACACCATCATTTCGGGATGTCGTTCAAGGGCTTTCGCTAGCGAAGTGAGACAAATAATATCGACTTGTAGATGCTCATCGGCGGTGACCGTCCACTGACAGGGTGTTGCGGTAAAAAACTCCATCTCACCAAAAATATGATAGTCGCAGTTAGCCTCTCCTAATTGAAATCGTCGCCCGTTAGCGGCGAGAATGCTCATTGAAACGCGCCCGCCGGGAACTACGTAAATATGCTCTAGTGGTTCACCTTGCTTAAGAATATCGCTCCCAGCATCGATATAAGCGGTACTCATTTGGCACTGATAGATGAATGTCTTAAAGGCTTGCTTTTGTTCTACCAAGTAGGCGTGGAATCGACCGGATGAATAGGGGGTTATTTTCATAATATATCGACGAGAAATCAGGATGTTCAACGTTAGCTTGATTAGCTACAGGTGGCAAGTTTTGCTTTCTCTGATGTAAAAATCAATGAGCACTAAGAGATGAGATAAGCAGCGGTATGGTAGTCACCGCTGCTTAATGCGCTTGCAGGAAAAATTAAATGCAGTGGCTCAAGGCATCTAACGCTGCCGTTGCGGCAAGTGTTTCACCCGCCATCATCGCTTGATCAGCGTTAACGTATTGCGTGACGCCTTGCTGTACATCTTGCTGGTACAAAACGACATTATTGAGTACAGACGCAACTTGTAAGCCACGTAATCGCCCTACGGTGAGTAACGCAGATGTTTCCATATCTGCCCCCAAGACTCCTTTTTTATTCCAATAATGACACAGGTTTTGTTCTTCATCGGTATAAAAACTATCGTGTGAGCGAACCAATCCAAAATGGACCGCTGTGGGCTGCTGTGTTAAAAATGCGTGTAAGCGACTCAGAAGTGAAAAGCTGGAAAATGCAGGGTAAGTGTCTGCAATATAGGCTTTTGAGCCCCCTTCATCCCGTACCGCGGCTTCCGCGACAATCAGGTCACCCAGCTGAATGTTAGCCTGCATTGCACCCGCAGAACCAACGCGCACAATATGGCTGACACCGCACTGCTTTAACTCTTCTATCGCAATGATCAAAGAAGGTGCTCCAATACCAGTGCTGCATACGGTGATCTTTTGACCATTATAACGACCATTGAATAAGCGGTATTCACGATTTTCAGCAATCAGCTGAGGATTATCGAGTAGTGCTGCGATTCGATTGGCTCGATTGGGTTCCCCACAGACAATCACTCGATTGGCAACTTGGCCATGGGCAACATTGATGTGAGGCTGAATCATACCGAGGCCTCTTGAACTTGGTTTGCTGACGTCACGGTTTGGCTGTTACGTTGTGCAGTACGAACCCATTGCCGAGTTCCATTTGCGGCAATAAACATCAAAATAGCGTATTGCACAGACATTGCATAAACACCTTGAGTCGCATAAATACCGACGCTGATGATATTAATCACAATCCATAGCATCCAGTTTTCGACATATTTACGTGTCATTAAAATTTGCGCGACGATGGATAACACTGTCATGGCTGAATCCCAAAATGGAAAAGCATCGGGTTCTAACACAGGTTGTGCAAGTTCAGCTCCTAATCCATTCATGATTTCGACACTAATGTTTGCGAGAGCAAAAAAGAAAGGATCAATATAAACCGTCAGTAAGCCAATACTGACGATACTCATGCCCGCCGTGATCAGTAGCTTTTGTTTACTTAACCAACGAACTTGTAAAATATCACCTTCCGCGTTGGGTTTTGTCCATGCGTACCAACCGTAGACATTCGCGCAAAAAAAGAACAATTGAAGCAGCAACAAACCGTAGAGCTGAATTTGGAAAAAGATCACGGCAAATAGGGTGACGTTGAGCAAACCAAAAAGATAGTTGATGGTTTTTTCTTGGCTGGCAAACCAAATGCATAGCAAGCCAAATACGGTACCAAAAGCTTCGATCCAGCTCATGGCATAGCCAGAGCCAATCGGGATATTAACCAGTGTGTTATTAATATCGAGTAGAGCAAAAAGATCCATAGTCATTACCGTGGTGATTGATTGTATGCGCCTATCTTAAATGGTTCTTTGTGTTAATCGGGAGGACATATGTCCCCCTACGATTGAGAGCGATCATACATTTAATCAATAATCTGTTTTTTATAAAGGATGAAAACCGCTTATCTACTCTTCATATTTAAAGCGTGTAGTTATTTGATAGTCCGAGATAGTCAAATGCGACCGACTGCAAGGGTTACCTTGGTTATCAGAACCGACCGATAACTGTTTGTCTTGGTGATCGAAAACTATTTCAACATACTGGCAATCATCTTGGCCATCACGAAGATAAGGATTGTTAACGGTTGGTTTGACACTAAAAGAATGAGGATCTGGTGCGTCTAGCGTGAGTGGTGAGTTAACGCTCGGTCGAGCATCAGAGGCCAGATAATCGTAGCTTTCTTGATAATCAAGATAAGGATTATGAGTGGGTGGCAATTTGAAAATGAAACTGTCTTTTGCTGGCGCATCAAGGTCTAAGGTCTGTGCCGCTTTATCGCTAGTGCTTTGGTTAAATATATCCAATTCTTTTTCAGACGCTGTCACGGATAGCGAGATCAGTAACAGTGTCCCAGCCAACGTTGAGAATTTATGTGGTTGCATATGAGTACCTTGTCCATCTTTTATTATCAATATCTGGGAGCGGTACCATATACATTTTTTTACAAAAGTAAATAAATTTGGGGGTTGTAAAGGTAGCGTTTTACTGAGTTGGGTTTTTTACTGCGCAGCTTTGATTGTGATACTTATCACGTATTTTTGATTTCCACTGTATTGGCTAAACGATAGTTTTTAAATCTAACGTGTTAATAAATATAAGCATATTGAATTTTTTGGTTATTTTTAGCACAATCTCAACTTAATTTCTAGTTAATGCAAATGATAGTAATTGTTATTCGTATAAAGTAGTATTGCGCACATTGTAAATCTGTTATTGATGAATAAGGTAATCACTCAGATGTTGACTAAAACGCTACTTTCTACCTCAATATTGCTTGCTCTTTCTCCTGCGGTGTTTGCCGAAAAAACAACTCAGTTTGATGAAGTGGTCGTATCTGCGACACGGACGGCGCAAAGTCTTGATAATACCGCAGCCTCGGTAGCTGTGATCTCAAGTAAAGAATTAGAAGCGACTATGGTTAGAGACGTTGCGGACATTTTTGAATACACGCCGGGAGTAACGACCAGTGGTTCTTCACGTCAAGGAATGCAAACCATTAATATTCGGGGTATAGAGGGTAACCGCATTAAAATTTTGGTTGATGGTGTTACACAAAGCCAAGCTTTTGACGGTGGGCCTTACTCTTTTATTAATTCAAGTGCTATTAGCATCGAACCAGATATGCTGAAAAGTGTTGAAATTGTTAAAGGGGCGGCATCAAGCTTACATGGAAGTGATGCTATTGGCGGCGTTGTAGCTTTTGAGACCAAAGATCCACGAGATTTTTTAAAAGGGGATGCGACGACAGGTGGACAAATTAAATTATCTTATGCTTCGGAAGATAAATCATTCAGTGAACACGTTGCTATTGCTCATCGTAGCGGTGATTTAGAAACCTTAGTGGCGTTTACTCGTCGTGATGGTCAAGAGCCAAAAAACTTTGGTGATCATAAAGAAAATTATTCAATTTCTGGGCAAGATAGCGCGAATAATGACTTATTATTGAAGCTACAATATCAACTTTCTGAAGCGCATCGAATCGAGTTTACAGGAGAAATGCTGCGTAATCAGGTTGACTCTGATATTGTTCACTCAAGTTATAAAAATTATACCGGACGAGATATTACCAAGCAGTACCGTCTTGGATTAAAACATATTTGGTTTTCTGATTTACCGCTTGCCGATACGATAACCAGTCGAGTCTCATGGCAAAGTAAGGAAGAAAACGGTTTAACTAAGCGTTTTCAGCCAGCCTCTGCCGGAAGGCCTCCTTATCAACCCGCTAACAATGATAATCATCAAACGAAAGATTATTTTTATAGCGATGACAAAATTGAATTAGAAGCTCAGTTCGATAAGCTCATTACTTTAAATAATAGTGAGCATAATATTATGTATGGTATCAATTTACTAAGCAGTGATATTTCAAACATTAACAATGAATATAATTCTGATCCAGCGACACCAAATCAGGTGATTGTGTATACACCCGATGCCGAAGAGCAGAAAATTGGTTTATTTATTCAAAACGAAATTGCTTTGTTTAATGGTAATTTGATTGTAACACCTGGATTACGTTACGATTCATTCAGTACTGATCCTGGCGAGAATGCTGGAAAAGGACTATCCAAGTTTAGTGATTCTGCCATAACCGGGCGATTGGGTACTCTTTATCGTTTAGATCCAAACAGTGCAATTTTTGCGCAAGTGAGTCAGGGGTTGCGCTCACCTAACTTTACTGAGCTCTACTATACCTTTAGTAATCCTGCTCATGGTTACGTTAATGAACCTAATTCAAATCTTAAGTCTGAAAAAAGCCTTTCTTATGAGCTAGGCTATCGCCACAATAACGATTTTTCTGCAACAGATATCTCACTATTTTATAGCAGCTATGATGATTTTATAGAACAGGTAGTTACTAAGGTTGAATCGAGAATAAACTACTACTCTTATATCAATTTACGTGAAGCGACTATTAAGGGCGTCGAATTATCTAATCAGTTAAAGTTAGATGAATTATTGAATGCTCCACGAGGATGGACAACTCGATTAGCAGCGAATTATACCGAAGGTAAAGATGGTGATGGACGACCTCTTAATAGTATCAATCCATGGAATGTCGTGGCAGCTTTGAATTTTGATGATCCAGATTCGACATGGGGAACGAGTTTAAAACTCAACTATACTGCGGGAAAATCAAACCGTAATATTAATAATGATAAAGCAACTGGTGGTACAGAGAATCAAGTTGAGTTATCTAGTTCAACTATTTTTGATATTACAGCTTATTATAAACCAATCAAAGACCTGACTTTGACTGCTAGTATATTTAATATTGCAGATAAAGAGTATTACCGCTGGAATGACATTAGAGGTAAGAATATTTTAGATAATGATTATTCTCAAGCGAAGCGTAATTTTGCAATTACGGCAAAATATGAGTTTTAATTATTAAAGTAAAAGGTGATTTTGCTCTGCCATAGTTTTAGATTGTCTTCTGACATCTGAAGCTATGGCATTACATTAACTGATTATGCCCAAAACATTCATCCGACCTATCTCAAACTAAACTCTTATTCATTGAAATATAAAGCTTTACTGAAATTTTTACCTCTTCGGCTCAAGTCGTCATCTTTTGTAAATGATAATGCAATTGATAATTGATATTGTTTAGTTGTTGGGTAATAATCTCCCCATTAAGGCGCTTAGTTTTGATTTGGAGCACGACGTGAATTTCACCAGATATTGTGTTGCGGCGACACTTTCACTTGCCATTCATGGAACCCTGCTGTTGATGGATGATGAAGCCAAAGTTTTTGCTATGCCAGCTGGGAATCAATCGACCTCGGTATCGCTCCACTTTGTTGCTCAGCCTCAAACTGTACGTCATGAGCAGCCTGTGTCATCGCCAACTGAACCTAAACAGCAGAGCAAGCCGAATACGCCGAAGCCAGAGCAGAGAAAGCCTCAAGAAGCGAAAAAGGTAGTGAAGTCGGATAAACCTGCTCCTGCGACTCAACCATTGGAGAAAAAAACAGCGCCCTCATCATCATCGTCGGTAGTCAAGGAAGAACCGACCAATCAGTGGCAAGAGAATAAGGAGCCGGCTCCAGAGCCCAGTCGTAGTGGGATAACCAATCAACCTACGCTTGTGGAAACGCCCTCATTTCTTTCGCGCCCCACACCGCCTCACTACCCAAGGCTGGCTCAAAAGCGTGGTATTGAGGGGGTGGCTTTATATGAAGTGTGGCTGGATGAGCATGGCCGACAAATTAAGCAAATTTTACTCTCTTCATCGGGAGCTCAATTGCTCGATCAATCGGCGCTGAGTGCGATTAAACAATGGAAATTTTCACCTTACACGGTGAATGGGCAAACCATGGCTCACCGTGTGCAAATCCCTGTACGCTTTAAATTGGAAGGATAATGGAACTACTGACTCAACTTGAGCAAGAGCTTGGCCTGATGGCTTGGCCACTATTTTTGTGCTCTCTTTTCGCGACGATGATTATCGTTGAACGTCTAATCCAAGTGTTATTTACCCTTGGGGCCAGTCGAGGTTCGATTGGTGCGGCGCTTAATCAAATTTCTCCGATGCACAGCGATCAAATTGAAGCGTTAGCAGAGGAGTTATCGACTAGACGGTCACTACTTTACAAAGGGGTCGCGATGCTGTTGGCTCATCACGATTTTTCTAAAGGGCTACGTGAAGATACGGCGGGGATCTGGCTTCAAGATAAGCGCCATCAGCTTCATTCCGGATTACGATTATTATCCCTGATTGGTGCGATCAGTCCATTACTGGGTTTATTAGGTACGGTACTCGGATTAATTGAAATGTTTAAAGGTGTCGCGCTTTCGTCTGGCAATATTACACCGAATGATCTCGCCGATGGATTAGGGATTGCGATGCGCACCACGGCAGCAGGTTTATTGATTGCCGTTCCTGCGATTACTGCGGCTCAATTACTTGGTGCATGGGCAGATAGAGTCATGGCGAAACTTGAGCATACTTTAAACTATGTCAATCTATGGCTTGAAGGGGTGTCGCTACAGCATGACTGCACTACTAAAAATGGACGTTGCAGCCATGCTAATCATGTCGTTGAAAAAACAGCGGTCAATCCATCATGATTAAAACGCCGCCAACGACAGAATCATCACTGATGCCAGATTTAACGCCATTATTGGATATTATCTTTATTGTCATGGTCTTTCTGCTACTGACCGCAGCGGTTAAGTTTACGTCATTAGACGTGTCTTTACCGAGTACCGATTCACCTGTGGTCAGTGAAATCAATACCCAATCCATTACGGTGAATATTTTGGCTCAACAGCCATATTGGGCAATTGATGGTACCACTTATGTTGCTTGGCAAGATTTTACAGAGGCTTTATTAAAGCGCAGTAAAGCCAGCGCAAAACCGATTGTGATTGCTGCGGATAAAACCGCTCAAGTACAGAATTTGGTCAAATTACTGGCATTTTTACAAGATAATGGCATTGCAGCGACACAGCTTTTGACTGATGACGATTAACGTAGAGTTTGAAACTGATTGCGAAACGTTTTTGGTGTCATGGCTTTAATCGCTTTAAATTGGCGATTAAAATTAGATAGATTACTAAAGCCAGTTTTCTCAGCAACCAGAGCAATGGGAAGCGAAGAACTGGCTAGCAGCTCACATGCTTTACCGATGCGAAACTTTTTAAGATGTTCAGAAAAACTCATCGAGTAGTGTTTTTCAAATAAGCGATAGGTTGAGCTTTCACTCATATGCAGTACACGGCATAAATCGGTTATTTTTATCGGGTCAGCGAAATGAGATTCGATATAGCGTTTGGCAAGGTGGACTTTTTTGTGTGCTTCACTGTTGGCACTTAATTGCGATAGTCGGTAGCTAGAGGCTGATAAACGCTGAGCATCTTGATCTTCCGCCATGATCAATAACGACTCTACAATTCGTAGCGCCTGATAAGAACTGGCTAACTTTTCAATATCACTCAACTGGTTAGCAATAGCCTGAGCCGTTGCGTGGCTCAGTTTTAAGCCGTAGGCTGAACCTTCAAGTAAACGTTGAATAGACTGTGTCGGTGGTAAGATAGCTTGAATTTTATCAATCCATTCTGGTTTAAACCATACAATCGTTGAGTGCAGTGCTTGCGCTTGTTTGTGGTGTAGGCGCCCAGTGATCATATGAGGCAAGCCGGGGCCATATAATAATAAGGTGTGATCGTCCACGGTACCGCTAGCATCCCCTGCAAAATAGTTGCCCTGAAAGTTTCGGTTCGGATTGTGATAGAGCACCAATTCATATTCCGTATGATAATGCCACGGGCAAGAAAACTCTTCCGTATCCGCTTGGCAGTGATAATGGCGGATAACCCAGTCATGGTTTAGGCTCTGCAGTACATTTTCAATCAAGGGGCGCATAGCTGTTCTCCATCTATTTGCTCTGATCATAAAGGCTTAGCCTTTTCTGTCAAATGATGTATTTATTCTGACGGTTTAGTATTAAAAGTGGCAGGAATAGCATCATTTATCTTATCAGGATTGATTACACTAGCGGCGTGTTCTCCTACAACTTAAAGCGGCAGCGCCAAGCAACTTGGGAACATGGTAATTTTTATTTGTGACTCGTATCGGGTTACTTCCTGCCATTGGATAGCATGACATGTATCAAGATAAAACCGCCTTATTATTTATCATGACCGCCTTAGTGACGGGATTATGTGGGGCTTTTTTTTACCCATTATCGAGTCTATTTATTGTTGAAGCGCTCGGTGCTTCGCCGATGATGCTGAGTGTGTATATGGTCATGGCGGTTATCAGCTCCGTGGTAGTATCGCAGTGGTTAGCCAGACAATCGGATCGGCACTGGCAACGCAAAGTGATTTTATTGGTCGCACTTGGCTGCTATTTGATCACTGTGGTTAGTTTTACCCTCATTCGTAGTTATTGGTTAGCGATTGTTGTCGTTACCTTATTTGGTAGTGTAAGTGGCGCGTCGTTTGGTCAACTGTTTGCCCTTGGGCGGGAATACGCTGATCGCCATGTGGCAGATAAAACCACCTTTCTTGCCACGATGCGTGCAGGGATTGCCATTGCTTGGGTGTTTGGCCCTCCTTTGGCATTTATGCTCAAAGCCAGCTTTGGTTTTAATGCGGCGTTCAGTGTTTCTGCTGTGATTGTGACGATTGCTATTGTGCTGATTGCTAAATATTTACCGAAAGGTGTTGAAAAAGCGTCAGCCTCAGATCCTGCTGCCGCGTTATCATTACCCAAGCAAGGGGCGGTAAAGCGGCTTATCATTTTATATTGTATGACGATGGTGTTTACCTTTGCAGCGAATAACTTATACATTACCAGCATGCCTTTGTATCTTTCCCAAGAGTTGCTCGTTCCCGCTCATTGGTTAGGCTTACTGTTTGGGATGGCAGCGTTATGTGAAATCCCAATCATGTTGCTGGCAGGGAAATTAGCGCAGCGTTTTGGTACGACTCAACTTCTGTGCGTGGGTATAATGAGTGGTATGGCATTTTATTTGATTATGCTAACCAATACGACCTTCACCACTTTATTATTAGCGCAAATCCTCAATGGCTTTTTTATCGGTGTCTGTGCGACTTTAGGTATGGTGGTGTTGCAGGATATGATGCCTGATCGTTTGGGGACAGCTTCCACGCTGTTTTCTAGTATTCTTAGTATTAGCTCATTAGTGGCAAGTGTAGCCTTGGGTGTTGTGGGTGAGCTGTTCAACTATTTCAGTACGCTTTATGTCTCGCTGATTGGCGCTGTGGCAGCCTTAATTTTGCTGAGATTTTTTATGGGGTTAGCCGAAAAACATGAGCAGCGCGCTAGCGTTACTTCTAACGCGCTGAACTAGCCTTAATGAAGGCAATCATTAAGGCTAAAGCTTGAATGGCAGATTAACGAGGGGTTTTTTGGTTACGTTGCTGGGCTTTACGGGCTAACTTTTCAGCTCGTTTTTGTTCGATAATCTGCGCGGTATCGCTGCCAATGTGCGCTTCACCTCTTTGTTTGGCTAACTGCACTTGTTTTTCTCTTTCACGAAAGCGTGCCAATTGTTCTTCGCTATGAGTGCCAAAGCATTGTGGACAGCTAACCCCTTGTTCAAACTGTTCACTTTGCTTATCTTGTTCGGTAATCGGTAACCGGCAGGCATTACAGATTTGGTAATCACTTTCTTGTAATCCATGACCAACCGCGACGCGGCCATCGAAGACATAACAATCACCTTGCCATAAGCTCTCTTGCTCTGGCACTTCCTCTAAGTATTTTAAAATGCCACCTTCGAGGTGATAAACCTCTTCAAATCCTTGTTCTTTAAGATAAGCGGTGGATTTTTCACAGCGAATGCCGCCAGTACAAAACATCGCTACTTTTTTATGTTTCTCAGGATCGAGGTTTTGTTTTACATAGTCGGGAAACTCACGGAAAGTCTCGGTATGTGGATTTTGAGCATGCTTAAAGGTGCCAATTTGGATCTCGTAATCGTTACGAGTATCGACGACCAGCACTTCAGGATCGGAAATCAGCGCATTCCATTCTTTCGGCTTAACATAAGTGCCAACCACATGACGAGGATTAATACCTTCAACTCCCATCGTCACGATTTCTTTTTTGAGTTTGACCTTGCTGCGCTGAAAGGGCTGCTCTGAAGCCAAAGATTCTTTATAAACGGTTCCTTTGAGGCAAGGCTCTGTATCCAGCCAAGCAATTAAAGCATCAATGCCTTCTCGTGATGAGGCAACCGTGCCGTTAATCCCTTCGCTAGCGAGTAATAATGTACCGCGGATATGATGCTTTTCCATTAGCTCAAGCAGTGGAGCTCGTAGTGTTTGGTAATGGTTAAGCTCGACAAACTTGTACAGAGCACAGACAACATAGTGACTCATTGGAAACCTTTTAAAAACCGTATAAAGAGTTGGCACGTAGTATAGCGAAGCATGGCTTGTACAAACACGGATAGTTTATAGGGGTATAAACGGTACTTTCGGATAAAAATCGTGACAATTGAATGGAGGTTGTGCGGACTGAGACGAGCAGCATTGGCTCAATATTCATCTTGTTCAGAAATTTCGTATGTTATTGTCAGTTTATATGGGTTTCCATCACAATTTTTTTCTCTAAACTAAGCACTATCTTAGGAAAGACAATAACTCTTTGTCTAAATTGAATCGTTAAATTTATTGAGGAAAAGACATGAAATCACTCATTACCAAGCTGGTTGAATCAAAATCTGGTTACAGTACACTGGCTTTACGTATCCCGATTGGGATTGTTTTTATGGCACACGGCGCACAAAAGTTATTCGGCTGGTTTGGTGGTTATGGACTAGAGGGAACCGGACAATGGATGGCATCGATCGGTTTAGGCCCTGGTATGTTGATGGCATTTCTAGCCGGTAGTGGTGAGTTTTTTGGTGGTTTAGCCATTTTACTGGGCATTTTGACCCGTCCTGCTGCAGCGGTTCTCTCTATAACTATGTTAGTAGCTATTTTTGCGGTTCATTTTGAGCATGGTTTATTCATGTCGAATGGTGGTTACGAATTTGCATTAGCTTTATTGGCGGCCAGCGTGTCGTTAATGATGTCTGGTGCGGGGAAATTGAGTATCGATCAGATTATTTCTCAACGTCTTCGTGGCTAAGTTAGTGCATCAGCCTTAAAGCTGGTAATGAGTATCGAGATTAATAAAATGCCGACTTTGTACAAGTGCGGCATTTTTTGTTGTTTAGCCTATATCGAGACTTTAAGTGCGACTGGGTAAGTGAAGAAAATAAGATGGATAAAATTAAATAAGAAGTGCAAGAGCACGGCAATCCACAAACGACCACCGCAATAATAGATCGCGCCATAGAAAGTACCAGCTAAGGTAGCAAATAGTACTAAAGTGACGCCTCCTGCTAGGTGGGCTAAGCCAAATAGACTACTCGCAATAATAATACCTAAACCAAATCCCCACTTATCCGTTATTTTTTGTTGTAAATAGCCGCGGAAAAACGCTTCTTCTGCAACGCAGGTCAACAACGCATTATTAAGAGCAAATAACCACCACCATGTAGGGAGCGATAACTCTGGTTTAATCGCACCGAATCCCCAAGCAAGCAATAACAAACTGAATAATGGTAGTGAAAGTAAAACCACTTGCCGCCAAGGAATGCGCTGCTGATGACCTAATAGAGTAGGATAAGCTAGCAGAAGAGCAAAGAAGACCATCGGTTTATCGAGATTCAGATAGAGATTGAAAGGGACACTATTCGGCCCCGCTAGCACCCCATCTAAGACTTTAGGGTTTTCAAATCCTGGGATAATGTGTAACAACAATAAGCCACACCAAGCGAGCAAAGTACACTGTGCTACGGTTTGCCAACGCTTGGCGAGCGATGGTGTGTAATACGCGAGTATTAGCCCTAGTGAAACATACAAAAACGCGAGACTAGAGAGGCGTTCTATGAACCAGGCTCCAAGCAGTGAGAGAGCGAGTAAAGAGAAGGTGAGTAAAAGACGTTTTTGAAAACCCACGATTACGGCCAGCAACAAGGGTATCCAAATCCATAAAGAGGGATGAATTAGCATAAAAAATATTCTTAACGTGTGGTTTATTATTGAATGTTTATAGGGTCTGTTGACCTTTAGCGATTAAAACGTTTTTAGCTGAACCCTTCGAGCTGCGTTTATGGTTCTTTTTTACGGCGTTATCGTCTTCTCAGATAGAATACCTGTATTTCAAAGCCTCTGACTTGTATAAATAAGCCACAAATTGCTGAAAAAATCAGCTTAAAAGATCAGCAGGCCCTAATTATAGAGAATGATTAGCTGTCATCATATTCTACCAGTGAGCTGAGGTTTATTCGCTCGGTTGAGGTTGTAAGGCACCATAATTATGGTGCCTATTTACACTGTAAAACCTAATTGAGTTTGACCAAAGCAAACTGTTTCTTACCACGTTGAATGACATAATAGCGATCAAACAAGGCAAACTGACTACTGAGCTGTTCTTGTTCCATACGTTCACCATTAATGC
Source organism: Vibrio sp. 11986-1-5 (assembly GCF_963878025.1). Lineage (NCBI taxonomy): Bacteria > Pseudomonadati > Pseudomonadota > Gammaproteobacteria > Vibrionales > Vibrionaceae > Vibrio > Vibrio sp. 11986-1-5. The sequence goes on from NZ_CAWNVW010000033.1 coordinate 180,234, forward strand.
GAATCGCACCGTTAGCTAACCATTCGCGGGCTTGACGTTTGGAGCTCGCTAAGTGAGTAACCAACATCAACTCAATAAGGTTATCCGCGTTATCCGCCTGATAACAAGGCAGCCCATCCAGTTCCAACTGCTGCAACTCAGCTAAACTCAGTTGGTTCATCTCACCACGAAATAGCGCTTGAGTGATACGCTGCGCGCTTAATAAGCCTTCTTCACCGTGTACAAAGCGAGTTAATTGTTCAGCTAGAACTTGTTGCGCTTGTGGCTTACCTGTACTGGCTTTGTCTTGTTGCTCAATGAGTTCAATATCAGACAGTGACAAAAAGGTGTAGTAGCGTAGGAAGCGATACACATCAGCATCATCGGTATTGAGCCAAAATTGATAAAAAGCATAAGGTGAAGTTTTGTTGCTATCGAGCCAGATAGCACCACTCTCTGTTTTACCGAATTTAGTGCCATCTGATTTAGTGATCAAAGGTAGGGTTAAACCATGAACCACTTGATTATTAAGTCGGCGCGTAAGGTCGATTCCGCTCACAATATTACCCCATTGATCATTACCGCCAATTTGTAATTTGCATTGATATTGTTGATTCAAATGGGCGAAATCAAATGACTGTAGCAGAGAATAGCTAAATTCAGTAAACGAGATCCCTTGATCTGGACGGCTTAACCGCTGCTTGACCGATTCACGGTTGATCATCGTATTGACGGAAAAGTGCTTTCCAATATCACGGAAAAAATCAATGACATTGATTTTTGTAATCCAATCAGCGTTGTTGACACAGAGGAGTGGCTGAGTCAGGTGTGGGGTCATCACTTGATCAATTTGCTGAGCCAAATCATTGACCCATTGCTGCACGGTGGTTGATGGGTTCAATGTTCGCTCCGCGGCTTTAAAGCTGGGGTCACCAATCATCCCCGTTGCGCCACCAATCAGAGCAATGGCGGTATGCCCCGCATCTTGAAAGCGCTTCAACATTAATAAAGGGACTAAGTGACCAATATGTAAGCTGCCAGCAGTGGGATCGAAGCCGCAGTAAAGTGTTTGTGGACGGTTCAAGAGCTCGCTGAGCTCGTCGATGGCAGTGCTTTGTGCAATTAAGCCTCGTTGGGCTAATTCATGTAGAAAATGTGCTGAGTTCATACGGCCTTTCATCTTTTATAGACTGGATTTGGCCAGAATACGGATAAAATCGATCTGAGACGATGTCCCTAAAGGGATAGATAGGGCAAATTTATGGTGAGGGGAAATAATCGCTGAGGTGAAGCTGATTGGGCGCGTTAACCCTGCTCTCAATAGCCTTTGGTGATCAAATGGTTTAAAAATAATTGGAATAATTCACTTAATGATGAGATTTGCAATTGCTGGTAAATACGTTTGCGGTGGTTTTTTACCGTTCCGTGACTAATGCTAAGCTGCGCGGCGATTTCTTGAGAATCGAGTCCTTGAACCAATAACGTAGTGATTTGTTGCTCGCGAGGAGTCAGGCAATCGGTGGCAAAATCAGCGATAGCTGCTGCTACCCAGTGGCGTAAATCATGCTCTGATTGACTGTTTTCTGCCAGAAATAATGCTTGTGATCCCCAATGTTGGCGGCATAACGCCTGCAAAACAGGAAACCTCTGCTTTAAGCCATTAATTTGTTGCTGTGAAATAGGCTGATCGGTTTGTAGCATGCCTAAGTAGATAACTATCCAGCGATTATCCTCCAGATCGACGGCAATACAGACTTCATCTTGCCAGCCCGTTTTTTGATAAAAATCGGTATGATAATTTTCCTGCAATGGATTGACGGGTTTAAACTCGCTACGTTGTAAAATGCCGGTTTTATGTTGCTCGGCAATCGCGACATAGAAGGGATCATATCGATATGAATGGGTTAAATAGTGCTGAAATAGCAATTGACGTTGCGAGGGCAGTGAATCATAAAGATAAATCGGGTGCTTATGCTGGCGATAGCCTAGGATCACAGCGCAGTCAAAAGTGACAAAGCGCTTAAGCAGTTGGATAAACTGAGCGGTAAACTGGGGTGTTTTTAACGCCGCGATAACCTCGCCAAGCTTTTGATATTCTATTGTATTCATTGTGGTTAACTTAATCTTTACTCATTATTAACTGGCGCATTTCATCCAGTCCACCGGCATCATGGACATGAGTAAATCCTTGCTTAATCAAGTATTGTTTAGCGATATTAGATCGGTTCCCTGTTCGACAATAGAGAACGATCGGTTGATCTTTGGTAAATTGAGTTAAGTCAGAGTGCATAATATCACTCAATGGGATGTGCAGAGCAGAGTGAAGGTGTCCTTGCGTGAATTCTTGTTCGGTTCGAACATCAATTAACACTGCACCTTCTGCGATCATTGACCAAGCAATTTCAGCGCGAGGTGAAGCGACGGTGCTTCCAGATAAGAGAAGACTGATGAATAGAGTTATTCTAGTCAAGCGTAAAATATAGCGTCGCATCGTGTTCTCCAATCAAAATGATAAATTGAGTGTTCAATGACCCAATTTGGTTATGGGCATTTTCTAGCATTTGATGCCGTCGATATCTATATAAGATAGGTGGGAGCGTTATTTCAATCATTTCGCAACAGTATGCCTATTTTGCGCTTTTTATTCCATAGGGTGTGATTACCTGTGCGCCAAGTGATTTAGTGATGACGATTCAGTAGTATGATATGGCTAGATTTTGCTAGGTACATAGTGATTTTGTGGCTTAGCTCTCCCCCGTGATAAAAAGGGCTAAGTTTTTTTGTCGATTAGCCGTTAAACTAGAAACACTTTTCGCTTTAGAGACAGATAAGGACATACTCATGAAAAAGTACTTTCCAACCTTAAGCTTAGCGGCTTTATTGTTGGCTGCTGCTGCCCCCGTTTATGCTCAATCTACCCCTTTTAATATGACGGCTAGCGCTGGTCCTACACAAGTGTCTTATGGCGGACAAAGTGCAACGGGTTATCAATGGCAAGTGCGAGGTTCCTACCGCTTAACCCCACTTAGTTCAGTTAACTTAGGCTATGGTGAAACGCACGCTGATTTAAAAGACAAAGAAGGTGAAAAACACGCCTATAAAGCCTATACAGTGCCTTTAACGATGACGCTGCGCCATCGAATGCAGATTGGTGATGTGTATTTGCGAGCGGGGGGCCAATACTATAATCGAACCTATAAAGACATTGAAAGTGATGGGTTTGGTTTGACGGGAGCCGTAGGGGTTAACCTAAATAACATGGATGGCTCGAATTTTTCTTTGGAAATTGGTTACAGTACTCAAGGTAGTGCAGACTCAACCTCGATCACCATTGGTGCTGGGATTGGTTTTTAATCAGACTCGTTGAGCTTGCTTTTGGTATTGGGATTTTATCCATCGCCATCCCGCTTGATAAATTTGCCTCGAAAGTGATACTCACGATACCGTGAGGGCTTTCGGGGTGATGGTTTACCAATCTATTCATCGAATGACGGATGATAAGTACAATAAGTTGAAGTAGGTATTAGTTGTTGATCACGTTTCGGCATGGAGTTTGTTGATGACCTCATTGATAGGCATGGCTCTGGCGTAGACATAACCTTGAATTAAAAATACACCTTGTTGAGCAAGATAGTCGACTTGATTAATCGTCTCCGCGCCTTCTGCAATCAATTCAATATTTCCTGCTTTTGCTGAAGCAATAATCGAGTCTAGCACGCTCTTTTTCACATCATCGGTTTCTATCGTATCAACAAACATCTTGTCTATTTTTATGCTGCGAATATGCAAATGTTGTAAGTAAGAGAATCCTCCATATCCTGTGCCGAAATCATCAATTTTAAACTGATACCCTTTTTCCATCAGTAGAGCGATTTCTTGGCTTGCAGCGGTTAAATCGTTGATAGGGATACGTTCAGTCAGTTCAAATTTTATCCGCTTAGCTTGAGGCCAATCCAGAGAGCTTAAAAGCGTTGAAAGATGCTGTTTTTCAATGTGTTCAGCGACTAAATTAATGCTAACCCAATGCGAGAGTGGTAAATGTTCCAGATCGTGTAAAACGATCTTAATGATTTGGTTGGTGATCTTAATGATTAATCCTGTACTTTCCGCAGCATGGATAAATAAATCTGGCGCGATTAGCTCTTGACCTTTTTGCCAGCGTAAGAGCACTTCGTAACCGACGATCTTTCCAGTTCGGCTATCAATAATGGGTTGATAATAGGGAAGAAACTCATTGTCGCGAATTCCTTTTTCAATTAAGCCTTCGATTGAATTACGATAATTTCGTACAATCCAGTAACTGCCCATCAGTAAACCACCGAATAAAAGGCTCAACGGTGTACCCCAGATCAATAGGTTATGTTGTACATACTGTTGTAAGGCTTGTCCTGCCCATAGTTCTTGCTTGTTGGCGGCGGCAATACCTTGCACTGATACATGTAATGATTGAGCATTAGTATCGTTGAGAATAGCTTCATTGCCTCTTTGTACCAATAAAACGGGACGATCTTGATTTACAAATCGCGCTTCATAATAAAAGCAGCCGGAACAAGGTTGATTAAGTTTGCTTTGTGTCCAACTACTATCTAAAACCCAAACCGCGGTATTACCATCTTGAGAAAATTGAATCAGCAGTTCACTTTCTGTTTCTGCAATCTCAGGGGTTGCAGCGAGAGAAAACATTGCCGCTCCTTTATTGTTTAAGTGGTTGAAAGCACTAGCTTCTAATGGGTATCCAAGTGTTGAACACTGCTCTCCTTGATTGGTTACGATACCCATAAAACGGATATAACGACTGTAATAATGAGGATCGCGAATCACTTGCCAATCATGAGGGCCACAATCAAATTGCAGTTGTTGGATTTGCTGCTGGATCATGGTTTGTAATTCATCACTTCGCGTAGCTAAATAATGTTCAATTTGAGCTTTTTTTTGTGTCAATAATAAGCTTGTAGCGTAAGTGCTGATCAGTGGAAAAGCAGCAAAATAGATCAACAGTGGCAGAAGCAACAAAGAGAAAGCGCGTTGTCTTATGCGATTGACTGGCAAGATATTGATCCCTAAAACGGTCATGTGTTTAGACTACTTTAGCACTCTTTGTGTCATCTACAGATGTCATGTGGGCAGATATTGCGAAAATGCTGTCTCAATAATGAGAATGCTGTATATTTAATAAGATTCTCTATCGCTGAGCATACTTAGCTCTGTACCGTAAGTGATTGACCTTGGTTGACAAAAAAATTTGAACACTAAGACAATTTTTTGCTTCTATTCTCATCAGTTGCTGCGCAGACGCTATCTTTATAAGAGCCTGTTTTAGTATGAGTGTCATGCATCATAGGTTAACAATACCAAGTTGTTTGTCTCTATTTGGGTTTCATTATTAAAGGAGGTGATTATGGAAAAACACTCACCGAACACCGCGAAAACGAGGGTCAGCCATCCGGTCTGGCATAGTCAATCTGAGCAGAATATTGTCGAGCAACTCAATAGTGATACAGACAGCGGCTTATCCTCTCAAGAAGTTCAAATCAGATTAGAACGTGATGGACGAAATGTCATTACTGGGCAGGCGATGATGCCAGCATGGAAACGTTTACTATTGCAGTTTCATAACCCTTTGATCTATATATTATTAGTAGCCACACTCGTCACGACTATTTTGGGTGAATACGTTGATGCTGGAGTTATTTTATTAGTTGTTTTAATTAATGCGTTGATAGGCTTTATGCAAGAAAGTAAAGCTGAACAAGCGATTAACTCTCTTAAGAGAATGTTATCGTCCAATACGACGGTGATCCGTGATGGTAAAAAACAGTCGGTAACGACTACGGATCTGGTGTGTGGTGATATTGTCGTTCTAGCATCGGGTGATAAAGTGCCTGCGGATATTCGTCTTTATCAGTGCCGAGATTTACAGATTGATGAGTCCACCTTAACAGGGGAATCGGTCGCTGTTGAAAAACGATTAGGTGAGTTAGCGCCTGATACGGTATTAGGCGATCGACAAAATATGGCTTTTGCAGGTACTTTAGTCACTTATGGCACCGCTCAAGGCATTATTGTTGCGACAGGAGATAATACACAAACGGGCCAAATTGCCAGCATGATTGCCGGAGCCACTCAGCTAGAAACGCCACTCACTCGGAAAATTCATGCCTTTAGTCAATTACTGTTATGGGTGATTTTAATTTTGGCTTGCGCCACTTTTTTTATTGGTTTGGGTTATGGTTTACCTGCTGCCGATACGTTTATGGCGGCAGTGGCATTAGCGGTGGCGGCGATACCAGAAGGGTTGCCAGCGGTTGTCACTATTACACTCGCGATTGGTGTCCGGCGTATGGCAAAACGTCATGCGATTATTCGTACGTTATCGGCAGTAGAAACACTTGGTTCGACCAATGTCATTTGTTCAGATAAAACGGGGACGTTGACCGAAAACCAAATGACGGTACAAAAGCTGTATGCGGGAGGCTTGGCTCTTGAAGTGACAGGTAGTGGTTATGTTCCACAGGGTGAAGTTCCTGAGATTTGGAAAACGAATGATGCTTTTCAACATTTATTGCGTGCTGGATTATTAAATAATGACTCGCGCTTGTTGGAAAAGGAAGATCGTTGGTTGGTGGAAGGCGATCCCACCGAGGGGGCGCTGATCGCTTGTGGCTTAAAAGCGGGATTAGACAATTCCTCTTGCCAGCAAACTTACCGTCGCCTTGATACCATTCCTTTCGAGTCTGATCGTCAATATATGGCGACTTTGCACTGTTTTGATGAGCAACGTAATTTGATTTACCTTAAAGGGTCGGTAGAACAAATCAGTCGCCGTTGCCGTCAACAATTGATGGCAGATGGCAGTTTGGTCACACTCGATCATGATAAGTTAGATGAGCAAGTCACCCAATGGGCCAGCCAAGGGTTAAGAGTGCTGGCTTTTGCGTTGCAGTGGGTCGATCATCATGAACAAACGCTGCAGCGTTTTAATCAACAGGAAGCAGAACCGAATCTTATTTTTTTAGGTTTGCAAGCCATGATTGATCCGCCACGGGCTGAGGCTATTCAAGCAGTAAACATTTGTCAAAAAGCGGGTATTCAAGTCAAGATGATTACCGGTGATCATGCGCTCACTGCTAAAGCGATTGCTGCTCAAATTGGGATTGCCAGTGCGACTCATTCGGATTTTGGCACTGTGTTAACGGGTCAACAGTTAAGTGAATTAAATGATGAGCAACTGAAACAAGCTTGTCGTGATGTGTCTGTTTTTGCTCGGGTTGCTCCGGAGCAAAAATTACAACTGGTTAATGCTTTACAATCTCACCACTTGGTTGTCGCGATGACCGGGGATGGTGTTAATGATGCTCCTGCTTTAAAGCAAGCTGATATTGGTATAGCAATGGGGATCAGTGGGACAGAAGTGGCGAAAGAAGCTTCAGATATGGTGTTGACCGATGATAATTTTTCATCGATTGAAGCAGCAGTCGAAGAGGGTCGTAATGTTTTTGATAACTTAACCAAGTTTATCACGTGGATTTTACCGACCAATCTAGGCCAAGGATTGGTGATTATGGTTGCGATTGTGTTTGGATTAACGCTACCAATCTTACCAGTACAAGCACTGTGGTTAAATATGACCACTGCCGTTTTTCTTGGCTTGATGCTGGCCTTTGAACCGAAAGAAGCCGGTATTATGCAACGGCAACCTCGCGAGTTAAAAGAGCCTATCCTAAATCGAGAAATTGTTGGGCGAATTATCTCGGTTAGTAGCTTATTACTCTTGGGGGCATTTGGACTATTCCAATGGTCGGTGGCACAAGGCGCCAGTTTAGAAGAGTCGCGTAGTATTGCGGTTACCTTGTTTGTCGTCGTGCAAAGTTTCTTTTTATTGAATTGTCGACGTCTAAACGGTTCGATTTTTACCATGTCATGGCAGACTAATCCGTGGATTATGGTTGGTATTGTTTTGATGATTTTCGCCCAATTGGCATTTTTATACTTACCTTTCATGAACTTACTTTTCCAAAGTGCGCCGATTTCAGCCACTTATTGGGCGGTAATGGTTGCCTACGGAATCGCAGTGATGATACTGATTGAGTTGGAAAAAATGTTGTGGCGACGTATGAAACGTTAATCATTATGTTAGCCAGCCGTTAGAGTGTTGAACCGACTCCGCAGGTTGGCTAACTTGTCATAATGGGTTTGCTTAGGTTATACCTGTAACTCGTTGAGTACGTGTCGTAATGATGGTCGAATATGGTGGCCCAGTGCTCTGATACTGTCATTAGGTTCGACGAGGTCTGGAATTTGAAACGTATGCATTTTGGCGGCCATCGCTGAGCGTACACCATTATTTGAATCTTCAAAGGCTAAGCATTGTCGTGGATCGACCGCCAGCCGCTGAGCCGCTAAAAGGTAGATCTCAGGATCGGGTTTACCATTAACAACTTCACAACCAGTGGTTAGGCAATCAAAATAGTGATCAAGTTTGGCTAAGCGTAATTTAATGGTAGCGACTTCTTTTTGCGTTGACGTGGCGACAGCGGTAGGAATATTGTGTTGTTTCAGCCACTCCAGCAACTCAATGACGCCTTCTTTGACTGGAATGGGTTGATGTTTAACGACCGCGTCGTAGCCTTTGCGCCATTCTTTGTGCAAACTTGGATAATCAAGCTCAGGACCATAACCAGCTTTTAAACCTTGCTCGATTCCTGCGGCGTTACAGCCAATCACGGATAGGTAAACCTCACGTAGAAAAGGAATACCTACCGTCTGGCATGCTTGTTCAAATACTCTTAAGCACACGCTTTCAGTATCAAGCAGTAGGCCATCCATATCAAAAATAGCAGCGTTATAATTCATAAAAAACCTTTGGGCAGAGTGAAGGAATGATCATTATTTTATGTGATAGCCAACGTCGATATAGCCTTACTACCAGACATTACGCTAGGAGCAAACTCAGGTCTATCTCTGTTATTTTTGGTTATATAAATCATCTGATTAGCCGAGATAGTTGATGACACTTGAGTTATGATAGAGGATGATCCATCTTTCTGTATCGTCGTCGGTCGCTCTAAGTTAAACAACAGCTTTGAGTTATTATTTGGCAATCTTTGGTAGGGTAAACAACATTGAAGTCAATATCAATCAAGCAGTGGATGCCTGGGCTATATCAGCTTAAGCAGTATGAAAAAGTGTGGTTGTTGGATGATGTTCGTGCCGCTTTTTCAGTGGTGGCGGTCGCACTGCCTGTCGCGATTGCTTACGCCCAATTAACCGGAGTCTCAGCGATTGTTGGTCTTTATTCTTGTGTTCTACCGATGATCGTTTATGCGCTATTTGGAACATCACGACAATTGATTGTTGGCCCGGATGCAGCGACGTGTGCCGTGGTTGCTGCTGTGGTGACGCCTCTGGCAGCTGGAGATCCGACTAAGCATTGGCAATTAGTCATCACTATGACAGCGATGACGGGGTTTTGGTGTTTAATTGCTAGCCGCTTTCGTTTAGGCCTTTTTGCTGATTTCTTATCTCGCCCTATCTTACTTGGGCTACTCAACGGGGTCGCTTTAACCATTATCGTTGGTCAGTTAGGTAAAGTCTTTGGCATTAAATATGAGCAGCGTTATTTTTTAGAGAGAATCATCGAAGCGCCTCACCGTCTATTAGATTTACATTGGCAGACGGTGCTCGTCAGTATTATGACTTTACTGATTTACTGGTTATCGAAACGTTTTCGGCCCGCATGGCCTGCGGCAATGTTAGCGATTGTTGTTGCTGCCATTTTAGTCTGGTTAACCAAACTCGATCGTTATGGGGTGAGTGTGGTTGGGGTTATCGAAGGTGGTTTACCTATCTTTCAAGCGCCAGCATTTAATATTGGTATCACTCGGGAACTGGTCGTGCCTGCTCTCAATTTAGCGGTGGTGAGCTTTGTCAGCATGATGCTGACCGCACGAAGTTTTGCGGCTAAAAATGGCTATGATATTAATCCAGATAAAGAGTTTCGAGCTCTGGGTTTAGCGAATTTAGCGTCAGCTTTTTCGCAAGGTTTTGCGATAAGTGGCGCGGACTCACGTACTGCTGTCAATGATGCCAATGGCGGTAAATCGCAACTGGTTTCAATCATTGCAGCAGTAGTGATTGGTTTTGTAGCGATTTTTCTTTATCAGCCATTACAGTACATTCCGAGTGCGGCATTAGGAGTCGTCTTGATTATTGCTTCGATGTCGTTGCTTGATCTCAAAGGAGTTTGGGGGCTTAAAAAGCGCAATCGGGATGCTTTTTACCTCTCTTCGATAACTTTGATTGCGGTGCTGGTTGTCGGGGTAATACCAGGCATCACGCTTGCTGTCTTGTTAGGATTGTTCCAATTTTTACGTGTGGTGATGCGTCCGAGCGATCAATGCTTAGGTTTGGATGAAGATGGCACGATCCGTACCATGGATGAATCTAGCAAAGCAGCTGCGATTCCTGGCCTATTACTGTATCGTTTTAATTCACCATTAACTTATTTTAATGCACCCTATTTCAAGGCACGATTATTAGAAAAGATCGACCAAAGCCCAGATCAGTTGAGCTGTGTCGTGATTGATGCTGTAGCAAGTTTTACTCATTTGGATTTAAGTGTCATGGCGGTATTGGCTGAAACGCAGACGTTACTTAAAAAACGTGGTATTCGTTTAATTCTTGCCGGACGCAAGCGCAGTTTACGCCAATGGTGTGAAGTAGCGGGCGTACCGGTTGGGGATGGCGGACTGGTGTTGCGTGCGGATATGTACTTGGCGATTAAGTTGACGGGTTGTTATCAACATGCCGTTGAAGAAGGTCAAATTCCGACTGTGCAAAAGGAACCTAATCCAGACGATCCACCTAAGCCTATTCCTGAGGTTGCTTAAATAATTAGGCCCGCGATTATGCGGGCCTAAATTTTTGCTTAGAAGCCTTTAATGTTTTCAGCTTCTAGCTCAGTAAAGTATTTGACCGTTTTGACTTTAAGCTCTTGAGTTGCTGGAGCGTCGCAGACAATCACAGCTTTAGGATGTAATTGTAGCGCTGATACGGTCCACATATGATTCACACAACCCTCAACGGCGGCTTGTAAGGCGAGTGCTTTATTATGTCCGGTGACGAGGATCATCACTTCTTCTGCATCTAACAAGGTACCGACACCAATCGTTAGTGCATATTTAGGTACTTGTGAGATATCACCATCAAAGAAGCGTGAGTTAGCAATACGAGTATCTTCAGTCAGCGTTTTTATCCGGGTACGTGAAGAGAGTGACGACGCGGGTTCGTTAAAAGCAATATGCCCATCATTACCGACACCACCCATAAACAGATTAATTTTGCCGTAAGATTTAATTTTATCTTCGTAGCGTTTGCATTCCAGCTCATGGTCGTCAGTGTTACCGTTTAACAAGTTAATATTCTGTGGCTGAATATCAATATGATTAAAGAAATTATTGTACATAAAAGAGTGGTATGACTCAGGATGGTCTTCAGCAATACCAATGTACTCGTCCATATTAAATGTCACGACATGTTTAAAGCTGACTTCACCTGCTTGGTACAATTCAATTAATGCTTTGTAAGTGGCTAGAGGTGTGCCTCCCGTTGGTAGTCCAAGCACAAAAGGGCGATCTGCCGTAGGTTGGAATGCATTGATACGTTTTGCGATATGTGCCGCAGCCCATTTACCAACCTGTGCCGCTTGTTGTAATGGAATTAATCTCATTGGTTACCCCTAATTATAGTCATTGATCCCCTGCGACTTGGAGTAGTTATGGTGTGAAGTCTGGCCCACCCATTTCTCTCAGTGCTCTGGATACGGTGTTAATCACATTAATTTTCATTATAAAATAAGTTATTGGTTACGGCTATGCTTTGGGTCAAAGTTTTTTGTTTTAGGGGGAGAGATTGCCGTTTGTCAGCCAATACATGCCTTTGCTATCAATTGATATCAACGGTTTTGGTTGATTTCAGACCATGTCTAACAGAAAAAATTTACAGGGTAAATTAAGTCTTTTCATTTTAGCTATTACGCTAGGCGGAGCGGTAGTGTCGATATTTAGAGTGAACGAGTGGCAAGAAGTTGTTCGGTTATCCATACTAAAGAAAACAGTACTCAAGGGAGTTACCGCGATGAAAAATGAACTTGAATCAAGCAAAATACTGCATGCTTACGAAAAAGTGATGGAATACGGGACACCGACAGAGTTTGGTAAAATTTATGAAGGCATAGAGGCATTTTCTGACTACGATGGATACACAGTGTATCTACGAGGCAATGGTGTTGAGCTTAAAGTCGGTTTCCATAACACGTATCATTTGGAGTATGACCAAGAGCATCTACGCGATAGTTTTCTGAAAAAAATTGCGCTATTGACTAAATAAGCGCTCTTTTCTCAAGCCACCGGATGCCATCATAAGATGATACAGCCAGCTGATTTTCGTCTTGGTGATATGTAACCGTTTATAAAACAAAGCCCCAAGCAGAAGTAGGCTAGGGGCTTTGGGAGAAAGATTCATTGGATTAAAAAACCAACCGCTAATGTAGCGTTTAAGTTATCAAGCGCAAGGCATAGACCGTAGAGCTGTGACTTAACACGCACTACAGGCTTAATTTAATTCCCGACTTGGCATCACCGAGCATCGGTAATGATTAATCTTCTTCAACTAAGCTTGGTTCATCATCAGTATAATCATCCGACGCATCGGGCTTATTACGTCCATTTAGGGTATGGAAGCGTTTACGACCACGTGATAGACGGACATACTTCATCCAAACTCGCTCGATCTTACTGCTCGCTAGTTCTGGATTGGCTAGTACTTCAACAAAATGTTGTTCTTCAGCGTTTTCTGGGACTAGCTCACCGGATTCAAGGCCGAGCATCGTATCTCCGTAAAGGATCAGCAGTTCTTCTTCACCTAAAGTGAAGTCACCAGACTTGGCAAAACCGCGGGGAAATTTTTTGGTATCGTAAAAACGTTTTTTACCGTGACGAAAGACTGTTTCAGACATATCAACCTCGTGTGAATACGCGGAGTACTTAAAGGTATTTTCGGCTCTATTTTCCAGTGATACGGCGTATCTCTGAGGCCATTTAGGTACACCACTACTTAGCTGTGGATTACGGCGAAAGTTAGGCGCAAACTCTGGAAAAGAAAAACAAAAATTTTTTATCGTCATAATTGTCGTTCCTTGTTAATCTTCACTGGTCATTGCAGAGGATTCAATAATGGATGTAAAAGTCTTTCGTACTTTTCTTGAACTGGCTAAAGTCCGTCATTTTGGACGGGCAGCGGAGAATCTTTATTTGACTCAAGCCGCTGTTAGCGCTCGAATCAAACAGTTAGAAAATTATTTTGATGCGCAACTTTTTAGCCGAGATCGAAACAACATTAAACTGACATCCGCTGGCGAGCGATTGGTCGGTTATGCTGAAGTCATGGTTGCGACATTACAGCAAGCTAAACTTGAGCTCTCTTTAGAGAGCGGTAAGGCGCTACAGTTAACATTAGGTGGGACACCTAACATATGGGATGCGTATCTGCAAAACTGCCTAAGCGCGGTTACCGATGCGTTTAGTGGCTATGGTTTTAAAGCTGAAGTGATGGGGAGAGAGCAGCTGAACCGTCAGTTACTTGAACGTACCCTAGATATGGCGTTTGCCTTTGATCAAATTAAAGCGGATGAGCTGCAATGTAAAAAGGTTGCGGACTTAGTCTTAGTCTTGGTGTCAACTCGACCAGATACCGCAGACAGTGTTTTTGAGAATCGCTATGTTTACGTTGACTGGGGAATGCGTTTTGCCTCAGAGCATGCCGACAGACATCCTCGTGCTCCTGCGCCCTTCCTACGTACCTCAACGGCGCGTATTGCTTTAGATTTTATTTTAGAGAAAGGGGGAAGCGCTTACTTACCAGCATCGGTAGTTGCGCCTTTCATCCAGTCAGGACAATTATATCGTGTGGCAGCCGTTGCCGATTGGTATTGGCCTATCTATCTGAGTTACCGAAAAAATAGTTCATCGATCGAGGCAATTCTACAGGTTGAGCAATTGGTGCAAAACATCGATCCGTTGACGGCGTACAGTTTGCAAAAAGCGGCTGAATTAAACGAAACCAAAACGGATAGTGATTAGCCGAAGGTCAACGAGCCTAGAGAGTGACGGCACAACATTCAGAGCCGTTAGTGATGGTTCGCGGTGAAGAAAAGTAAAAAGGGTAAGCTGAACTTACCCTTTTTACTGAATCGAACGATTTACTTAGTGTAAGACTGAGCAATATTATCGATACGCTCGTTTGCGCGTGCTGCCTCTTCTTGTGCAGCGAGAGCCGCATCAGTTAGCGATGCATTTTCACTTTTCAGTGCTGCAATTTGGCTATTGAGTTGGCTGACTTGGTTGTTTAACTGATCGATCTTGGTTGTCGTTGCTTCGTCAGGACCTGATGCACAACCAGCTAGAAGAAGTACAGAAGACGCTGCAGCTGCAAGTAACATTTTGTTCATATTGAACTCCTTGTTGATATTTATCAAATACGCCCTATACATTATTGTTCACTTGACCCTGGCGATCCTATCCTGCTTTGAGGCTAGCATGGTGTTGGCAAGACAAATTGAAACCAGTTGCACAACGTATGCTCATGGGATGGAACTTATCTTTCCGTCTACCAGCTTGCTTCAGGTTATCCGGATAGGCATTGACCAATCGCCTAGGTGTATACCATATAGTAGCGAGTTAAAGTGTAGACACTATTTTCATTCACGACTATAGATTAAAAGTCAAAATAACCCAAAATTTTATACCTTAATCAATTGTTTGGGCTTTGCCTCAATGTTTTATGGTTTTTAGATGGCCTAAAACACAGAATATTTTATGCGATTGCTATCTATAGCGGGCATATTCAAGTTATTATGGGGCTTAATACCGAGTCTCTACTTGACACTGTCATCAGAGGTTGAAAGCCGCATTTACTTTATCACAGAGCCTAGATCTAGGCGGATTGAAGGAAGCGTCATTTCGTTAACCGTCGTTACAAGTGATTTGGTATACTACGTTTGATGTTTTGTTGGCTGCCTACTTTTCAGGCGGCATCATTTTTATTGGAGAATCCTTTGCAGTTTAAAGAATTAGGCCTAGACAATCGCTTATTAAAAACATTAGCACATTATGACTTTAAGCAAGCGACCGATATCCAGCGACAAGCTATTCCTGTTGCAATGGCAGGTAAAGATCTATTGGCTTCGTCGAAAACGGGTTCGGGGAAAACGTTAGCCTTCTTGCTTCCAATGCTGCATAAAGCGCTAAAAACCAAAGCGTTATCTGCACGTGACCCTCGTGGCGTTATTTTGGTCCCTACGCGTGAGTTAGCAAAACAAGTTTATAGTGAGTTGCGTTCCGCATTAGCGGGATTAAGTTACACGGCAACCTTGATCACTGGAGGTGAGAACTTCAATGACCAAGTGAATGCCTTGCGTCGAGGCCCCAAATTTATTGTTGCGACCCCCGGGCGTTTAGCGGATCACCTTGAGCATCGTTCTCTCTTTTTACAAGGATTGGATACGCTGATTTTGGATGAGGCTGATCGGATGTTGGATCTTGGTTTTGCACCACAGTTACGACATATTCATAATGCTGCTAAACATCGTCGTCGCCAAACGTTAATGTTTTCTGCCACGCTAGATCATGCGGAAATGAACACTATTGCGCATGAGATGTTGAATGATCCTAAACGGATTGCGATTGGTTTATCCAATGAGCAGCATAAAGACATTCGCCAACGTTTTTATTTGTGTGATCACTTGGATCATAAAGAAGCGTTATTGGATCGCATTTTAAAAGATGCGGAGTATCGACAAGTGATCATTTTCACGGCAACCCGTGCAGATACTGAACGCTTAACGAATAAACTGAATGAGCAAAATTTAAAAGTTGTTGCGCTCAGTGGTAGCCTCAATCAGGCTCAACGTAATACGATCATGAGTCAATTTGAACGCGCAGTATTTAAGATCTTAGTCACGACCGATATTGCTTCTCGAGGATTAGACATTGCGAATGTTACACATGTGATTAACTTTGATATGCCAAAGCATACGGAAGAGTATGTACACCGCGTAGGTCGTACTGGTCGTGCTGGTAATCAAGGTGATGCAATTTCTTTGGTTGGCCCTAAAGATTGGGACAGCTTTAAACGAGTGGAAGCATTTTTACAGCAAGACATTCAGTTTGAAGTATTGGAAGGTTTGCAAGGTAAGTTTACTGGTTTACGCCCTCGTCAGCCGCTGAATAAAACTACGGTTGCAACCGGTAAAGTTAAAAAACAGGCTAAAAAATTGCCTCAAAAACCCGTGAAACGCGATAAAAGTTTTTATCAGAATGTTGCGGTGGGTGATTCGGTCTTTATTCCGAAAAAGAAAACAGCGCCTAAGCCTGATGACGAATAACGCTACTCACTTTATTATATTGTTCAAGCAGTCAAAGCGGTCTTAGTTAGCAAGAGCCAAAACAAAAAGCGCCCTCATTACTGAGTGGCGCTTTTTTTAATCAAGCCTTGTGAGCTTAGAATATTAAGTGTGCTACACCGACGATAACTGGTAGTGTGATCAGAGTACGGAGAATAAAGATCACAAACAACTCAAGAATATTGACAGGAATTCGGCTACCCAGCAGTAATGCACCGACTTCAGACATATAGATAAGCTGAGTTACTGACATCGCCGCAATCACAAAACGAGTCATTTCGTTATCGATTGACGCTGCTAAAATTGCAGGGATAAACATATCCGCGAAGCCAACCACAATCGTTTGTGAGGCTTGCACCGCCTCTGGTACACCTAACAATTCCAAATAAGGTACGAAAGGCTGGCCAAGGATCGCAAAAACAGATGTGTATTCTGCGATGATCAAAGCGACCGTACCCAACCCCATCACGACCGGTAAGACGCCAAATACCATATCTACGGCATTACGAACACCTTCACCAAAGACCGACTTTACCGATTTTACTTGTGCGGCTTTTTCTAGTGCGAGTGACATTCCCCAAGAGAATGCACTGTGTTCTTGTGGGATAGCATCGGCATCTTTATGTGGTTTAGTACCATCAATGAACTCATCTTTCTTCAAACTGAGTGGTGGTAGACGAGGAATAATCACCGCGGCAACAAAACCAGCCAAACAGATAGCGCCATAGAAAGGTAAAAACAGATGTTCTAACTGTACTTGTGCTAGTACCACCAAACTAAAGGTAATAGAAACAGCAGAGAAGGTTGTGCCAACTACAGCAGCTTCACGTTGAGTGTAGAATTTATCTTCATACTGTTTGCTGGTCAGCAAGATACCGACACTGCCATCACCAAGCCAAGAAGCGGTACAGTCAATCGCACTGCGTCCAGGTAGGTTAAACAAAGGGCGCATGACACGGCTGAGTAGACTTCCCATCAGTTCCAATAAACCAAAGTTTAATAACAAGGGAAGGAGTAAACCGGCAAAAATGAATACTGAAAATAAAGTCGGCAGTAAGCCTTCTAAGACTAATCCACCCGTGTTCTCTTCCCAAATCAGCTCTGGACCGACTTTAAAAAAGGTCATTAATATTGCAGCCCCACCAATCACACGAACGGTGAGCCAAACCCAACTAGGATTGAATAAATTGTTGAGGAAAGGGGAGTTAACAATCACTCGGGGTTTAAAGAGCTTGGTGGCAACCGAAGCAACGGACATAAAAGTGACAATGACCGTAATGATGTTCACTAAGTAATCACCGAATAGCGCTTGTATTGATTTCGCTAATACGGCAACCGGGATCGTCAAACCACCATTGTAGTAAACGGGTGCCATAAACAGGAACACACCAATTAATGATGGGATGAGGAACATCCACAGACTGGCAGCAGGGATATTCTTCTCCTGCGTTGGTAAAGTTTGAGAGTTATCTTGCATTGCTTTTCCTGTTTACTGCTGTTTAATTAAGGCCATTCCTTGGCATATTAATTCACTAAACATCCCTATTTAATCAATGTGCGCAGAATAACTATTTTCCACCTTGCTTGCAATACTATTCAATAAATGGGGTTAGTTATTCAATCGTTTGCGCTGTTGAAAAAACAGAGAACAGTGAATTGTTTTGTTATTGTTGCATTGGTTAAATTATTGTTTAAGTTGGCTGTGCTATTTTTGTGATTTGCAACACTGTTTTGTCGTGTTCGATGAGAGAAAAGAAAACCCTTATTCTTGAAGTTTCATCAATAATGTATTGAATAATAAAAAGAAATAAGGGTCTCGGTCGTTAGGTTTTTTAAAATCAAGATAATGTGGAGTGCGATTTAATTAATCATTGGTTGGGGTTTGTTTTGCTAAACTATCTTTTAATGCGTCGGAAAATGTAGCATAAAGATTCTGCTCACCAATTAGCTCTGTTATGCCTGAACGATGCAATTTTAGTGTCACGCGAGAGTTTGCTCCGGAAATCAGTACTTGAACCTGTTTTTTATGGAAGCGCTTGATCATCGCTTCCAGCGTTTGCAACGCAGTGATATCCATAAAAGGCACCCATTTTAAGCGAATGATTAAAATGCGTGGTGTTTCTTGGATATTACTCATCACATGTTCGAAGTTTTCTGCGGCAGCAAAGAAAAAAGGGCCTTCTAGAGCATACACCGCAATATCACGTGGTAATTGAGATAATCCATGCTTTGCAAGTTCTTGAGTTAAATCTGGGCTTGTACTTGCTTTCACTTCGACACTGGAGGCCATGCGTTTGACAAAATGTAAGGTCGCGATAATCACCCCGATATTAACCGCCACCACTAAGTCTGCGAATACGGTCAGTGTAAAAGTGATCAGCAAAATGGCCACATCTGCCTTTGGAGCTCGTTTAATTAATTTAATGAAGTGTGGCGCTTCGCTCATGTTCCAAGCCACGACAAATAAAATAGCACTCAACGTTGCTAAAGGAATATTGACTGCTAGTGGCGCTAAGACTAATAGAATGACAACGAGAGTCAGAGCGTGAATGATGCCAGATAACGGGCTATTACCACCATTACGCACATTGGTAGCGGTACGAGCGATAGCGCCTGTTGCCGCAATACCTCCAAAGAGCGGAGCGACAATATTTGCCATGCCTTGACCCACTAACTCTTGGTTAGAGTCATGTTTAGTGCCTGTCATTCCATCGGCGACCACGGCAGAGAGTAGCGATTCAATGGCCCCAAGCATGGCGATAGCAAAAGCTGGGCCAATCAGTGATAACATTTGGCTAAAAGTGATGCTGGGTATTGAAAACTCCGGTAGACCTTGCGGAATACCGCCAAAAGCAGAACCAATGGTGCGAACGCCATCAAAACCAATTGTATATTGAAAGACAGTGACGACAACCAAAGCCAATAATGGCCCCGGAACTTTACTTAACTTCGGAAGTTTTGGTCCCCAGATAACCAGCGCAAGTGAAAAGAGTGCCAGTAGGGTGGTCGTAAAATCTAGGCTCGGTAAAGCATAGAAAATGGCGATAAGTTTTTGGTGAAAGTGCTCGCCCGTAATCGTCGGTAAACCAAAAAATTCTTGCCATTGTCCAATCCAAATGATTACCCCAATACCACTGGTAAAGCCAACGATAACCGGATGAGGGATGTAGCGAATAATACTCCCCAGTTTAGCAAGACCAAGGACGAGTAATATCACACCAGCCATCATGGTCGCGATTTGCAGCCCAGTAATACCATATTGAGCCACGATGCTGGCTAAAATAACAATGAATGCGCCTGTTGGGCCGGCGATTTGTACTCGGGATCCTCCAAACAAAGAGACTATTAATCCAGCAATGATCGCTGTATAAATGCCTTGTTCAGGTTTGACGCCTGAAGCAATAGCAAATGCCATAGCTAAAGGCAGGGCGACCACACCGACAATCACACCAGCACTGATGTTTTTTATCCACTGATTGGGTTTGAGTAACCCAGCTTTGTAAGAATCATAAATGGCAAACATGGATCATCACCTCAGAAAAAGAAGGGAGAAATAGAGACGCGGAGGATTCTACGCTCATTTACCTGTCTGTAAAGGTTGAGGCTGGCCGACTCGGTGTTAATGGTTCACGTTGTTTGGGGATAGTGGTTGAGCATGTATGCAAGCGCGCTTATAATCTCTCCAGTTGTTCAAAATTGATACAAAATAGAAATGGAGTTTGTCATGATCAATAAACGTTTTTTTAAAACTAAGAATGAAGTGGAAGTTACTTTTGAACTTGAGGCCCCTCAAGATGCTGAGCGCGTAGATATTGTCGCTGATTTTTTAGATTGGCAACCTCAAGCCATGAAAAAAAGTGCAAAATCAAATGTATATAAGTTTAAAGCTCGTTTGCCTAAGGATGCAGAATTCCAATTTCGTTACCGACTGAATGAGCAGCAATGGCTCAATGATGCACAAGCGGATCATTATGTTGCCAATGAATTTGGCGAGGATAACTGTCTTGTACGCACTTATGAACCAGCCACTCATTAATTCAGATAGATGCTTTTCGCTGCCGGCGGTTGTTTAGTTAGTGCCAACACCGATCCTGAGAATTCGATGATGTCATAAAGTCGTTGTTGCATTAAGCGTTGTATCCACTAGATGCATAGCTTGGCGCAACAGCGAACTTATCATCGATAAAGAGTAGCGATAAACCAAACTTTTTTATTATGGCCTAGAGACGTCTGTTCCCTAGAATTCGCTTTTTGTCAGTCGATTAATTCAACTTTAATCAATAACTTTTCATAAATAAGCACACTTTTACTGATTATTTACCATACAAAAGGTGACTTTTTGGCGAGAAAGTCTTACTCTTTTGTCTCTTTTAACAGTACCAACGGGTTAAATTGTGCTATCCAAGTCTCTTTTTTTGCGCTTCTCCGCTTTATCTAAACGTAAGAAAGTCTCTGTCATCGGTTTACCTCTGCTCGCGTTGGCCGCTATTTCATCTTCAATCAACTCTACGACCTATTCGAAAAAGGTTACTTTATCTGTCCCCGAATCACACATTGTAGAAACGATTATTGCGGATGCGAGTGAAGCCAAAGTGGCTTATCCCGATTATGAATACCAAATTAAATCCGGCGATAATTTAAGCACTATTTTTAATCAGCTTGGATTCCGGTACCAAGATCTAATGAAAATTATGGAGACAGATTTAAACTATCTGGCTCTCGATACTTTGCGTCCGGGTAATATTTTACGCTTTTGGAAATCCCCAGGTAGCCAAGATCTTGCCAAAATGGAACTTGAATTTAACGTCGTCAAACGTGCGGTTTATACACGCCTCGATGATGGTAATTACGATTTTGCTGAGGTTGAAATTCCTGGTCAATGGCGAGAATTTGCCATGATTGGCGAAATACAAGGCAGTTTTTCTCAGTCTGCGAACCAAGTTGGTTTAGGGAGTGCAGATATTGATCAGATCGTGTCACTGCTTAAAGATAAAGTAAATTTTGGTCGCGATCTTCGCGCTGGTGATCGTTTTGAAGTGGTGTTATCACGTCAGTTTGTCGGTGAAAAATTGACTGGGAACCGAGAGATACAAGCGATCAAACTTTACAATCGTGGCAGTGAGATTACCGCCTATCTTTATAAAGATGGTCAGTATTACGATAAAGATGGGCAAAGCTTGCAGCGAGCTTTTCAACGTTATCCCACCACCAGCCAATGGCGGATGTCTTCTGGATTTGATCCTAATCGTCGCCACCCTGTAACGGGACGTATCGCGCCACACAATGGTACGGATTTTGCCGCGCCAACTGGCACCCCTGTTGTTGCCACTGGTGATGGTGTTGTCGTGATGACGCGTAATCATCCTTATGCAGGTAATTATATTACTATCCAGCATGGTAGTACTTACATGACGCGTTATTTGCATTTGAGTAAGATTTTAGTGAAAAAAGGGCAAAAGGTTACTCGTGGTCAACGTATTGGATTATCGGGTGCAACAGGACGGGTAACCGGACCACACATTCATTATGAATTGATCGTTAGAGGTCGCCCTGTGGATCCAATGACAGCTAATATTCCGATGGCGAATTCTGTTCCTAAGCAGGATATGGCCAACTTTATTGCCCGTCGTAATGAGTTAGACCGATTATTGGCCCAACAAGACAGTATGCTCGCGGCAAGCAAGGCTGGATCGGATTCTGATAGTTAACGATTAGGCCATTCAATTCAATCAATGAACGGCCATTGCCCTAATCAATAGCTAACAATCCCCCCAAGTGGTTTCATTACAGCTTGGGGGGATTATTTTGTAAGTAGTTCACCATCGCCAGTGGTTGCTGAGGCTTGGAAAAATAGTAACCTTGGATTGCATCACAACCCATTTCATATAATTTGGTTAACTCGTGTTGGTTCTCTATTCCTTCAGCAATTAAGTCAACATTCAACTGTTTCGCGAGTTGAATGATTAAGCTAATCACATGCTCCGAGGTTTTATTTAATAACAAGTTACGGATAAACGTGGCATCAATTTTTATGCAGTCAATTGGATAGCTATGAACGTAGTTTAAACTCGAATATCCAGTGCCAAAATCATCCAGCGCAATTTTAAAACCTAGCGCTCTTAGTTGATGTAAACGCTCAGAGACTTGATCAGTTTGAGTCAGTAAGACGCTTTCAGTCATTTCAATAATGAACTCTGAAGGATGGAATCCATACTGTTGAATGATTAAGTTGAGATGATTTAAGTAGTGAGAGGAACGAGCAAACTCATGGGCAGAGCAGTTGATACCTAAAGTGACTTTGTAGTTCAGCCCAGTTTCTAATACTCGTTTTGCTTGGCAAGCCAACTCGATAATTCGCTCACCAAGTTCAATTATTAACCCTGATTGTTCGGCTATCTCAATGAATTCTAAAGGAGAAATTGTACCGAGTTGTTTGTTTTTCCAGCGAGCCAAGACCTCAAAATAAGACCAGTGAGATTGATTGCGATAAACGATCGGTTGGATTTCGACATAGATTTCTGAGTGTTCAGTTAATGGGCTTTCAAGCTCTGCTCGTAACCCACTCACAATTTGGGTTCGGCGATAATAGTAATCATTTAAATGTGTGTCATAGCAACGAACTTGTTGTAGGCTGTGTTTTTTACAATCCATCAACGCCAGACTTGCATTGAGAATCAATTGATCCGCCGTCATGGGTGGTGCTGATTTTTTCGCAATGCCGATACTCAAACGAATTTTAATGTGGTGTTGAGTGTCTCGATAACCCTGATTCAATGTATCGATGATCAATTGACAAATTTTAAGTGGGTCATTGGAAAAAGTAATAAAAGCAAACTCATCTCCCGCTATTCGGAAAACTTGGTTCTGTTTATTGACATAGTGAAAGATAACATTAGCAACAAACTTAATTACTTGATCGCCGATGTAATGGCCGTATAGGTCATTAATCGATTTAAAATTATCAATATCCAGATAAGCGAGAGTGAATGATTGATAACTATTTTCCACTAAATATTCCAGTCGCTCAGATAAGTAATCACGGTTAAAAAGATTGGTTAGGTTGTCATGAGAAATTTCATAACTCAGTTGTTGGGCTAAGCTGTCAAAGCGCTGGTTTAGCCATTGATGGATAAGATGATGGCGAATAATACGGGCAACAACACAATGAAACTCAATTTCCGCCTCTAGTGCCGCTGGGAATTCATGAAAAGTCGATAGAAGCATGCCTAGTATATCGCCGTTATCAGCGTATATCGGAACACCGATATAGGTGATGACTGCGTCATGATAGAGCAAATGATTATCGTGAAATGGCCGATGATGTTGATCGTTATAAACCACATACGCCTGCTTGCATCTAATTAACTGCTCATAAAAGCTCCCTTTGAGTGAGTAATCGCAGGTAACAGGATGAGACGTTTTACCTGCGTAGCTCAATGTCCTACCTTTATAAAGCGATTTATCCACTTCTATCAAATAAGTCGCCCAAGAATTCGAGTTGGTATGTAATACATGGACTGAACGTTGATAAATATCTGATCTATCGAGTAAAAGGAGTTCATTTATGAGGTTAAGACTCGTTGCACTTTGAGTCAAAACGCTGGTTGCTACCATAGTTTTTTTCGCCTTTATATATCCTAATGATTACCGTGATTCCTCTCATTTTTAAATGAAAAAGCATTCACAGCATTTGATTGCAACTTATTAACTATGGATGAGGATCGGCTATTTTTCCACTGTTGCTAGCAAGGGAGCGATGACCTCATCGTCACGAATCAATAAGTAAAGAATGAACGATGGTGAGAAGCGGATTACGGCACTATATCGAACGACATTACCTAACCTTCGCATCTTGAAGTGACTTGGGTATAATCACCGGACTCAACTTATAGGAAATATCATGCAACAGAATCAATTTGAGGCTCTAGTAAAAAGCCTTTGTCAATGGTCAACGCTTCCACAAGTGCTTGACGCGCTCAAACAGTCTGATGATCAAGACATTGCTGATACGGCTGCGTCATTAACGGGTCAGTTTGCTCTTGCCGAGGTCGACGGAGAAGCGCGGATTTACCATGTTACGACAGAGATTGATGAGCAAGGGCAAGAGCAGGAGTTTGTGGAGCATGTGATGAATGAAGGCGACGAGGTAATCAAGTTTATCGCTTGGTTTTTTGAGTCTCAGTTTTCAGTCAAACACAAAGAGACTTATCAAGCTGCAGGAAAAACCTATCAGCAGCCCAAACGCACCAGTTAGTAATTTTACAACATAAAAGTGTGATATGTGTCTTGTTTTGGTTTAATGTTATGCTATCATAACCTTGTTCGGTAATTTAATTACATTTAGAGGTGGGTTATGGGTAACGATTTAGGTTCAGCCTACATTGGTCAACTTATCGCCAAGCAGATGATGCACGAAGCATTGTACGGTAAAGTAAAACCTAAGAAGAAATCTTTCATTAAAACAGTATGGAAGAAGCTCAGCAAATAATCTGAGTATAAAGAATATAAAAAAGCCCTGAGTGAATCAAACTCAGGGCTTTTGGCTATTTCTTCGCTAATGAAATAACGTTATTGAGCGGCTCATCTTGTAATGAACCGGTTTGAGGATGTTCAAGTAACCAAGTCTGCAGCGCGTCATAGCCTCCGATATATTGACCATCTAACCATATTTGCGGGACAGTCACTGGAGTTTTAGCACCAATGATGGCTTTAACTTCGGGGATCATTCGATAGAGAGCGGCGCTGTTTTTTACGACATCAAAATATTGAAAACGAATGCCAGCTTCTTGTAAGGCTAGCTTGGCTTTTTGACAATATGGACAAGAGGCTTTGCCATAAACAATATTGCCTTGTAAGGTCTCACGTTGTGCCGATTGCTCGATCACTGCTTGTACAAGAACCCCTCGATTGAGTGCTGCACCTTGGCTGATGACTTTACCTTCGACAATCACAATAGGAGCGTGCCAAGCACCGTATTTTAGTGGTTCCCACCAGTGACTAAGCCAATCTTTGCTTTGTAAATTAATTTCAATGCCTGCCAGTTCATTAGCAAAAGTATCTTCAAGAATATCCTGAGTTAGTGTGCATTCACCGCAGGGAATATTGACTTTAAACGGTCCAAATTGACCGGCCCACCGGTATAGGGTGATATTGATTGGTGTCGCCATAAGTAACCTCGACGGTAACAAGAGAAGTGAGTCATTGGCCTTATCTTTAAGTGGCTTAGCAATGACTCTTGGTAAGTATATAAGAATTTTTGTTAGTTTTGAGAGTTTATCGTCGGAAAGATAGAGCTCACCGATGGAGGATGCGTATTTAACAGGTTATGGGGGGTAAGGGACTAGAGCGTGGCAATGAAAAGGGCCAAGCGGAGCTTGGCCAAAAAGGACAGTATGCAATGGAGTTTATGAAACATTAAAAATCGTAACGTAATCCAAAACGTAGAGTATCTTCACTCTGAGTCTCAACGCCATTAACGACAACATCGTCAAGATTGTTCAGTTTATAGGAGATGTAGCTACGTAAAGCAGAGTTGAATTGGTAATAAGCGGCAAGTTCGAAGAAATCGGCGCTATCTGTCTTGTTTCCAGAGATTTTATCTTCACTTTTGCCGTAAACGCCTTTCAACGTCATCTGCTTGTTTAACTTATAAGCGGCGGCAAGTTCTAGAGCATTAAATTCACTATTGACTTTATCATCATTATCACCAAAAGAGTAAGTCGCTCCTAACGATAATGCATCAAGTTTATAGCCTACGCCGAGTAACCATTGATTTTGTTTACCTTTACCGACACCATTATCGCCAGCTGAGTAGGCTGCACCAAGGTCCAGTCCGATAGGTAAAGAATACAATCCAGAAATACCATATAAATCAGCATTATCTTTACTATTAGCGGCATAGGTTGCTTGCAGATTAAGTGCATCGAATTGACCACGATACGCAATCACACTGTCTGTTTTATCAGAGGCTGAGGTAATGTACTGTTGGATCCCTGAAAACTCGGTGGTATCGGTGAGATTAGAAATTTGTACCGCTGCCATGTCCTGTTTACCGAATGAAATATCACCGACATTGGTTGCAAAACCAGCATACATGTAGCGATTTTTAAACTCTGAGGTTCCGGTATTCTGTTCCGCTTCGTAAAAAGCAAATCCTCTTAGGTCATCGGCAACTTGAGTTGAGCCTCTTACATTCAGACGAGCACGCGTACTATCTTTCATCGTCCCATCTATTTCTGCGCCTTTATCACCGATAAAATCACCACGGAATTCAACGCGGCCACCAATTCTCAACTCCGTGCCATCAGCGCTATAAACGGTTGCGGCTAAAGATGATCCTGAGACCAATGCGGCGAGAATGGCGGTTGTCACTGCTGCTTGTTTCATTATTATTACCCTATTTAGTAAATTGAGCTTCATGCTCTATGGTTGGTTTGAGAGTAAGGTAGAACGTTTAAATGACGATTTGATTGCTCAAATGTGACGATTACATTTTGTTTTTATGGAAGAAAAAAGACTCGACCATGTTTTCATTTGCTTTTATTGCAGACGGGAAGTGAAGGCATTCATATGGTGTTTTTGATTTTTATCTTTCGATGAAAGCTTGGCGATTTTTTAAGATAGGTTACACTTTGTGCTCACTCATTATTCAAGGACGAGCGATGAACGCGATACGCTATGAACAACAATTGGTTTACCCATCAAAGATACTGTGTGTCGGCCGCAACTATGTAGAACACATCAAAGAGCTCAATAACTCGTTACCAGAGCAAATGGTGGTGTTTAATAAACCCAACAGCAGTATTGCAAAACAATTACATGCCTATCATCAAGAAACCTTGCACTACGAAGCGGAGATTTGTTTTCTTATTCGTAATGGCGATTACGCAGGTGTGGGACTTGGACTGGATTTAACCAAGCGAACTTTACAATCTCAGCTCAAGCAAAAGCAGCTACCTTGGGAGCGGGCAAAAGCGTTCGATGGCTCGGCTGTCTTTAGCCGTTTTATTGATTTAACCGGCATCGATATCGCCACTTTACAGTTAGAGCTATACATTAACTGTGTGCGAGTACAATGTGGTGGTGTTGCGCAGATGATTTTCTCTCCCGCGCAGATTTTAACGGACCTTCAATCTTATACTAGTTTGCTGGATAACGATGTGGTGATGACGGGAACGCCACAAGGGGTTGGTGAAGTGCATCGGGGTGATGTTTTTCTCGGCCGTTTAAAATCTGCCGACCAAACTTTAATTGAAGTGGAATGGTTGGCTGAATAGCTTCCTCAATAGTAATGTCGCTGGCTTTAAGATAGAATTCGCGACTTTGTGCTGCTATTGAGCGATGATAATGATTGATATGACTATTTTACCGCTGTACATCACCGCGGTAATTGCGTTGCTGTTAATACCTGGCCCTGACATGTTATTAATTGCCAGCTCAAGCTTGAGTTATGGGCGTAAAGTCGGCGTATTTGCTAGCTTAGGCAATGCGACCTCAGGCGTTATTTTAACCTTACTCGCTGCCCTTGGTGTCTCAGCGATGGTGGCGATGAGCCCAATCGCCCTCACTGTGTTACAAGTGTTAGGTGCAGGCTATTTATTGAAAATGGGCGCTGATTGTCTGCGCAGTGGCGCGAGTGATGCTCCTCATCTTGCTCAAGGGAACGCACTAAGTAGTACTTTTTATCAACGAGCTTTGGTCAGTAACTTACTTAATCCTAAGGCATTGGTATTTTTTGTGATGTTTTTACCACAGTTTGTGTCGAGCAATGTCCCCGCTAGCTCCGGTGAACAAATGTTAATCTTGGGGATTGTACTCAATATCTGTGGGTTACTGTTTAATTTACTGCTGGTAGGTTTAGTCGGCTGGGGCGGACATGTCTTGCTTGAGAATGCCAAGTTTCGTTTATATCAGCACAAATTGATGGGCGGGATCTTTTTCTTACTCGCCTTATGGATGTTGAGTGACCTACTGCTTAACTTTCTGTCCATTTGAAATTACAGCATCGCAATCAATCCTCGCTTTATTTGCTATAAAGCGAGGATTGAATCTATTTATCCTAGGCTGCTTTGATGCTCGCTGATCAGCAATGCCATTTGTTCTTCGGTGCGTTGTTCTGCATCAGCAAAACTTTCCTCTGCGCTAAACGTTCCAACCACTTCATAGTAGCATTTGAGTTTCGGCTCGGTTCCTGACGGACGAACAATCACTCTCGCTCCATCTTGTAAATGATAAATCAAAACATCACTACTTGGCCAAGTGAGCGGCTCTGTCGTGCCGTCTTGATGATAACGAACGGCGAGTTTTAAATCATCGCAGATGATCACAGCACGACCGGCAATGGTATGGGGAGGGTTCGCTCGTAGATGATCACCTATGGGTGGCGTATCTGGCGCGAGAGCAATACTGCGCTGCGCAGTAATGTATAAACCGTGTTGACGATATAACGTCTCTAATTGATCCCAAATAGTTTTACCTTGGCTATACAGTTCTGCCGCGAGTTGGGCAAAGGCCACCATAGCGGACAAGCCATCTTTATCCCAAACGCTATTACCGACGGTGTAACCTAAGGCTTCTTCATAAGCAAACAAGAATGGATGCTGCTCTGATTGCTTCGCCATTGCCACATTAGTTAACCATTTAAAACCTGTCAGTGTTTGGTAATAAACCGCGCCATGAACGGCAGCAATTTTACTGAGTAGGCTAGAAGAGACGATGGTATTTCCGACTAATGGGGCTTGATGCGCGGTATGACGGAGCAGGTAATCGCCGAGTAATGCACCGACTTGATCGCCCGTCAGCATTTGATATCCGCCTTCAGGTTTCGCCACGGCAACCGCGAAACGGTCGGCATCGGGATCATTGGCGCAGGCGAGCTCGGCATTCACCGATTCGGCTAAGGCTATGACTCTGTCCATAGCGCCGGCTTCTTCGGGGTTAGGGAAGTTAACCGTCGGGAAGCTACCATCGGGTTCGCGTTGCTCTTTGACACTCAGTACCTTATTAAATCCGGCGTCAGCGAGCAGGGTTTCTGCCATTTCGGCACCGACGCCGTGCATGGCGGTATAAGCGATGGTCACACTAGACGGATCAGTGTGATGCTGCAGCAATGGGCTCGCATTGATGGTTTGCCGATAGGTTTGATAATAATCATCTTGCAGCCAAACCAATAACCCTTGCTGTTGAGCTGTATCGAGATCCAGTGTTGGTACTGCTTGCGTTGCCGCTAAATCAATTTGACTGGCAATGCCGGAGTCATGGGGAGCAATGATCTGGGCGCCATTTTCCCAGTAGACTTTAAAACCGTTGTATTCTGGCGGATTGTGGCTAGCAGTAACGACCACTGCGGCGGCGGCTTGTAAATGTTTGACCCCAAACGCCACTACCGGAGTAGGCGCTACTTTATAGGTAAGATACACCTTAATGCCTAAAGCGGTCAGTACCGAGGCGGTATCTTGCGCAAATTGTTGTGAATCTGGGCGGCCATCATAGCCAATCACGACGCCTCGTTGTTTGGCATTGTCGACTTGCTGGATCAGATAATGACCAAGTCCGGCCGCGGTTTCTTGAATTACCAGCCGATTCATGCGGTTAGGGCCGCATCCCACCTTACCGCGTAGGCCAGCGGTACCAAATTCTAAGCGAGATTTAAAGCGATCGGCAATTTCATCTTGCTGGTGGTTATCAATTAAAGTTTGTAATTCTTTACGGGTACGGAGGTCTGGATCTTTTGCTAACCAGAGCGTGACGTTATTGTTCATCGTGGTCACCTTTAGTAGATAGTGTCAGTAGACATATTGTAAGTAATATTTATTCTCATTAATGGGCGCGCAATCGCTAAACGCTTTATCTTCTTGCTATAGCAACGGATGTTCAGTTAACCCAGCAGCGTCAAGCAAAAAGGCCAGCCATCATTGGAGTCGATGTAAAAAGTATATTCAAGTCGTTTGAAGATGAACATGTTTAATGGTGTAAATTTTAAATTACACCCCGTTGTTTTTGTATTGAATGCTGAGTTGTTGAAAATTTCCGAAAATAGTGCTTGTGATTGCTTGGTGAAGTGGTTAAGTTACTTACAGAGCATAACCGAGCAGTGATGGGAACTCCTGCAGTAATCAGTAATAGGAAGAAGTAAGCGATGTATCAAACCGATGATGTCAATATAAAACGTATCAAACAATTGCTGCCTCCAGTGGCCGTATTAGAGAAATTTCCTGCCAGTGAAGCTGCTTCTTCAACCACATTTCAAGCCCGTGAAGCGATACATAACATTTTACATGACCAAGATGATCGTTTGTTGGTGGTCATTGGCCCTTGTTCTATTCATGACCCTAAAGCCGCGATTGACTATGGCCAGCGCTTGAAAGCCTTGCGTGATGAATTAAGCGGTCATCTTGAAGTGGTGATGCGAGTATATTTTGAAAAACCGCGTACCACAGTGGGCTGGAAAGGATTGATTAACGACCCGTATCTTGATGATTCCTATAAAATTAATGACGGTTTGCGTATTGGTCGTAAATTGTTATTGGATTTAACCGATATGGGAATGCCAACCGCCAGTGAGTTTTTGGATATGATCACGCCGCAATACGTCGCGGATTTGATCAGCTGGGGAGCCATTGGCGCTCGCACAACCGAGTCCCAAGTGCATCGCGAGTTGTCTTCGGGACTGTCATGCCCAGTGGGATTTAAAAATGGTACTGATGGCAATATTAAAATTGCCACCGATGCGATTCGTTCTGCCAGTGCTTCACACCACTTTTTATCGGTGACTAAATTTGGTCATTCGGCGATTGTGGAAACGGCGGGTAACCCTGATTGTCATATTATTTTACGTGGCGGCAAAGAGCCTAACTACAGTGCTGAGCATGTTGCGGCGATTAAACAAGAGCTAGAAGTCTCCGGTTTAAAACAGAAAGTCATGATTGACTTTAGCCATGCCAATAGCTCTAAGCAGTATCAGCGACAAATGGTAGTGGCAGATGACGTTTGTGCGCAGCTGCGCGCTGGTGAACACGCTATCTTTGGGGTGATGATTGAGTCCCATTTAGTGGCAGGTCGTCAGGACTTAGTAGATGGTCAAGCACCGACTTATGGACAGTCGATTACCGATGCATGTATCGGTTGGGATGATACTGAAAAAGTATTACGTCAGCTCGCGCAAGCGGTTGAGGCGCGTCGTAACCTGTAAGGGATTTCGTTTTTGGTCGATAAAAAATAGGCGCTGAATCAGCGCCTATTTTATGGCGTCAACTTAATTATTTGGCCTTGATACTTCATCTAACAAATACAAAATAGATTGATAAGGGATCCCACTATGATGGGATAAGCCGATTTCACAAGTCCGGCTATTACTAAAACCACGTTGGCAGCTGGCGGGTACTTGTTGTTTCAGCGATTGTACGGCAGCTTGGTTGAGCTCTGGCGTGGTAAAGCCCTTGTCACCAGCAAAACCGCAGCATTGAATATGCTCAGGAACAATCACGTCTGATACGCAAGCTTGCGCGACCGCTAACATGGTCTTCTCAAGCGCCATTTTACGTGAGCTACAGGTGATGTGCAGCATGACTGTTTCTTGTTTTGGAGTAATGCTTAAATGCTCTAAAACATACTGACTGATAAAGCCTGCCGGTTCAAAAATCTGCATTGGCTGGGCAAAGTGATCCATACTGCGTTTGGCACATGGGCTGGTATCGATGAGTACTGGATAGCGGCCCTGTTCACTGGCTTGCCACAATGCTTGCTCTAACTGCTGCGCTTTTTGTGTGGCAATATCAAACATCCCTTTGCTGTCATAAGGCATACCACAGCATTGAGAAGAGACATCGTTTGGAATAATCGCCTCAAAGCCGGCTTTGTTGAGCAGGGATAAAGTCACTTCGGTCAGTGGCCGTGGGTCAAGGGCGTTTTTGCCTTGCGCCATCGTCCGGCTGGCGCAAGAGGGCAGGTAGACGACTTTTTTCTCGCGTCGTGGCAAATTCGCTGCTTGTTTTGCCAGTGGATAGCGATTAGCGCGAGGCAGCTCTGCCATCCATAAGGGGGTTTTGCCTTGGCTGAATTTGCGTAAGCTTTGGCTCAGTTGACTGACTCGCGCTTCTCCGCAGACGTTAGTTGCCAGTTGATTGACTTTAAGACCCGTTGTCACCAGTGCGGTAGTGGTGGCGAAATGATCGGCTGTCCAGCGCGCAATCGGAGTAAATTTGGCGTATTTTGCTTGGCGTAATTGTTTAATTAAATCGCCGGTGTTGATACCCACTGGACAGCGCTCGGCGCATAAACCAGTGGCGGCGCAAGTATCAATACCTTGATATTGGAATACACGATTCATTTCATCGCTAGCAATCTCTTCTCCCGCTCGCTGACGACGTTGTAATTCACGATACAGCACAATTCGCTGGCGAGGAGATAAGGTCAAGGTACGTGATGGACAAACGGGTTCACAGAAACCACATTCAATGCAGCGATCAACCAAAGGATCGGCGGCGGGCATAGGCTTAAGGTGTTGTAGATGTGCTTGAGGATCGGCGTTGATGATGACGCCAGGATTGAGCAGTCCTTGTGGATCAAACAGACTTTTGATGCGCTGCATAAGAGCGTAGCCTTCTTTGCCCCATTCTAGCTCGACATAAGGAGCCATGTTACGCCCCGTACCATGTTCCGCTTTTAACGAACCTTGATACTTGACCGCGACCAATTCCGCAACCGCATCCATAAATGCACCATAGCGGTCTATTTCAGCTTGCTGTTCAAAGCCTTGTGTGAAGACAAAGTGCAAGTTGCCTTCTAAGGCGTGACCAAAAATGATCGCTTCATGATAGCGATACTGATCGAATAGGGTTTGCAGTTCACGGACCCCAGCGGCGAGTTTTTCAACTGGAAAGGCGACGTCTTCGATGATCACCGTTGTGCCGACCTCGCGGACGGCGCCGACAGCTGGAAACATACCTTTACGAATGCCCCATAAGGTGGCAACAGTTTGGCTGTCACGAGTAAACGGCACCGATTGAATGATCTGATAATCGCTGAGGCTGTCCATAATGGCTTGGCACTGACTATCGAGTTCGACTTGTTGACTGGCGTGCGATTCCACCAACAGAGCGCAGGCTTCGATATCGAGTTCGGCAATAAAGTCTGGCATGCCAGGTTTATCAGCAACAGAACGGAGCGCGCGACCATCCATGAGTTCCACCGCAGCAACTGGCGTACTGGACAAGGTGGTTACCGCTTGGCAGGCTTGTTCAATAGTGGCAAAAACCAAGAGCGCTGAGGCTTTGTAGCGATGTTCAACTACGGTGTTATAGGTAATATCAGCGATAAAGCCGAGTGTGCCTTCTGAGCCGATTAACAGATGTTCGATGATCTCGATCGGATCGTGATAGTCAATGAGCGCATTAAGTGCATAACCGGTGGTATTTTTTAAGCGATATTTGTGACGAATTTGTTCAGTGAGCTGAGTATTGGCGCGAGTGTGCGCGGCTAACGTCTCAATGCCCGCGAGCAAGTCTGCTTTGCGGCGTTTGAAGTCAGCAATACTTTGCTCATCTCGGGTATCAAGCACGACGCCGTCAGCAAAAACGATGGTCATGCTATCTACGGTGCGATAAGAGTTGTGCGCGGTACCGCAACACATGCCACTCGCATTATTAGCGGCGATACCGCCAATTTTACAAGTATTGATTGAAGCGGGATCAGGACCAATTTTACGTTGGTAAGGGGCAAGGTATTTATTGGCGTCTGCGCCGATAACCCCCGGTTGTAGCCGAATTTTATGGCCGTCATCAAGAATTTGATGCTCACGCCAATCATCAGTTAAGGTGATCAAGACAGAATCAGACACCGCCTGACCAGATAAGCTGGTGCCAGCGGCGCGAAAAGTAAAATGAATGCCCAGTTCAGCGCAACACTGAATCGTAAATATCACTTCATCAAGAGACTGTAAACGTAAGACGATTTTAGGCACTAAGCGATAAAAACTGGCGTCAGTGCCATAGGCCAAACGCTGCGCTGGCTGAGTGATGATGCGCTCACTAGCAACGCGGGTTGCCAGTTGAGTGATCAGCTGCTGATAGTGTGAGGGTAACTCACTCATGTTGAACTCCTGTTATCACCACGGATTAACGATTCACCAAAGAATCACGGGAGAGATCTTGCACCCGTTTAGCACCGGTTAAGGTCATTGCCACGCGCATCTCTTTATCAAATAAATCCAGTAAATGTTCAACACCGGCTTGACCTTGCGCCGCTAATGCATAGACAAAAGCTCGACCCAGTAAGGTGCAATCTGCGCCTAAGGCAAGCATTCTGACCACATCCAATCCGCTACGAATGCCAGAATCGACAAGAATTTTTAACTCGCCTTTTACTGCATCAGCAATCTTAGGTAATGCCTGTGCGGTGGACAGTACGCCATCTAACTGACGTCCACCGTGGTTAGAGACTACAATGCCATCAGCGCCGAAGCGTACCGCATCTTTGGCATCTTCGACGTCTAAAATGCCTTTGATCACCATCGGGCCATCCCAGAAATCACGGATCCATTCGAGATCTTGCCAACTGATTGACGGGTCGAAATTATTCCCCAGCCAGCCAATATAATCTTCGAGTTTAGTCGGCGTCCCGCGATAGGTCGAAATATTGCCCAGATCGTGCGGTTTACCCAATAAGCCCACATCCCATGCCCAGCGAGGATGTGTCATCGCTTGCAGAATGCGTCGGCTTGCGGCATTGGGACCGCTCATTCCAGAATGCATATCACGATAGCGCGCACCGGGCACGGGCATATCGACCGTAAACACTAAAGTCGTCACGCCAGCCGCCTTAGCGCGCTCTAATACGTTTTTCATAAAGCCGCGATCTTTCAATACATAAAGCTGAAACCACATTGGACGAGTCAGGCTGGCGGTGACTTCTTCAATCGGACACACCGACACCGTCGATAGGGTAAAGGGAATGCCTTTATTGGCGGCAGCATGCGCGGCTTGCACTTCACCACGTCGAGCGTACATGCCGGTTAAGCCCACCGGAGCTAAGGCGATAGGCATGGCCAGCGATTCGCCAAACAATTCGGTCTCAAGGCTTAATTCAGACATGTCATTGAGCACTCGTTGGCGTAGGGCGATATCGGCTAAATCGGTAGTATTGCGACGTAGGGTGTCTTCGCGATACGATCCGCCATCAATATAGTGAAACAGAAAAGGCGGTAACTTCGCTTGAGCGGCTGCGCGAAAATCAGTTGAGGCAGAGATGATCATGGTTTGTATCCTTATAACAACGGGATCATGGATAACCTAATGAGTAAGTCGCGGTAGCGAGGGGTGTCTGTTCGCTACCGCGGTAAATATTAACAGCAGGATCGTTTGCTCATGAGTGTTCGGCTAGCATCAACACATCACTAACATTAAATCCATAAACAACCACCATGCCGATAATGGCGGTGGCAATCAGATAATACGCCGTCGGGATGATGGTTTTGCGTAAAGTCGCTCCTTCACGCCCCAGTAAACCGACTGTTGCTGAGGCAGCGACGACGTTATGAATCGCCACCATATTACCAGCCGCCGCGCCCACGGCTTGCAGGGCAACCACCACGACCGTAGAGATATTCAGTGTCTGCGCCACTTCAAATTGAAACTGGCTAAACATCATGTTAGACACCGTATTCGAGCCAGCAATGAAAGCACCTAAAGCACCCACGGTGGCACTGAGAGCAGGAAAGGCTTGCCCAACCAGACCTGCGGCAAAATTGGCGGTAGTCACAGGCATGCTGGCCAGATCTGCGCCATTAATACCGGAGTTGATAAAAATTCGTACCATAGGAATAGTAAAGACCAACACAAAACCAGCACCCACTAATGTTTTACTGGATTCGCCAACGGCTTTTAATAGCGGAGTAGGATTACGAGACTGTAGTAACACGGCCAAGATAGCGACAAAGACTAAGATGCCACCGGGCAGATAGAGCGGGTCAATCGATGTGCTGACTCCCGTTTCGCCAAGAATGTTATTAAAGCCCAGTTGTACACTCAGTAACATGGCTTTAAATTCACTGCTGACCCGGCTAGCAACCAGAATGACCGCTAACAACACATAAGGAGTCCACGCGAGAGCCAGCCCCATTGGTTTGGCTTTCATTTCATCAAGGTTCATTTTTAATGAGCCAAGCCATTCACTCGGCCACTCTGTTTCTGGTGGAAAATCCCATGTGGTTTTCGGTACTAAAAAGCCCTTTTTCGCGGCGGTAACCACAACGGCTAAACTGACTAATCCACCCATTAGGGCAGGAAACTCAGCGCCTAACAACACGCCAGTGAGCGCATAAGGCAGAGTGAAAGCCAAACCGGCAAACAGCGCAAAAGGTAAGATATCTAACCCTTCGGTCCAACTGCGGTTTTTACCGAAAAATCGCGTCAGCATCATCGCCATCAGTACTGGCATCAAGATACCAACAACTGCATGAGTGAGTGCAACACCGGTGGTGATTTGTTGTAAGTAGGCGTCCCAGCTGGAACCATTAGCCACTAAAGTTTCGCTAATATTATGGGTGTCTAGTCCACGGTTAACACCAACAATGATCGGCGTTCCCACCGCTCCGAATGATACTGGCGTTGATTGAATCATCATGCCCATTAACACCGCGGCTAAAGCAGGAAAACCAATCGCAACCAGTAAAGGTGCCGCAATGGCGGCTGGTGTACCAAAACCAGAAGCACCTTCGATGAAAGAACCAAAGCACCAAGCAATGATGATCGCTTGTATGCGACGATCGGGTGAAATGTCGGTGAAACCATTACGGATGGTAGTAATCGCTCCGGTATGTTTCAGTGTATTGAGTAGTAATATCGCGCCAAAGACGATCCATAATACGGAAACGGTAATGCTGAGCCCTTGCAAGGTTGAAGCAAGGACGCGAGTTATCGACATATCCCAAAAGATCAAAGCGATAGCAACCGTTAAAGCAAATGCCACCGGCATGGCTTTTTTGGCTGGCCAATTTAATCCGACCAGCAATACGGCTGCGACAACAATGGGTGAAAACGCAATCAGCGCCAGTAGGGTGTCACTCATGAAAGACTTCCTCGTCCTTGAACTCTCCATTCATAATGATGACTTAATACGTGCAGTAGGGTACGAGTTAAGTGGTGAGTTCGGTTGTTTAATTTTTATAGTTGTGATGCTTTTGTTAATAGCGGGTGAATTTACTCCTTTATTTTTTGAGGATATAGGGAAATAATGAAAATAATTAGTTCCTAAAATGGTGTAATCGAGTGCGCGCAGATGATCTGATTTTGTTCTCTCAAGTGATTGAGCTAGGAAGCTTTAGCAAAGCCGCAGAACAAAATAATCTTACTAATTCAGTAGTTAGCAAAAGAATCGCTCGTTTAGAACAAGAGCTAGCGGTACAGCTACTCTATCGTACAACCCGTAAGTTGACCTTAACTGAAGCGGGGAAAGCGTTATTAATCAGTGCCAGAAATGTGAAGCAAGCCACGCAAGAAGCCATCGATGCCTTATCAGGTTTTGGTGAAAATGTCAGCGGACATATCAGAATGTCTGTGCCGACTATCTCTGGAGATTTGCTGCTTGCTGATGCGGTTGCCGAATTTTGTAATCGCTATCCAGGGTTAACGGTGGATATGTCGTTAGATAATCGGTTTGTTGATTTGATAGAAGATGGTTTTGATTTGGTGATCCGTACGGGTTATTTAGATGACTCAAGTTTGATCGCCCGGCATATTTTGGATTCGCAATGGGTGGTGTGCACATCGCCCGCGTACCTTGCTCGGCATGGTCAACCAATAACGCCTGAGCAGCTTGTTACGCATAATTGTTTGCAATACGCTTATCAAACTACGGGTGCCAGTGATTGGGAGTTTAAAAGCCCAGCAGGAAACCGAATCGTTGAAGTTTCAGGCAGCTTTTCTACCGATAATGCTACGGCGCTACGCAAAGCCGCTTTGGGCGGGCACGGGATTGCTTATGTACCGCGCTGTTTGGTCTACCATGATTTTAAAGATGGGACATTGATCGACCTGTTTCCAGACCAAGTGGGTAAAAAGTTGGGTATTTATGCGGTGTATCCTTTTACTCGTCAGCCACCGAATAAAGTTCGTTTATTGATTGAGCATATTCGTCAGCGTTATTTAGCGATTGCCCATTATTTTTAACCCTTAACAGCCATCAACGATCAATGGACGAGTTTTGATCACTTGCTTTTAGTTGAGTCTCGCTCCTGCAGTCATTTGCCCTTGTTGATGTTTTAATTGAGTGAAGTAGCGATGAGCTTTTTCAACATTGGCATATTCTAACTGCCATGATGCTGCTCTTTGTGCATGACAAAATGCATTCATGTGTTCGAGTAAATCGTGACTATTTCTGTCTAATACGCTGGCAACGGATCTGACTAATGGATTGTTTTCAATGGATAAAAATTGCAGTAGCGCATAACTTTGGTTGAGTACCTGATAAGCGTTTTTCTGCTGTCCCATGGTATTAAGAATTTCAGATTGATATACCGCACAGTCTCGTAGGCCGCTGATTAAGCATACCAATTGGCAAGGTTTGGTTTGTGCGTGCTGCGCAGCGTGATGCAGATGTTGTGGAAGGTATGCCAAAACTTGCTCGAAAAGATAATGGGCCTCGGGCCAATGTCCTTGATTAACCAATTTTTCTGCTTTTTGATAGTAGCTCCAACATAAATTGAGATCCATCGTGACTCCGATATTGCTTAGGTAGTGAAGTTCTATTTAAAGATAATTTCACGGCAAATGCAACTGGTTATCATTTGCATTTTTCATGCTTGGGTTGTTGTTTATTTGTTCACTTAACCATGAATTAGTAGTAAGTCACTAAAAAGATTGTGCTTTTATTCTACACTTAGGCTAAAACTAAAAGCAGTAACACTCACAATAACAATCATAAGAACTAGGAGGGAGTATGGCGATTCAAAAATTGAATCTTGAGCAGCTCTACCACGTTGCAACTTTAGAGCATTTGCCATGTAAATCGACCAAAGAATTGGCTCCCATTGATGAAATTGTTGGCCAAGAACGCGCGCAAAAAGCGGTTGAATTTGCGATGTCGATAAAAGAAAAGGGCTATAACATCTATGCGATTGGACGCAATGGGTTAGGTAAGCGTACCATGATCTTGCGTTATTTACATCGCCATCAGCCAGAGAATAACGCGCTATTTGATTGGTGTTATGTGGCTAATTTCGATGATATTCGTACGCCGCGAGTGTTGAAGTTGCCCGCTGGAGTGGGGCAAACTTTCCGTCAAGATATTGAAAAACTAATGACCAAA
This sequence comes from Vibrio sp. 11986-1-5, assembly GCF_963878025.1. NCBI lineage: Bacteria > Pseudomonadati > Pseudomonadota > Gammaproteobacteria > Vibrionales > Vibrionaceae > Vibrio > Vibrio sp. 11986-1-5. Next base: position 219,973 of record NZ_CAWNVW010000033.1, read on the forward strand.
TTGGTCAATGCGATTCCGTTAGCGTTTGATAATGAACTCTACTTTAGCCGAGCTGACCGCTTAAAAAACCAACTCGCCCAAAAGCAGGAACAAGAATTAGCAGCCATCACTTTACGCGCTAAAGAGCGCGACATTAGCCTAACGATCACCAACCAAGGTGAGTATCAGTTTGTCGCCATGAATGGCGAAGAAATGCATACCGAAGAAACCTTTGATGCCCTGAGCAAAAAAGAGCAAGAGCATTTTTCACAGACCATCGATGAACTGGAAGTCAGTCTACGTAATATGGTTCGTCAGTTGACCGAATGGGAAGAGACTTACAGCGAAAAAATTAAAAAGCTCAATGATGACGTGACGCTGGACGTGATCAGTCATTTTATTAAACAGCTTAAGCTTGATTATTCTAAATACCCAGAAATCAAAACCTACTTAACTGAATTACAAAAAGATATCGTCGAAAATGTGGAGATCTTTTTGGACGAAACGGGAGAGCAAGGGGAGCTCGCTACCGCGGCGTTGGATAAAAAATTACCGCGTCGCTATAAAGTTAACGTGCTGGTGTGTCGCGCTTCGCAAGAATTTCCGGTAGTGGTCGAAGAAAACCCTAACTATCATTCCTTGTTTGGTTATATTGAAACTGCTACTTATAAAGGAACGGTATTTACCGATTTTTCACTGATCCGCGCTGGTAGTTTACATAAAGCCAACGGCGGCGTGCTACTGATGGATGCGGTGAAGGTACTGGAGCAGCCCTATGTGTGGGATGGTTTAAAACGTGCTCTGCGTTCACGTCAGCTCAGTTTCACCTCGCTAGAAAAAGAGGTCACCTTAACCGGAACCGTCTCGCTGGATCCTGAGCCGATACCTCTGGACGTTAAAATCATTTTATTTGGTGATTACCGAACCTATGAATTGCTGACGCATTATGATCCGGAGTTCAGTGAGCTGTTTCGTGTGACGGCCGATTTCGAAGATGAGATGAAGCGCACGCCAGAAAGTGAATTGCATTATGCTCGTTTTATTTCCAGCATAGTGCATGATAACAATATGTTGCATTGCGATCGTAAAGCGATTGCGCGCATTATTGAACACAGTTCGCGGATGACCAGCGATCAAAATAAGCTCTCTTTGCATTCCGCCCATATTGCTAATTTATTGCGTGAATCTAATTATGTTGCTCGGCAAGCGAACTCTAATATGATCCGACAAAATCATGTAGAAGAGGCACTCAATAACCAACAAATGCGAGTAAACCGTTTGCAAGAAGGGGTGATGGAAACCTTCCTCAATGGCACCACATTATTGCACACGGAAGGTTCCGCCATTGGTCAAGTGAATGCTTTATCCGTATTAGCGACCAGCGATCACGCCTTTGGTGCGCCGAACCGAATTACCGCCACTACCTCGTTTGGCGATGGCGATATTATTGATATTGAACGTAGCGTTGATTTAGGGGGCAGTATCCACTCGAAAGGCGTGATGATCCTTTCTGCTTACTTAAAATCCGTGTTTGGCCGCACCGCGCGTGTACCACTCACGACCACTATTACTTTTGAGCAATCGTACGGTGGTGTTGATGGGGATAGCGCAAGTATGGCCGAGTTCTGCGCTATTGTATCGGCGTTTTCTAGACAGCCTAACCGGCAAGATATTGCGATTACCGGCTCGATGAACCAGTTTGGTGAAGCGCAACCGATTGGTGGGGTGAATGAAAAAATTGAGGGTTTCTTTGATGTTTGTTCGATCAAAGGTCGTCATCCACAACAAGGGGTTATTATACCGCGCTCGAATCAACATCATTTGATGTTACGAGCGGATATTCTCAAAGCGGTGGAAAAAGGCGAATTTCATATTTGGGTGATTGACCATGTGACAGAGGCGATTGAACTCTTTACTGGTAAACCTGCTGGTATCGCGACAGAAGATGGCAGTTACCCAGTTGATACGATTTTCGGCTTGGCTCAGGCTAAACTCAACGCACTACGTAAATAAACTGAGCTTTGGATTACCACTTCGCTTTCTTACTGGCTCCTTCGGGAGCCATTATCGTTCTCTGAAATGCTCTGATACGGCTGAACGGCGGCTAGGTCCAGGTTCGGTAGAAATGGTGTGCTCGTAGCCTGCTCGAATAAAGCGCTGATGAGGTAGCGGAGGTTCAACTCGACGTAGCTGTGGTGAATCGGTGGTTCCTGACAGTTGATAAAGGGTTTCGCCAGTGCCTGTTCTGATCGCAATTGTCTTGCCATCAAATTCAAATTGTGTGGCAATTAAACGATGATCACGAAACACACCTTGTTCATTAAAGGTGAGCACTTCGGTTAAGTGGCTCGGCGCGCCAATTTCAATCCAAGAACCATGAACGTTCTTTGGATTAATATAATCGCGATAACTCACGATAATTAACAGCGCAAATCCGACGGCCAAGAGACTTAATATTAGCCAAAAGAGGACTTTAAACAGAAACGATTGACTATCAGGGCGGTATTTTCGGCTAGGTTTTTTTCTAATAACCACGTCATTCTCTCAAAGTATTTAGGATTTATTACGTAAAGCCTCTAGGTAAGCTGAGTATAGCATATTGTCATTAAAGCTAAGCTAATGATATCTTGAGTATCTGTTAAGTGATGAGTGGAAAATGCCACTCAAACTATTTTATCTCAGAAAAGGAATATCATGATTAAGGAAAATAGCTACTTTGATGGCAATGTGAAATCTTTAGGTTTTCAGCAGCAGGGCGAATCAATGACCGTCGGTGTGATGGCTCCCGGAGAGTATACCTTTGCGACGGATGCTCCGGAAAAAATGACCGTTATCAAAGGGTCATTAACCATTAAACGGACGAGCGATCAACAATGGTTAACGTTTCATAGCGGAGAGAGTTTTGCAGTTGATGGTCATTCATCGTTTGATCTTCAAGTGTCGCAAGCGACCGCTTATTTGTGTGAATTTTTATAGCGACTTATTCATCGTTCACAATAGGAACGACATTTCCTGCTGACCAAAAAAAGCCACACTGAATCAGTGTGGCAAAAACAAAAATATTAGGCAGTGGCTTTATTTTTGTTTAACAACCGACCTTATGGTCGAATAGACAGTAAACTTATTCTTCCTTTCCACTTACAGCGGCAGCCATCTTTGTTTGCTCATCGAGCTTGTTGATGAGGGCTGATCACCACTCTAAGTCGTTTGGGTATAGAGCTATCAGGCAATTAGTAGGTGGCAAATAAGCCCGCATTATAATCCGCAATCGCTTGCTCAATCTCTTGGTGGGTATTCATCACAAATGGACCGTAATGAACGACGGGCTCATTGATCGGTTCTCCCGCTAAAATCAATACGCCACTGGCCTCTGACGCTGATAATTGCAGGTTAGAGTTACGCGATAGTACCGCGAGTTCGCCTTGTTTTAAGCTCTTCCCTGCCACATCCACCGCGCCTTGATAAGCATAGAGTAATACATTGTAGTGCTCTGGGATGACTAGAGTGAGTTCACTGAACGATTGAGCGCGCCAGTCGGCAACGATGGTCGCGACGCCAGTTTGAGTTAGTGGGCCTTGCAGCGTTCGCTCGTCGATAGCCAGTTCTCCGGCAATGATTCTTAGCTTACTCACTGAGTCTGTTGAGTATTCAGTTATCGTCTCAGGTTGAAAATCATGATACTGGGCGGGAGCCATCTTGTGTTTCGCAGGTTGATTTATCCAAATTTGGAAACCGTGTAATTGCCCTTGCTCCATGATTGGCATTTCACTGTGGATGACTCCTCGCCCCGCGGCCATCCATTGTGCGCCACCGCTACGTAATTCGCCGACGTTACCCATTTGATCGCGATGTTGAAAGTGTCCTTGCAACATGTAAGTTAAGGTTTCGATGCCTCGGTGAGGATGAGGAGGAAATCCGCCAATGTAATCGGCGCTGTGGTCTGATTTCAGCTCATCGACCATCAGGAAAGGGGAAAACCTGTCATGGTTAAAACCAGCGATACGACGGATTTTGACTCCATCTCCATCCGAGGTTGCTCGAGCGGGAATTATCTGTTCAATGACGCGTAAGGGGTTCATGATCGTGCTCCATCATTAGAGGATGATCATAGCTTACCGATTACATCACAAAAAGGGAGCACAGAGAGTTGAGGATGTCATTCAAAAATTTTGAATATTGATATTGTTATATTTTCCGACACATTTTCTAAATGTAGGGCCGTTTTTATGATCTATGGTGTATGCCCATCACTAAATAATCTGCCTGAATGTGAGGTTGATTCTCGGTTGGCAAGCTTGACGAGTTTTAGGAATAGTATGTTGCCAACAGTGTTGTGTGTCTCCCGCCATCACTAATAATGAGCCATGGCTAAGCTCAAAGGTTAATTTTTCTTTACTTTGAATATGGCGCAGCGCAAAACGCCGAGTCGCTCCTAGTGATAATGAAGCAATGACAGGCTGATGACCTAATTCGGGTTCATTGTCTTGGTGCCAGCCCATCGAATCTTGACCATGGCGATAGAGATTCGCTAATACTGAATTGAATGGTTGATCTGCAACACGCTCACATTGTGCTTTCAGGGGCAATAAGGCTGGTGCCCATGGCTGTGGTGCTAAGCTTAAGCCGGAATAGCGATAAGCTTTTTCACCATACCAAGCGTGAAGCCGAGGCTGCATGATTGGTTTACCAAACATCATGATAGCTTGTTGCTGCCAATTCAGTTCCAATGACAGACGTTGATAAGCGTTATCGGCTTGTTCAAGGGATAAAAAATTTGGAATCCACAGTAATTGTCCATCCTGAATGGTTAGCCATGAGGGAGAGAGTGTGGACTCTTGAATAGAAAACAGAGTTGGCGTCATTATCATTCTCGTCAATCTTTTTGTCGTCAGAGTTAGCTTATGTTTGACAGGCGAAAAAACGATTATCGGCGGTCCAATTTTTTGCATTTTGCGCATTAATTGCAAAATGCAAAATCACTATGAGATTGGTTGTAATGAAACGGATGTTTTTTCGCCATGTTAACCCTAAATTACTGGATTTTTCGATTTTAAAAAGTTGGCACGTAATATGCTTTATAATATATGACCCTTTTAAGCCGAGGGTCACCTAGCCAACTGACGTTGTTAGTGAACCTTCTTGTTCACACAAAATATAGCCAATCGCGCCTTTTTTGCGGTTGGCTTTTTTTTACGTTGTTTTTCTTGTCAACGATCAACGCTCCCAGCTTTATTGGCACATTTATCATAGCAACTAGGCACTCGTGGGCATACAGCACCACGTGAGCAGATTAATCTTGCTTGATTATCAATCCCACGCTCAATCCAATTAATATTGAGAATTTTTGCAATCGTCAGCAAATCTTTTTTAATGTGTCTGGGGATGATGGTAGAACCTCCTTGTTGAACACAAGAAGCTTTGAGCTCTTCGGCTATCGAGCGGGCATCGCCTCCTTGAGCATCGATCGCAGGATTCAGATCAATCCCAGCACACAGAACTCGATTATTCCCCGCAGCATCAGACATATTCATTGATTCGCAGCAGTAAATACGCGGTTCATCACCGACATTTAAAATTGAAATCTGCGCGGAGCTACCGGGTAACGGTTCAGATAAACGACGAAATACGGCCCAGTGTTGGCAAGGATCATCAACTTTACGCATATTACCCCAAGGCAGGGGAATGCCATTACCGCGATACACCGCTTTAAGTTTTCCTTCGCCATAGGCATCAAAATAGTGCCAATAAGGGTAGGGAGAAACGACGGTCATACGGCGCATGGCAACCGAAGGAGATACTCCCGCTTTTTGATGTACGGAGATTTCATAACCATTACGATCCAACAGCTGGCGAAAGGGAACCTTAGGGCAAAGTAGAGCACCAGCAAAAAAGCTCGATTCAAAATCACGCCATGCTTGTAAAATATCTTGTGAGTTAAGCTCGGAAGTTTGCTGAAGATCGCTCTGTTCTTCCCAGCCATGAGTATGCCCAACCGAAAGCACACTTTTTAATCCCTCTTTACTGTGCAGAACGTTATGGCCGATATACACCGCTAAATCGTATTTCAGGCGTGTCGGGTATTGTTTTAAAATCTCATTAAGATAAATATTTCCCGGGGGTTCAAAAAAAGAAGTGACTAACTGTTTGGCGCTGATCCCCAATTCATCGACGACATCATGTGGCGTACGTGTCACCCAACGTATGGTCAATCCTAGACTTTTAGCGATATCGATTAAATCTTCTACCGCTAAATTAAGACGTTTTAGTCCGACTTCTTCTGCTGCTCGTTCTAAATCGGGAAAATGATTTTGTAAACTTTCTTGATGGGCGCGGATCAGTAAATGTGCAAATTGGCGTCCCGTTATCCCAGTTTGTGACAGCATCTCGGGAATCGCAATTTGTAAAATATCATTAGAAAATAGAAAGCTAGGTTCCAGTGCCATACCGCTTATTCCCCCGCGGTTACCTTTATTCGGGGTAATGTCGGCTTGTTCGGGCTCGTCATCTAAAAACCAACGTGGATCTTTTTGAAAAACTTCTGCAATCACTTCCAGCATTTCCACGCTAGGCACTCGCTTACCTCGTTCAATCATCGAAAGGTAAGAGACCGAAGGAGCGTATTCTGGATTAACCCGTATACAGCGCGCAGATAAGTCTTCCATAGTTAAGTGATTGCGTTTGCGCAAGTTTCTTACCTTGGTGCCTAAAAAATGTGACTGTCTAACTAAGCTTTTTGATATGGCCATTTTGTAAAATTCACATTGTAAAATTTTTGTTGTGAAATTGTAGTAAAAAATCCGCTAGTCTACAAACTAAGCCAGTCACAGAATTGAATGAAAATTAAACATCAGTTTGAAGTAATGGCTCTAGGACACAATAAATAGTTATCCACGAGGGAACGACAATGAATATGCTGACATTCGATAAGACCAACATTCAATCAACTCAACACCCGTTTATCGCTGAAGCTGTTTTCGCTGTGGAGACAACGAGTGCAAATCAACAGCGTGAAAGACAAGTCAAAGCTAAGCAGCTGCTTGACCGTTTATTTCCGCTAGAAAGTGGTTCACATCAAGAAGTCACCAGTTACGTGATCGATTATCACCATGTATTAGCGTATTTTAAAGATGGTCGTCACAGCGGTTTAAAGCATCCAAAACAGTTTGTCGCCTTCACAGGAAGTAAAGATCAACCTTGTTCAATCTTATTTCGAGAGGGGGATGGTAGTAGTCATGTAGAGCTGTTATTAGGTTGTTTACGCGGGACTGGTTGCGTGGAATTGGTTGAGATAGAAGATATTCAGTTGGAAACCTGCACGACGTTTAGTCAACAAATCAATGATCGCACGGCCAATACGGCGATCCGTCATTGGATAAGCCTCATTAAAGGTAATGCGCACGGTAAAGCACAAGCTTGCAGTGAAGATAAAGAATATACAGCCAAAAGTGGTGAAGATTACTGCCTTAGCTACGCTTTTCAGCTATAAGTTTGACTATTGACATTCAGCATTAGGTTGAGCGGCTTATTTTAAGTCGCTGACCGTTTGGATAGAAATCGAATATTTAGATGGCGATCATAGGGCCATCTAAATATTCGGTTGCGGTTTTAGAGCGGCATTACTCGGTTGCGACCAAGATTTTTTGCTTGATAGAGCATTTTATCGGCTCGATCAACTAAGCTATCCGCGGCTTCCAAGCTTTGATATTCGGCAACCCCAAAAGACGCGGTAATGTTGCCAATTTGCTGCCCAGAACGGCGATCGCGTACTAACAGTTTTTCAATTGAACGACGCACAGACTCAGCAAACTGACGCGCACTACGCAAGGTCATGTTAGGCAGTAGAATAACAAATTCTTCGCCTCCAAAACGGTAGGCCGTCATCGCTTCGCGACAATTACTTTGAATACGCTTGGCAATCGCTCTTAATACTGAGTCGCCAAATAGGTGACCAAAATCATCGTTATAACTTTTGAAATGGTCAATATCCAATAAAATGATGCTCAGTGCTTGCTGAGCGTGAAGCATGGCAAGCAGATCGTTGTTGAAAGCGCGTCGATTATATAACCCACAGAGTGGATCAAAGAGGGCATCTTTCTGTACTTCTGCTAACTGGCTTCTTAGTTTAGAGATCTCATCGCAAGCGGTTTTCAGTTGGTTGTTTAAAAAGCGTGTTGAATGACGGATATCTCTCGATTCGTTCACTAATTGTCGAATAATGCTCATCACCTCTTCTAAAGAGAGGTCTTCTTTTTCTACCCGTTCTAAATCGTAAAAACTTTTATCAATAATGGCTTCAAAAGCTCGAGTGTCAGTCATGGTATCCGACATTGAACTGGCGACTTCGCTGGCCAAAATTTCCATATTGGCGCGTAATTCACTGACTGTCGTTTCTGTTTTAGAGGCGATAAAATTTTTATAGAGCGCTTCACCAGAGCTGGGTGGGCACAAGCCAAAATGCTCCAAAACGGAATCCATCTCTTGATTTAACTGCGGTATCGCGTGATCGACATAAGTATACCAAAGTGCGTAATTAGCAGGCGTAGCGGCAACATGATGCTTCATCATCAGGGGGACCGCTTTTTTCAGGTTGGCAGTGGATTTTTTAAAAACGTCATCAGGCATCGGTTTACCCGCACTAGAGCTAATCAATTCTGTGGGCTAAGCGTAGCGGATTTTCGCTGATTTTGCTGCAAAAAGCCGCGGATCTTGCCGTTATCGTGTATTACATCGAGAGTGATGATGAGCGTTGTGATTCAAGTTTTTTCGCTCCTCTGAGCATCGCCTCGATAAGTTCAGTGGCGTTAAACTTTTCTAATGCCTCATGGGCCCCCACTTGACGAGCGCGATCAACGCATATTTCACTAGACAGTGAGGTGTGTAAAATACAATAAGCATGGCTTAAGCGAGAATCATTTTGTACCTCAAAAGCCAACTCGTAACCATCAAGACCGGGCATTTCAATATCACTGACTAAAAGGTCAATCGCATTATGTTCATCGGCTAAGTGGCGCATTAACTCGATGGCTTCTAAACCATTTTTACAAATTTGGTAAGGAATGTTGATCCTATCCAGCGCGTCGGCCAGTTGTTTACGGGCAATTGATGAGTCATCGACCAATAAAATATTCAGTGGTTTTAGACGCTCACGTTCAATATCGGTCAGCATCGGCACTTTGGTGGATTCGTATTGCGGATAGATTTTTGAGAGCAGCAGTTCGACATCCAGAAGTTGGACAATACGATCTTGATAACGAGTGATCCCTGTTACAAAAACATTATTGCCTGCAGTCACCGGCGCTGACTCAATGGATCGCCAATTACATTCGATGATTTTTTCAATTCCGCGCACCATAAAGGCAACCACGGTACGCAGGCAGTCAGTGACAATCAAATAACACTGTTTATATTCTTGAGGTGTAATCGGCCTAAACCCAATAGCTGCGGCCATATCAATCACTGGTACCGTTAGATTACGTATCGTCACCGTTCCCACCACATGATGATGAGAATACGGGATTTGCGTCATCGGTAAATAAGGGACAATTTCCCTTACTTTTAACGTTCCAATAGCAAACAGCTGTTGCTGTGAGTTGAGGGTAAACATCAACATCCCTTGCGACTGATTTGCTTTACTGACGGTTTTGGCCATAACACACTACTCAAAAATAAACACACTACACCCTCTATAGTAACTGAAAATTGCCGCTTCGTAACGCTATTGAGCTATTTTTAGCAGTTAAAGCTTCTTGACGAGCGATGAATATCGAAAAGATGCATTAGGTTACGGCTTTGGTTAAAATAAGCAGCTTTGTTATTAGATCGAGTATTTCCCTATGGCGAAAACAGCCGCTGCATTGCACATTTTAGTCAAGCACAAAGAGCAAGCTGATGAATTACTACAGCAATTAAAAAAAGGCGCTAAATTTCAAACCTTAGCCAAAAAGCATTCACTTTGCCCATCGGGTAAGCGTGGTGGTGATTTAGGCGAGTTTCGCCAAGGACAAATGGTTCCTGCCTTTGATAAAGCGTGCTTTCAAGGTGAAATTTTGACGCCGCAATTAGTGAAAACCAAGTTTGGTTGGCATGTAATAAAAGTACTTTACCGTACCTAGTGTTGTAGTGAACCATTCTTTTCTACTGAAGCTACCGCGCTGCGGTCGCTTCTTTCGAGCCAAGTATATTGTTTCCATACTCATGATGACTGACTCAATCAACATCGCCGAATGCTCTTACGGTTAGCTTGCTTTTTGCGTGGCACGCCTAGTTTGCATTAGATGATTGTGTTGCTTGAGTATTTATTGTGACAAAGTTTACAGATTTTCATCTTTTCAACTAAAAAAATTCACAAATTGATTTCCATCAAAATAGTGTGGTTTTTATATGCTACTGTGCGCGCCAACAAAAAGAATAATTAGCCCAAGAAAAGGAAAGTAGCATGAAAAAAACAGTCTGTGGATTAGCAGTCCTTACCATTTTAGCTTCAACTTCAGTGCTTGCTCATCAGCAAGGAGATATTTTGGTGCGTGCGGGTATTGCTAGTGTCGTACCCAATGATAGCAGTGATAAAATTCTTGGTTCACAAAGTGAACTGTCGGTGAACAGTAATACTCAGCTGGGCTTAACGCTAGGCTATATGTTGACGGATAATTTCAGTATTGAGTTATTAGCCGCAACGCCTTTCTCGCATAAGATCTCGACCGATCTTGGCGGTTTAGGGGATATCGGTAAAACTAAGCATTTACCACCGACGGTGATGGTCCAGTACTATTTTGGCGAAGCGGGCAGCACGTGGCGCCCTTATGTTGGCGCAGGCCTTAACTACACCAATTTCTTTGATGAAAAGTTTAATGATACTGGAAAAACAGCCGGGCTTAGTGATTTAAAACTGGATGATTCTTGGGGTCTAGCGGCCAATGTTGGTGTCGATTATATGTTGGATGATAACTGGTTCTTTAACGCATCAGTTTGGTACGCCAATATTGAAACCACAGCAAAATATAATCATGCAACTTTAGGTGCCCAATCCACTGACGTGAAAATTAATCCTTGGGTATTTATGATCTCTGGCGGTTATAAGTTCTAACGGATTGGCCTGATAACGCTCAGCAATAATAAAGGCAGGAAATCCTGCCTTTATTGTTTTCTATATTACCGCTTTGCGCTTTGGTTAATTAGTGCAGTACGGCTTCTGGAATCGCACCATTCAATTGGTTATTAAACAGAAAATCAATAGTTTGTTTTTGCATTTCACCATGGTTAAGTGTATCAGACTCATCATCATTCTGTGGGCCAATAAAAGTTGAATGCTTAGCTGTGCCATTATACTGAATAAAGACGCTGCTTTGCCCATTCACGGTTGGTGTCGAGCGGTTGATCGTCGTTAATCCAAGTAAGCTCGCCACTGGCTCTGTGCCAGCAAATGGCAGTATGCCTGCTTCCTTGGTGACATTCGGCACTGTATTATCATTGTGAACTTGAGTCAGCAATAACGGCGTTTTGATACCTGAGGCTACATTTGCCATTGGATCTATGCTGTCGAGCACCGATTGAGCGGCAAAGCTAAACTGAGCAAACAGTGCGTTCAATTGCGCTTTTTGTTCATCGCTGGCAAAAGATTCAAACAGACCGTAGCACTCAGCGTCCGTTTGCCCACTATGACAAAATCCCTTTACAAATTCTTGATACTGAGCAGAAGTAAGCGCTAAGTTATGTTTGATTTGTGGTGCAAAGGCGTTTGAACCAAATAGGAGTGGTGCGATACGGCCTCCAGAGTTATGGATTGCTGCGGCGCTAAAGTGATAGAGAGCATTCGCTTGAGGATTACCTAAATCCTGTTCACTTGCTGCCAGTGCGGACAGCCCGACAATACCACCTAATGAGTGACCGAGCAGTTTAAATTCACTATTTCCACTCAGTGTTGCCAAAGGTGAACCTGAGAAATTTGCTTTAGGCATGCTTAGCGCAGCGCGCAGCGCTAGCACATCCAAAATACTTTGACGCACATTATCACGGGCCACGGGTAAGTTAGCTAAGTTTAAATAGGCCAGCACATTGGTATTGGCTGAGCGCTGCTCATTTAAACTGCGCTCTCCGTGCAGTGGCATATCAATCGCAATCACCGCTAAACCCGCTTGAGCAAGGCGAAACGCAAACGCGTAAGCATTTTCTTTGGCTGAGGTAATGCCGTGCTGATAAATCACCACGTCCTTAACCGTACCCGTTTGGGGAGTAAAAAGTAAAAATGGCACGGTTTGCAGTGATTTAATGCTTGGCAGCGGTGAATAGCGGGTGATCAAACGCTCGCTGTCTAATCGGCTGCCATCGGTTTTCGTTAGCTCAAGACCGACTAATTTCATCTGCTGTTCTTGACTGGTTGCAAGCTCGGTAAGATCAATGCCAGCGCCCATCAATTGCGCGGCAATATGAGCTTGCTCGATAGGGTCTTTTAACGCTGCTGATATTTTCGCTAGGCTTGGGGAAGCGGCGCTAAACGCTTGTGTATTCCAATTTGCGCCAGTTTCAAGATAGTAAGGCAGAGTCACGGTGCCGTGGGTGACGTTAACCTTTGCTTCCGATGCGTTATAAGCGCCAATGAGAGTATTTCTTTGTTCGTTGTCAGCAATAAATTTAATAAAATGAGCATCATTTTTCAGTGCGGTCTCAAAGCTTTGAGTAGTTTGGAAACTCATTTGATAAGCAGCATTTGGATGTTCAAATGTTTGCTGCCAAACCGCTAATGGGTCTCCTTTCCCCACGCCGTAGGCCGTTGCGGCAGCTACAGCGCTTAAGGTATCGCCCACCGATTGGGTGCTAAACCAAGTGCTGTATACGATCTGTTCTGCATCAACACCGGTTGCGCTAAATAGGGCTTCCGTACCATGAGTGATTTTCTGCAATTGTGCCAATTGCCCTTGACTATAGATCCGCTGCTTGGATTTAAGAGTAGCATAGCTACTTGAGGTGCCGATTGGCTCGCCTTGTGCGTCTTTAACTTCACTGGTGATGGCTAAAATATAGTTGCTCGCTGGGTTTAATGGCTTAGTGGGGTAAATGGCGATCTTACTGGTCGCGGCATCGCTAAAGGCGACAAAGTCAACATTAGCTTTTGGTTGTGGACTGCCAGTCATTGAATCTGTCAGTTCAACTAGATAAATACCGGTTGTGACGGGGCCAGTTTCCAAATTGCCGCCAGTAAAATCCAGATACAGTGGCATAGTGGTTGACCAACCATCGAGCTGATTCATGGCAACGCGTGGATTACTGGGCGAGTTGTCACCATCCGTGGGTAAGTTCAAGGTGCCATCTTGCGGGTTCATCAACGCATACGATGGCAGCGGCACAGAAGGGTTAGCGCCGCTTAACTGAAATTTAATCTGTGTTTCGCGAGTTAATGCCTTGGCAATATGTGGCTCGTAGCTAATGGTGGGTGCGCCAGAGCTTTGCATTTCATCGCCGCATCCCGCTAACCAGAGAGCAGAGCAGAATAGGGAAATTTTAAGTAGTTTTTTCATGGGTATCTTAACCTATTTAGAACTGGTAATTGAGCTGGATGGCACTGATATAGGCATTGGCTTTGGTGTTGAAATTTAAGCTCTGGCCTGCGGCGTTGGTTTCGGTGAAGTTACCTTCCTTGCTTCTTACTAATGCAAAGCCCGCATCAAGGGTAACGGCATCATTCAAGGTGTAAGTAAAACCTGCTGAATACCAGTAGCGGTCACTATCTGGAATGCTCAAGGTGGCTTTACCCGCTTGTTCATCAAATGCTAAGCCAGCGCGCAGTGTCCAATCATGGTTAAGGCGATAGGTGGTGCCAAGGGACCAGCGTCCGTTGTCTTTATAGTCTTCTGGTTTTTGGAAGCAGACACCGTCTTTACACTCAGCTGAAGTGGCTTTGAGCTCTTTAAATGAACGCCATCCGGTGCGTTGATAGCCATAGTGAATCGCCCATTGATCATTGAGTTGATGAAAGGCGGATATTTCCCAAATTTCTGGTAGATCAAGCTTTAAGCGGCCGACGACTTCGGGCTTGCTCGCTGCGCCAGAGTTATAGCTGGAAAAGGTGCCATCATCAAAATCGAGTTTGACTTGTGAGCGGTAAGAAAATCCAAAGCGGTGATTTTCATTCACTGAGTAAAGTGCGCCAATATTCCAGCCATAACCTAGGGTATCGCCTTCCATAGAGATCAGCTTATCACTCGGCTGACCACCTAAGGTCGGAGCTAAGCCACCTTGGTGACGATTGAGCTCAGCATGAGCATAAACAAGATTAACCCCTGCGCCCAAACTAAGATGTTGATTGACTTTATACGCTAGGCTCGGGTTGAGGTTAACGGAAATTAACGCGGTGTCGCCTGCCATATCGCCGGCGTAAATATCGCTTGGGTAATCCGTTGCCACACCATAGGTAGTGAAAAGACCGATTCCCCAGCTCCACTGTTCATTGATTGGGCTTAAATAATAAGCCGCTGGAACCACTTGGAGAGGAGCAATATCCGACATTTTTTGCTGATTACTCAGATCATAAACATCGACATCGGGATCGATAATGCTCAATGCACCAGAAAATTGCGCGCGCTCAAAACGAGTCATTGCCGCGGGGTTGCGAGCTAATACACTGGCGTTATCTGCCACGGCGCCTTCACCAGAAAAGGCTCGTCCAAGGCCAGAGGCTGAGTGTTCAGCGACTTGAAAGCCAGCGCTATGTACAGAGCTGCTTACCATAACGGCAAGTGCAACCAGAGTTCGGGGAAAGGTGTTCATTCTCGTGTTCCTAAATATGCAACTGTCGTGGACGATTGAATGTATCCCCTTGCGACTTAAAGCTGCTGTGATATTGGCTGTACTTGTTCACCCCAATGGCACAGGTTGTCTATGCGCATTGGGATAAGCTCACTTGCCATTTACCAGTAACGCTAAGTTGTTTGGAGATAGCCACTATTGCTTTTATTGGCATGATAGATTCCTACCGCGTTCATGCGGCGTTTTGAAATCGTATCGCTACCTGTGATCGATAATTTTTATACTACGGGCATGTAATGTATAAAAACATAAGTTATTATGTTAATAATTTGTATTATTAATGTCAAATTATTGGTTTGTTACATTTGAGGCACGGATTATAAAAGTACATTTCGTCAATGTCTTATAGAAATTTTGTGGTAGTACCAGTAGGGGATTGAGCATTAGGCTAAGATTTTGTTTGAAATGACCAGAAAAAAGCAGTTTAAGCTGCTGTTTATTGGAGATTAAACAGCAGCTTGGTGGGTTTTAAAAATAGGGCTATTGGCCGACAAAGGCGACGACGACGCGATTATTGTCTAACGTACGTGAAAAGACATAAGCATTGTCTTGTGGGATCAGTTGATGAACTCCTGCTCCAATTGCAGGGTTATTTTGGCGAAATTGGCCTAAGGTTTGCCAGTGTTGCAGCAAGGCTGCGCGATCATTATCCCATTGCCAGTTCATTGAAGAGCGAGTCCCTTGATGAAAATCATCCGCATAAGGGCCGACTTCGCGAGCCACTTCATCACCATAGTAAACTTGGATGGCTCCTGGTGTTAATAACAAGGCATTGGCCGCATTACGTTGCATCTCGAGTGATTTAAAACGGCCAAAGAATAGTTCCGTGTCATGAGATGACATGTAACTGACCGGATTAAAATCAGCATGTTTGGCGAGCGTTTGCGAATAGGCTTGGTACACATCCTCCATAGTGCTTAAGCAAGCAGCGCCGCGATCCATTCTTTTTTGTAAATCAAAGTTGATCAGCGCATCGAAACCATCATCAAAATAAGGGCTACGATAAGCACTGTGTGCCCAAACTTCACCCATCATCCAGAACGGTTCACCTTGTTTTCCATGTTTGGTGCGCCATTCATCAAGGCGTTGGCTAGCGGTGGATTTCAGGCGTTGCCATACTTCTCCTTCGACATGTTTAACGGTATCAATTCGATAGCCATCAATACCAAAACGTTTTACCCAATCGGTTTGCCACTCGATGAGATAATCAGTGACGGTAAAATTGTCGCGCGCTTGGACTCGTGTTCCCGGATTATTGAGTAGCCATTGAGGTGGTTTGACATAAGTGTCTGCTTCAGTGAGAAAATCAGGTAAACCCGCTAACGTTAAGGTTAAATCGCTTGAGCCCGGCGCTGGATAACCCGGCAGCCCGGCACGTACCCAATCTTTACCCCACCATTGCTGCCAATTTGAGTTTTGATAATCAATATATTGATGAAAACTGTGCCACGTTTCGCCAGTTTTTGGTGCCCAATCGCTCCATTTTTCAGGCAGAGTGTTAGGTTTGACAACGTCAATGCCATCGAACTGCAAATCCGCTAAAGTCGCGTAGCCAGTATGGTTGAGTACCGCATCGAGTAGGACTTTCATGCCTCGCTTATGGGCTTCTGCCACTAAGGTGGCGAGATCTTCATCCGTGCCAAAGTTTTCGTCGATTTTGGTGAAATCTCGCGTCCAATATCCGTGATAGGCATAAAAAGGAAATGAGCCACTGTCGCCTCCGCCAATAAAGCCATGCACTTGTTCGACAATAGGCGAGAGCCAAATTGCATCAGTGCCAAGGCTTTTAATGTGATCGAGCTTTTTAATTATCCCTTTGAGATCTCCGCCATGAAAGGTACCAATTTCTTGTTGGCCATCTTTTTTACGGCCATAACTGTGATCGTTACTGGGGTCGCCGTTATAAAAACGGTCAACCATAACAAAATAGATATTGGCATTACGGTAAGTGAAAGGCTGTGGCTCACTCTTTAGCGGAGCAAGCAGAATAAGTCCGCCACTGGTTGGCGAGGGGGTTAAAGAGACCTGCCCGTTGTTAACGGTGACTATTTGACCGCTCATCGCGTCTTTTAGTTCGGTGCCTTCAGTAAAACTATCGGCTAAGGTCAAGGTAACCTCTCCACCTTGATATTGCTCACAAACGACCGAGGGTAGTGGGCGTTGAAATTCGGTTTGTTTCGCTGTGGTTGGCTGACGAACAAAGGCGATGGTTTTATGTTGCTCATCAAAACTGAACGCATAATCACCAGTAAAGCGGATATTCAGTGGTAGTTCTGTTACGGCACCACAGTTAAGCTTGATGGGAGTATTAAAACGAACAGTCTGTTCACTGTCAGCGTGACAGTCGCCCTCAATACCACTGATTTTTAGCGTGTAGTTATCCTTGGTTAACGGTATGACTAACGGCGATGTCGCGCTGAGTGGGAAATCTCGACTATTGGTGGTGGTCGAAATGGTGATATTGGGTGATGCCAGTACCGCTGGTGCGGCTAGCATCATTGCGTAGGTTAGCGTATGCAGTTTCATTCTTTTTATTCCTTGAATGATGATATCTCCTGCCAATGGCAATTCACCGCTGTGCTGGTCAGAGGTAGAGAGGCGAGGGAGAGAGTAAACCGAATTTCACGCTTTACCATAAGCGGTCGTGCATGGCTTGACATCATTCTTGCTGACTACGCCCTAAAAGTTTGATGCACTTCACTGCTTGCCCTTTGGGGGCGTAGAGCCTAAGGCGCTTGTTGTTGAGTTTAAGACTCGGCATGATGTGGTTTTGCAAAGGGAGGTATGCTCTCTTTCGTTTGTACTAGAGCTGGTCGAGGAAACATACGATGAGTAAATGGCTATTATGGTTTGGTTTATTTAGCCTACCTGCTCAAGCCGTACATGAAGATTTTTTGTTACCGTTTCTCAACCCCAATCACGCTCTACCGACCTTGTCTGAATGGCAAGAAAGTCATCAGTGGTTAGAGTGCGCAGAGGAGAGTGATCAGCATCGATGGTGCAGTGATGAATTTTATTATTACTCAACATTAGTTTGGGCCAGTATCGACTTTATCAATCAAGAACCAGCCATGTTAGTCTTACATCTGACCTATTCGGCTCATGACTGGAGTCAATTGCAATTAGCGCTGCGCCGAGATGGCTTTCAAGTTGAGCGCGTCCAGATCGCTGAGGCTATTTTTTCCGTTGATGATCAACGGATCGATAAAACCATCTCTGACGTTGATCGCCAGTTAATCTTATTTCTTAACCATCATGCTCATCGTTTTCCTAAGCGGCAGCAGTGGTCGATGTCTGGACGACACGTTGAGTTGTTGACCGATGGTAAGGATATTGAAGTGCGTTGGCTGACCGTGGGATCGAAGGACTAAATTCAGCGGCCTCTTATCGGACGTGGTGTGTTTAGCCTATTAAATCAAATAGAGAGTAAGGTAAAGGAGTAGAAATAATGATTGAGAAAGTTACGATGGCTTCCCAAGGTCCAGAATTTTCTGAGCTAGTGCAAGGATACTGGCGTCTTGGGGAATGGAACATGACGCCGCAAGCTCGTTTAACATTCATTAAGCAGCATCTTGAGTTAGGTATCAGTACCGTTGATCATGCTGATATCTATGGTAATTATCAATGTGAGCATTTATTTGGTGAAGCACTAGCACTTGAGCCATCACTGCGTGATCAGCTCCAGATCATCACTAAGTGCGATATTAAATTATGTGGTGATAGTTATCCTTCGCAAAAGATCAACCACTATGATACCAGTTCAGCGCACCTGTATCAGTCAGTCAATAGTTCATTACAACGTCTCGGCGTCAATGAAATAGATGTGTTATTACTTCACCGACCAGATGCATTGATGAACGCCGATGAAGTAGCCGAAGTGTTCTCTGATTTACATAAAGTTGGCAAGGTCAAACATTTTGGCGTATCGAACTTTAGTCCAGCTCAGTTTGATTTGTTACAATCACGCTTATCTAAGCCTTTGATTACTAATCAAGTTGAGATTAATCCGCTGAATATTCAAGTTGCGCATGATGGTACTTTGGATCAATTGCAACGTTTACGGACTAGACCGATGGCGTGGTCATGTTTAGCCGGTGGTCAACTGTTTAACGGACAGAGTGAGCAAATTACCCGAGTACGTCAGGTACTTGAAGAAATACGCGAAGAGATTGGCGCACAGAGTATTGATCAAGTGGTGTATGCTTGGGTACGTTGTTTACCTTCTAACCCTGTGGTGATCCTTGGTTCCGGCAATATCCAGCGTACACAAGCTGCGGTTGAGGCATTATCGCTGACGTTAACCCGCGAACAATGGTATCGAGTTTGGGTGGCATCCAAAGGACACAATGTGCCATAAGTTAAACCGATTAACCTTGCTGAATGAGATACCAGCCGCATCAAGCGTAAACGATGCGGCTGGTTATTATCAGCTGAGTGGATTAGTGATTAACCAATCACAAATTGTCCGAGCACATAGCCGACACAACATGCACTGATCACGCCCACTAGACCGGGAGCCATGAATGAGTGGTTAAAATACCATTTGCCGATCTTGGTGGTCCCCGTCATATCAAAGTTGACCGTAGCGATATCAGAAGGGTAGTTCGGAATAAAGAAGTAACCGTACAACGCAGGCATTAACCCGATCAATAACGCAGGTTCGAGTCCCAGTGCTACACCGACTGGTAGCATCATCTTCGCAACGACCGCTTGTGAGTTCACCACAACTGACACAATAAATAACGCCAAAGCAAAGGTCCAAGGATAGGTGTTCACCATATCAATGATCCCTGAGCGAAATTGTGGCATCGCATATTGAAAATAGGTGTCCGACATCCAAGCAATACCAAAAATGGCAATGGCTGCAACCATCCCCGATTTGAAAACCACGCCTTCTGGAACCGTTTTCGGATTAACTTTAGCGACTAATAAAATAATACCGCCGAAACAAAGCATCATCATTTGAATCACGGTCGCCATATCAATCGCTTTATTCCCCGAAACCATTCTGACTTCAGGGAACATAGCGATCAAAACAATGATCACAATTGAGAGAATAAAGAGCATGACAGAATTCTTTGCCGCAGCAGGGAGAACTTCATCTAATGATGTGGCGGTTGTGCTAAGAATTTTCTCTTTGAAGATGGGATCTTTTAGCCGTTCTTGATAGTCCTGATCTTGCTCGAGCTCTTTACCTCTACGCATGCTATAGAGTGACATCAGCACGGTTCCAAACAGAGTGGCAGGTACCGATACCATCAAAATAGATAAGAGTGTGATGTTGTGATTAATTGTCGATAGCTCTGCGAGATAGTAAACAACAGCGGCAGAAATCGGTGAAGCGGTAATGGCGATTTGTGAGGCAACGGAAGCGGCGGCCATCGGACGTTCGGGACGAATACCATTTTTTAATGCGACATCGCCAATGATCGGCATAATCGAGTAAACCGCATGACCCGTTCCAAGCAGAAAAGTCATGGTGTAGGTCACTAGAGGAGCAATCATGGTGACTCGTTTTGGGTTACGGCGTAACAACTTTTCGGCAACTTGCAGCATGTATTTTAAGCCACCCGCCGCTTCTAAGATCGACGCACAAGTGACCACGGCTAAAATGATCAACATGACCGTTACCGGAGGGGAGGTCGGAGGCATTTTAAAAATAAAGACTTCCACCACCAAGCCAATGCCTGAAACAACACCAAGGCCTATCCCACCATAACGGGAACCAATGTATAACACTATTAATAGGAATAAGAATTCCAAATACAACATACTAACCTGACCTTATCATTAAAATTGGGTATCCCAATTCACTCGGATAGCGTGTCTAGAAATGCTCGGTATTTCATCTCTATCTTGCTGTTCAAGTGAGTAGGGTGAATATTCTGTGATTGAGACGATTTATTGCTCAATAAGTTGAATATCTTGGCGTAATTAACGGATTAACCAGCGTATTTTCTGATTTCATCCACAAAAAGTATGAAGTGAAGTTCACACATATTTACATTTTAAAAATGGAAGTGACTTATTGTGATCTTTGTCCCATTAAAATCTGAAAAAGTTAATCTTTTTAAGGTGTTAATGTAGCCAAAGTGTAGTTTTTAACGCTGAAAGCAAGAAAAAGCCGAGCGGAGGCTCGGCTGTTTTCAGGAAACGGAAGGTGAATCCGAATCATGCACCACGCTGGTTATAATGATTCGTCATAAATGGTTGGGATCGGCTGTCGTTTATGTTGAGTAACTTGATAGATATGAATCAAACGTTCAGCCACATAGCTAGGGACTGGTTTACCTTCTAGAAAATCATCAATTTGTTGATAAGTGAGATTAAGTGCGTCTTCATCGGCTTTTTGTGGAGCTAGCTCTTCTAAATCAGCCGTAGGGACTTTGTTAACTAAGACCTCAGGTGCGCCCAGTGTGGCGGCCAGTAAGCGCACTTGGCGTTTATTGAGACCAAACAGTGGTGCTAAATCACAGGCACCATCACCATATTTGGTGTAAAAGCCAGTAATATTTTCCGCAGAATGGTCGGTTCCCAGTACCAAGCCACCGACATAGCCAGCGATTTCATATTGAGCAATCATACGTGCCCGTGCTTTAACATTGCCTTTGACAAAATCGATTTTGGCTTGATCATTAGGCAATAAGCCAGTGTTGGCGAGTGCTTGATGCGAAGCTGCATGTAAGCCATCGACGCCCGCTTTGATGTTGACCGAGACCGCATGAGTAGGTTGAATAAACGATAAAGCTAACTGAGCTTCTTGCTCATCTTTTTGTTCACCATAAGGTAAGCGAACGGCAATAAATTGGTAAGCTTGCGTTTGTTGTTCTTGATTGAGTTGATCAACGGCGAGCTGTGCAAGGCGGCCACACGTGGTTGAATCGACACCGCCACTGATCCCAAGGACTAACGATTGACAGCCAGACGTTAAAAGTTTGCGTTTAATAAACGTGACGCGTCGTTCAATTTCAAAGTGAGGATCAATGCTAGGTTGTACGCGCATTTCTTGTCGAATGATGTGTTCCATAAGATTTCCTTTCTGGCTTGCTAAACCGAGGTGGCTAAGGCTCGCATAATGAGGTGACTTAGGTATATCATACCGCAAACATGAAATTAGAAAACCGTGAATACGGGCTGAGTCTTGAATTGAGGAAACGATGCAAAAAGTGGCCGTCTTTGGTAGTGCGTTTAATCCACCGTCACTAGGGCATAAACATGTCCTTGAGTCGTTGAGCCATTTTGATCGCGTATTATTGATCCCCAGCATTAGCCATGCTTGGGGTAAAACCATGCTGGATTACGCATTACGCTGTCGTTTAGTCGACGCTTTTATTAAAGACTTGGCTACCAGCCATATCGAGTTGTTGGCGATAGAGCAAGTGTTATGGCAACCGGATCAGAGTGTGACAACTTATGCTCTGTTGACGCATTTACAAAGCCTGTGGCCTGACGCTGAACTGACATTTGTGATTGGTCCCGATAACTTCTTTCGTTTTCACGAGTTTTATCGAGCAGAAGAGATTGTGCGGCATTGGTCGGTGATGGTCTGCCCAGAAAAAGTGAACATTCGTAGTACCGATATTCGTCAGGCTATCGCCGCGAAGGAAAATATCCAAGGCCTAACCACTCCGAGTGTTGCCGCGCTCCTTGAACAACTTCAGGTTTATCGTTAATCCTATGCAAAACATCCAAAGAGTCATCGCTAAATGATGCAGCCGATAGTGCGGGGATGGTTGATGTTATCCAGCTCGGTCATGGACTGTTCGCCTTATGATGGCGTTGAGCCATCTTTATCAATCCGTTCGGTTATTTTTAGCCATCAAACGGTATGTGATGAATGGCGAGAGGCTAATTATACAGGGCTGACTTTGTCGGCGAATCGTTCAGAGAAACCGGATGATTATTGGACTGGATGGCTTACAGGCAGT
Source organism: Vibrio sp. 11986-1-5 (assembly GCF_963878025.1). Lineage (NCBI taxonomy): Bacteria > Pseudomonadati > Pseudomonadota > Gammaproteobacteria > Vibrionales > Vibrionaceae > Vibrio > Vibrio sp. 11986-1-5. Next base: position 242,679 of record NZ_CAWNVW010000033.1, read on the forward strand.
GTGTTCAAGGCTGATCCAATGGTCAGTTCTAATTATCAGCAAGGTTATTTTGGTGTCAGTGTCTGGATGCCGGATGAGCTTGCTGAGCAAGAAGCGGAAATGACTTTAGAAGAATGGTTAAAAAATCACGGTGTCGCGCTTAGCTTGGCTTATGGCGATAAGAGAAACGGTTTACCTCGTTTACGCCTCGACTATCGTTGGCATGAAATGTCACAAACCGATTGGTTTTTACAGCTTGAAATCCCTTTTTAATCCTGAAAAATTAATCACAAAGCATCAGGGGCGTAATCAATACGCCCCTGATTTATTTGAGGTTGTACTCAAACAGCCTCAAATCGAAAGAACATGGTTTATCAAATTGGTAGTGGCATTGACTGTGATGGGTCTTGCGGCTTATAGACACGTTTTAAACCCAGTATCGCCAGCATGGACATCAATAACATAATGATCCCTAAAGGAAGCTGGTTGGTAGCAGGAAACAAAGAGGCGGTTAGCGTGGCTAAGCCTGCGCCTAAGTTTTGCATTCCGCCTAATATCGCACCACCAGTGCCGGCATGGTAAGGCAGTGGATTGAGCGCTCCGGTTGTCGCCGCAGGGAACAAAATGCCCGCACCGAGAAAATACACCGTTGCGCCACCAATGAGTGTTAATGCGGTCGTTTGGTCGAATAGACCAGGGATGAGGACAATCATTGAGCCACAAAAAATCGCCATTAGACCGACACGCAACGCTTGTTTTTCACTGTATTTCTGTGCGACGACGCTAGATAACCAAGCGCCAGCTAAGTAACCCGGAATGGGTGTTACAAACAATAAGCTAACGGTCGTCGCTGGCAGAGCTAATACGCCACCAAGTAATACACCTGCAGCCGCTTCAAAGACCGCTAAGCCAGCGAAGGTCGCGACTAAGCAGATTAAGTAACCTTGAAAGCGGTGATCCGACATCACAAACTGATAACTGCGTATCACTGGCTCTTTTCGGCGGTTCGCTTTCGGCAAGGTCTCGACTAAGCTAGTCAGTATCGTAATCAGCACTGCAATCGCAAAGAGCGATAAAAACAGATAGCTAGATCGCCAACCAAATGCCTCAGTTAAGTAACCGCCTAATACCGGCGCAATCAGTGGTGAAAAAATTAAACACATACTAATCAAGCTATTGGCTTGATGAAGTTTACTGCCGGTAAAACAGTCACGGGTGAGTGTACGACACATCGCGCCACCACAACCAATACCAAGCCCTTGAATAAAACTACCAGCTAAAAACCAGTGGTATTGATGAGCAAATAACGCAATCAAAGTCCCGAAAATATAAATGACTAACCCAACAATGATGATCGGTTTTCGGCCCAAGCGGTCAGACAGTGGTCCGTAAACAAACTGTGATAAGCCGTAGGGAATCAAATAACAAGCCATCACTGCTTGTAGTGCTGATGGGGAAACTAAAAACTCCCCAGCCATATGACCAATGGATGGAACATACATTGTTTGTGTCATTTGACCTACCGCCGCTAAAATCGCGATCAAGAAAGTCAATTTGACTAATGGAAATGTTGCAGACATTACGTTCTCCACCTAACAACATTAAAGCGTGAGGATTGATATTAAGTATGAATAAAAATAGCCAGCAAACCTTGGTTTACGGCGCGTGATATTAGTCATCAGTATACGGTTAATCAATCGAAAAATGATAAGATAAGCACGATATAATTCTATACTTATGATTAGATAAACTAATCCGAATGGGTGGGGTTACTTTCAATGGCGATGGGATGAAATTTATCAATACCACATCAACGTTGAGGTTTTTTTCGGCTGGCTATTGCTTTCGGTCTTTGAAGTCTCTACATTATCTAAATGAGAATTAATATCATGTGGGGTGTGTGTGTTAGCGTGGTTAGCAACGGTGTTTCTTCTAGTCGGATTAGGGATTAAATTGGCGGTCTCGTCACGTTGGGTTATTGGTGTGCTCAGCGGATTAACCTTATTATCTTGGTTTGTATGGTTTGATATACGCTTAGTTTGTCTTGGGTTATTTATCGCGGCTCCATTTCTTGTTCGCTTATCTAATCAACATACGGCCACATTATGCTTTTTACTGTGTGTGATGGGTTCCACGCTGGGTAGTTTACTCATTACGTTATTGTCTGTTCAATCAATATAACTTCGTTGGTCGCCTCAATATATTGGGGAGACGCCTCTATGTTTTATCATCAGTGAAATGAGAAATTTACAATAATAACCGCGTGATTACGTGGTTTTTCGTATTCAATATTCATCAAATCCGACCCTAGCTATTGCGAGGAAAAACAGAACTGGTTATAGTTCTTCGTACTCTAATGCGAATGCTTATCAAAATATGTCGCAGTCATTTTAGCCAGTAAGGAATCGTATGAAATCAATAATCAGTTGGGCAGCGTTGGGCTTGTTCACCTCAATGTCTGTTCATGCCGCCAATGTGACCATTGAACATCAAATGGGAAAAACCACACTACAACAAAACCCTCAACGTGTGGTGGTCATTGGTGTTGGCCCATTAGATGCTGTTGATTATTTTGGAATTAATCCTGTCGCCGTCTCAAAAGTTGCCGAATTGCCTGATTATTTAGCCAAATACCGAGGCGATGATTACGCTCCGGCGGGTTCGTTGTTTGAGCCTGATTTTGAACGTATTTTTATGCAAAAACCGGATCTGATCATTACTGGTCCGCGCGCGGCACGAACGGCTTATGATGAACTGAATAAAATCGCCCCGACTGTAGTATTTGCGGTGGATGATAACCAACCGTATTGGCAGAGCACTCAAGCTCAGTGGCGCAATTTAGGTAAAATTTTTGCTATTGAAGATAAAGTTGAAGAAAAAATCGCTCAGTTAGATAAAAAGTTTTCTGAGGTGAAGGCCTACAATCAGCAGCATCAAGCTCAAGCAATGACGGTAATGAGCTCTGGTGGCAATATTACCACCTTTGGCGCTAATTCCCGTTTTGCAGCCATTTATAAAGATTTTGGCTTCAGCGAAGCCGCACAGGTTAAGCAAACGGCTAACCATGGTAATTTAGTCTCTTACGAATACATTCGTCAAAACAACCCTCAAACGCTGTTTATTATCGATCGAGATAAATTAGTCAACAAAGGACAAAGCCATACGCGTGATGAATTTGAAAATCCATTGATTAAAGCGACCGATGCCTATAAGCAAGATCGTATGGTATTTTTAGATTTGAATGCTTGGTACTTGTCGATTGCTGGTGTGACCGCGACTGAGCAGATGTTAAGTGATATGCAAGTTAGCCTTCATTAATCCTATCGGTTTTCTGTGTGAGGCTGCTGCCTTGTTAATGCTCAATAATCGTCATTAGCCAGCGGTTTCACATGGTTTACATTAGGTCACTAGCAGACTTGATTGACACTCTGAGTCTGTTAGCGCTCTTAGATAGCTATCATCAACCAATCGTTATTGAAGTTTATCGATTAACGAAACTGGTTTTCTCTAATCATCATAAGATTGATGCTCTAGGCTCGGCTTACCATCTTGCTAGATTTGATTTCGTTTTTGTTGTTATTTGAGGTTAACTTTGAAAAAGTTATTACTCGTACTCCTACTGCTCAGTTTGTGTTCCTTATTTGTTGGCGTCGGGCAACTGTCCTTTTCTGCGTTGGTGCAAGGGGATGAAGTGGCTTGGCAATTGTTGCTGACGAGTCGTATTCCCCGTTTATTAGCGGTACTTTTAGCTGGTGGTGGGTTAAGCATTGCTGGGCTTATCATGCAGCAAATTAGTCAAAACCGTTTTGCGGCGCCTTCGACCTCTGGCACGATAGAATGTGCGATGCTTGGCTATGTGCTGAGTTTGGTATTGTTTGGTCATGGCGACAGTTTATTGCTGATTTTCTCTACGGCGATGATTGGTACACTGATTTTTGTCCAATTTATTCAGCGTATTCAGTTTAAAAACGTGGTGTTTGTGCCGTTGATCGGGATTATTTTTGGCAGTGTTGTGCAATCAGCAGCAACGTTTATCGCTTATCGTTATGACGCTTTACAAAACTTATCGGGTTGGGCGGTGGCTAATTTTGCCAACTTACTGAGTGGTGACTTTGAACTGCTCTACATTGCAATTCCTGTCGCGATATTGAGTTATTTATACGCCGCAAGAATATCCGCGGTAGGAATGGGTAAAGATTTTGCGATTAATCTCGGTCTCAATTATCAACAAGTGCTCACCCTTGGCGTCTGTTTGGTCTCGATTATGGCGGCATCGGTGGTGATGATTGTTGGCCAATTACCTTTTCTAGGCTTGATTGTACCTAATTTAGTCAGCTATTTTTATGGCGATAATCTGCGTAAAAATATTCCACGCACGGCGTTGTTTGGTGCATCTCTCGTACTGGTTTGCGACATTGTTAGTCGCGTGCTGATCTTCCCTTATGAAATACCAATTTCGATGATCATCAGTATTATTGGCGGCATTGCGTTTATCGTATTGATTTTGAGAGGACCTCAGCATGCAAGATAAACATAAAACGTTATTGATGCTGGTTTTGGCACTCGGTTTTGCGGTGCTATTTATTGGCGTAGGTCTTAATGCGGATAATTATCAGTATTTCTTGTCGCGTCGTATCCCGAAAGTGCTAGCGATTGTGGTAGCCGCTATCGCCATTGCTCAATCCTCCTTAGCTTTTCAAACCATTACCCATAATAGAATTTTGACACCGAGTATCATGGGTTTTGATGCCTTGTATCTTTTAGTTCAAGTTCTGGTTGTGGCTACATTAGGTAGTTTTAGTGTCATCATGTTGAACACTTACCTAAATTTTTCGTTATCGGTTCTGGCTATGCTGCTGTTTTCGAGCTTGCTGTTTACTTTTTATTTTCGTCGTCAGCGTAATAACATCATCGTTTTGCTATTACTTGGCGTGATTTTAGGTCAGCTATTTTCCAACTTTTCATCATTTTTTATCATGTTGATGGATCCTAATGACTTTGCAGCAGTCCAGGCGAAAATGTTTGCTAGTTTCAATAATGTTAACGTGAAACTGGTTTATGCCGTATCACCGTTATTACTCGTGGTGAGTTATTTACTATTCCGTATGCATCGTACACTCGATGTTTTTTGGCTCGATAATGATAATGCGGTTAGCCTCGGTGTTGATGTCAAGCGTACCACGCGTGATGTGATGTTGCTGAGTGCGGTGTTGGTCTCAATTTCGACAGCTTTGGTTGGACCGGTAATGTTTTTTGGCTTGCTGGTGACCAATTTAACTCGTGAATGGCTACGTTCTTATCAACATCGTGTGTTACTTATGGCTTGCTCTGCGATGTCGGTCGTTGCTCTTTTAGGCGGGCAGTGGATAGTAGAAAACGTATTTTCATTTGGTACCACCTTGAGTGTGATCATCAACTTCATTGGTGGGATTTATTTCCTCTCTCTTCTCTTGCGTAATAAAGTGGTGTAGCCCGTTATGATTCAATTAGACAAACTGACCAAGTATTTCGGCTCTCAAGCTGTGGTTCATCAAGCGAGCGCGCAATTTTCGAAAGGTCAGGTGACCTCAATTATTGGCCCGAATGGGGCAGGCAAGAGCACTTTGTTATCAATGGCAAGCCGCTTAATGTCACGTGATGAAGGTAAGGTTTGGATTGAAAGCCGTGAATTGGTGGATTGGGATACCAAAAGCCTCGCCAAAAAACTGTCCGTTTTACGTCAAGCCAACAATCTGACCATGCGCTTTACCGTACGTGAGTTAATCGCTTTTGGGCGTTTTCCACATTCTCAAGGCAAGCTCACGGTAGAGGATAACGCTATTATTGATCAAGCGATTGCCTATCTTGATATTAAAAGTATGGAGCATAAGTACCTTGATGAATTGAGTGGTGGTCAACGTCAACTGGCGTTTATTGCGATGGTCATGGCCCAAGATACCGATTGTGTTTTTTTGGATGAACCGCTAAATAATTTAGATATTAAACACTCACTGCAGATTATGGAAACGATCCGCCGTCTGGCGCATGATCTAAACAAAGCGGTCGTGGTGGTTATTCACGATATCAATTTTGCTTCTTGCTATTCCGACCGGATTATTGCCCTAAAAAAGGGAATAGTAGTGGCCAGTGGTTCGGTGGAAGAGGTGATTCAAGCTTCAGTATTAGAAGACATTTACGAAACGCCTTTTCGAGTCTTAGAGCTGGAAGGGAAGAGAATGTGTCTTTACCACACTGCATAAGGTGGTCGCCTTATCAAGACCAATAAGGGCAGAGAAATATTTCTCGCTAGAAAAGAATAGATTATTTGTTACAGATCAATAAAAGAAGCGGCCTAACTGAGCAAAACAACAAAACAAAAGTTGAAAGATTCAAAAATTATTGAATAATGGGTGGCACGAAAAAAGAGAAGCGCAGGCTTCAAACTCATAGTCGAATACAGGATACTCCCCATGTCGAACTCGTATGTGTTGGTTATTAACTCTGGTAGCTCATCACTGAAATTTGCGGTTATTGATTCTAATACGGGTGATGCCGTATTGAGTGGTCTCGGTGAATGCTTTGGGCTGGATGATGCTCGAATGAGCTGGAAATGTAACGGAGAAAAAGCCAGTTGCACCATTCAAGGTGAAAATAACCACCATCAGTTAGCGGTAGAAAAACTGGTTGAGTTAGTCAAAACTTACGGTCTTATCGATGAGGTGGTGGCGATAGGGCACCGCGTCGTTCATGGCGGCGAAAAGTTCACAAAAACCGTTAAGTTAGATGAGAAAATCGTACAAGAAGTCGAAGCGTTGAGTGATTTAGCTCCGCTGCATAACAAAGCTCATGCGATTGGTATGCGTGCAGCGATGCATGCTTTTCCTGAGCTGCCACAGTTTGCGGTTTTTGATACCGCCTTCCACCAAACGATGCCACCGAAGGCTTACACCGGTGGTATTGCTAAATCGCTTTATACCGAATTTGGTATTCGCCGATATGGTTTTCATGGTACCAGCCATTACTTCGTCAGTCGTGAAGCGGCCAAAATGCTCAATAAGCCCATTGAACAAAGCAGTTTTATCTCTGTTCATTTAGGTAATGGTGCATCCGTTTGTGCGATTAAAGATGGTCAGAGTGTTGATACCAGTATGGGCTTTACTCCTTTATCTGGTTTGATGATGGGCACTCGATGCGGTGACCTTGACCCTGGGATCATTGAATTCTTGTTGAAAAAAGGGTGGACGCAAGAGCAGGTATTTAACTCATTAAATAAAGCGTCTGGTTTCCTTGGTGTGTCCGGTTTAACCAGTGATGCGCGTGGTATCCTTGAAGCCATGGATCAAGGCCACGAAGGTGCGACGTTAGCCTTCCAAGTGTTTACTTACCGCGTGGCTAAATACATCGCTTCTTATCTTGCTGCCCTAGATTCTTTAGATGGAATTATTTTTACCGGTGGTATTGGTGAAAATGCCCTGCCTATCCGCCGTGAAATCTTACGTAATTTAAAAATTCTTGGTTTTGTGGAAGATGAGCAAGGTAATGAGCAGGCTCGTTTTGGTAATGCAGGGATCATCGCCAGATCAGAACCATTAGGTGCAGTAGCCCTTGTTGTACCTACTAATGAAGAATTTGTAATTGCTCAGCAGTCGATTGAATTGTTGTAATGAATAGTAAAAAAGATAGTGAAAAGCGAGCTTCGTGCTCGCTTTTTTGCTTCTTCAGTTGGATAGACCATCATTAGGCACGTGAATGACGACACACCTATTGCTCACGACACGACTTTCGCAGTTATTTTTGTTTATCCAAGTTAGCGTTAGCTTGTTATGGGTGATTACATCCGGAATCACAATTATCGAAGTAAATTAAGCCGTCTTTACTTTAATAATACCACTTGACAGAAAAGCACTGATTGATGGCGGCGTTAAGAAAAATAAGCTATCAAAATACAGTGATAAAATTGATCTATACGAAATAAATTATGGATGGCTATATCTATAAGCAACTACTTAATCAGCTTTTTTAACGCGAATCTTGCTTTTATGAACATCGCTTAAATTGAGATTAGCGATGGCTTGTTTGGCTTCTTCGAGATTCGGCATTTCGACAAAGGCAAAGCCTTTTGATTGACCAGTGATTTGATCCAGTACCAAGTTGCATGCTTTTACTTCACCAAAAGCAGAGAATAAAACGCGGATGTCTTGTTCGGTGGTAGTACGGGATAAATTTCTAACTAACAGTTTCATGAATAATAATCTTATAGGAATTGACGCTATATTGTCTCAGTTTCTCAAGGCGAAACCAAGGAAATCTTTGTGTTAACGATGTTTGTCTCGATAAGAGGTGATAAAAGGCGAGCCATTAAGCTCGCCATTGAATTTTCAAGTTAGTACATTGTTAGGTATCAATACCCACAACGGTTTATTACTCTTCGTAACTATCAATGCTTGGGCATGTACAGACCAGATTACGATCACCATAGACGTTATCGACCCGATTGACGGTTGGCCAGTACTTGGTCGTTTTGCTGTGCTCTGATGGGAAGCAAGCAACTTCGCGAGAGTAAGGATGCGACCATTGTTCAATGGTTAAATCCACTTGTGTATGCGGTGCGTTGACTAGCGGGTTATCTTCTAATGGCCACTCGCCAGTTTGTACTTTATCTATCTCTTGGCGAATAGCGATCATAGCATCACAGAAACGATCGATTTCAGCTAAGCTTTCGGATTCGGTTGGCTCAACCATCAGTGTACCCGCAACCGGGAACGACATAGTTGGCGCATGGAAGCCATAATCCATTAAGCGCTTAGCGATATCTTCTTCACTGATGCCGCTTTGCTCTTTTAATGGACGAATATCGATAATGCACTCATGGGCTACTCGACCATTATGACCACGATATAAAACAGAGTAGTGCGGACGCAGGCGCTCCATAATATAGTTGGCATTAAGAATCGCCAGCTTGGTTGCTTGCTCTAATCCCGTTGCTCCCATCATGGTGATATAAGCCCACGAAATAGGCAAAATGGAGGCACTGCCTAAATCCGCAGCAGAGACGGCATATTCTGTGCCTTCGATACCGCCTTCAATATGCCCAGGTAAGAACGGAGCTAAATGAGATTTTACTCCAATAGGGCCCATACCTGGACCACCGCCACCGTGTGGAATACAGAAGGTTTTATGTAGGTTAAGGTGCGACACATCTGAACCAATAAAACCGGGAGAGGTGAGGCCAACTTGTGCATTCATATTGGCGCCATCGAGATACACTTGGCCGCCAGCTTGGTGCACCATCTCACAGACTTGGCGTACTTGTTCTTCATAGACACCATGAGTCGAAGGATAGGTGATCATAATCGCAGACAGGTTCGCTCTATGTTTATCGATTTTCGCCGCCAGATCAGTCAGATCAACGTTACCATTATTATCGCATTTCACAACCACCACTTTCATCGATAACATGGAAGCGGTTGCTGGGTTAGTGCCGTGAGCCGAACTTGGGATTAAACAGACATCGCGGTGTCCTTCACCACGGCTTTGGTGATAACGCTGAATAGCAATCAGACCCGCGTATTCACCAGATGCGCCAGAGTTTGGTTGCAGTGAAAATGCATCATAACCGGTGATTTCGCATAATTTTTGTTTTAGATCTTTGGCTAATGCTGCGTAACCTTGCGCTTGTTCTTTGGGTGCGAAGGGGTGTAATGCGCCAAATTCTGGCCAAGTGACTGGGATCATCTCTGCGGTGGCATTGAGCTTCATCGTACAACTGCCAAGAGGGATCATACCGTGCACCAAAGAGAAGTCTTTATTCTCCAGTTTCTTCATATAGCGCAGCATTTGTGTTTCGCTATGATGAGTATTGAATACAGGATGAGTAAGGAAACTTGATTGGCGGCGGCAAGATTCAGGAATCGCGGCTAATTCATTATCAGTAATGGCGGTCGATAAATCGTCAATCGATTCGTTAACGGCAAAAACGTCAAATAGGGCTTTGATGTCTTCAACTGTCGTTGTTTCATCCAAGCTAATACCAAGTTGCTGCGCCGATTTACGTAGATTCATTCCGGCTAGTTGCGCTTGCTGATAAAGTTTTTCTGTTGCCGATCCAGTATTGATGGTTAGGGTGTCAAAGAAGCTATGGTGGGCGAGTTCATAACCGGCTTTGATTAACCCAGCAGCAAGAATGGCTGTGAAGTGATGGGTTCTGCGCGCAATGGTTTTTAAACCTTCAGGACCATGGTACACCGCATAGAAAGCGGCCATGTTCGCCAGAAGTGCTTGAGCGGTACAAATATTTGAGGTGGCTTTTTCACGGCGAATATGCTGTTCACGAGTTTGCATTGCCATGCGCAGCGCTTGATTGCCTTTGGCATCGATAGATACTCCGATCACTCGACCAGGCATAGTACGTTTGTGAGCATCACGAGTTGCCATAAACGCGGCATGAGGACCACCGTAGCCCATTGGCACACCAAAACGTTGTGCTGAGCCAATCACAACATCCGCCCCCATCTCTCCGGCCGGTTTAAGCAGTACACTGGCCAGTAAATCAGTGGCCACCGTAACCAGCGTTTTATTCTCATGCGCTTGCTCGATGATATTGGTTAAATCACGTACTTCTCCGCGAGTATTTGGGTATTGCAGTAAGGCACCAAACACATCGTGCTGCGCTAAGCTTTCGATGGGAGCCACCTTGACATCAAAGCCCAGAAATCCGGCTCGGGTTTTGATCACTTCAATAGTCTGTGGATGGACATCGTCCGCGACAAAAAAGACGTTACTTTTGCTTTTGCCAGCACGATGACACAGTGCCATGGCTTCTGCGGCGGCGGTTGCTTCATCCAATAATGAAGCGTTTGCTATCTCCATGCCAGTTAAGTCGATGACCATTTGTTGATAGTTAAGCAGCGATTCTAAGCGACCTTGGGAGATTTCAGGCTGATATGGAGTATAAGCGGTGTACCACCCTGGGTTTTCAAACACATTGCGCAAAATGACATTAGGAGTAAAGGTGTTGTAGTAACCTTGACCAATAAAAGTACGTTTAATTTGATTTTGTTGAGCAAAGGTTTTCAGCATCGCGAGCATATTGGTTTCACTTTGCGGCTCGCCAATATCAAGGGGGGCCTCTAAACGAATGTTAGCGGGGACGGTTTCCTTAATCAGCGCATCAAGACTTTCAGCCTGAATAGTCGCTAACATAGTCTGTTGATCATCGACGCGTGGTCCATTATGGCGTGCAATAAATTCATTTTGTGTGCTTAGGCGGTGCAGTAACTCGGTCATTTTCCCTTACCTATAGATAGAGCTGTCGCGTGGCTGACCATCATCTTCAACAACGCCGATCATATAAATAAGCGTTGACAGATAATCGGTATCGACGGGTTATAGTGAATAACGATGATGCTGAAAAAGCTGCCTTGGCTTCTACCATAGTAAGAGGCTTCGACCTATTGTGCGGCAGCTTCTTGGAACAACTAGTCTTCTTCAATCAAAGTGAGATATTCGTCTGCGTCTTTAAGATCATCGAGTTCAGAGGCATCGGACATTTTAATTTTAACAATCCAGCCTGATTCATAAGGTTCTTCATTGATAAGTTCAGGACGCTCGGCGAGATCTTCGTTTACTTCGATAACTATGCCCGATACCGGAGCGTAAATATCAGAAGCTGCTTTGACGGATTCCACCAAGGAAAAATTATCTCCCGCATCATATTCACTTTCGAGTTCAGGTAGCTCGACAAACACCACATCACCGAGCATCGCTTGAGCATGCTCTGAAATTCCAATCGTGACGGTACCATCTCCGTTATCACGCACCCATTCATGGCTATCAGTAAACTTCAGTGTTTTATCCATTATTTTTTCTCCAAATTGGTAGCGAACGCTCGCCGAGCGAGTGTGCAATAGTTCAAAAAGAACTTTTGTGTGCTTGCTCACTGAATTGAGCCAATCTGCTCTTTTTGAGGCTATTAAGCGTCATTGAACCAAACGATTGCTTAACTAACATGTTGGTAACATACCCCTTGCTAAATCAACAATCAATGAAAAATTTCCTATAGGAAACAAGCGTGCTATTTTTGTTACTTAAAGCACGCTTTACGCGCGTGTGGCTCTTTTTTATGCATAGAGCTTGATGCACAATGAATGCTCTTGACAGCATAACACCATAGGATAAAAAGCATGACCGAGCCCATTCATGATGAGTATCCATCCATGACATTAGCTAAAGAAGAGCGTGCAGAAAATATTGAGCCGCTTAAATTAGGGCCACGCATCAAGCAAGTGAGGGCGAATTTAGGCATCACCCTAGAAGAGGCGAGTCAGAGAACGGGGCTGGCTCGCTCGACATTGAGTAAAATAGAGAATGAGCAGATTTCTCCGACTTTTCAAGCCATGCAAAAGCTTGCCCACGGTTTGCAAATTGATATGCCACAACTTTTTGATCCACCTAAGAAAATTATCGCTACTGGCCGTCGAGATATTACCCGTAGCGGACTAGGGAAACCACATCCAACGCCTACTTATGAACATGAGCTATTGGCAACACAGTTGACCAATAAAAAAATGATGCCGTTCAAAAGTACCATCCGCGCTCGAGATTTTAGCGATTATCCAGATTGGGTAAGGCACGACGGTGAAGAATTTCTGCTGATTTTGAGCGGTGAGGTACTGTTTTACAGTGAGTTTTATGAGCCGGTGCCCCTTAGCGAGGGCGATAGTGTCTATTATGATGCGACGATGGGGCATATGTTAGTTTCCGTCAGTGAGCAAGATGCTCTGATTTTGTGGGTTACGGCAAAGTAGCGGTTCGATTCGTAGCAGTCATTTTGTTGAAAGCGACGATGAACAGTTTGTGATCTAAGTGTTAATTATTGCAGTATGCAGAGCATGAAACTTGTTCGATAATCAAAATAAGCGCATGCTTGTTTTTCTTGTTTATTATTGGAAACTTAAGCTAAGCACTGGAGCGTGATGAAGACTTTCTGGATACCGCTCGATCAACAGGCTTGATAGGCAATTCGCCACATGGAGAAAACAATGAATCAACAACCCCACTCAAATTCGCTACTGACTACCCCTTTGCATGCTGTACACGTTGAACTAGACGCAAAAATGGTGCCTTTTGCTGGGTATGATATGCCCGTTCAATACCCTCTAGGTGTAAAAAAAGAGCATTTACATACTCGTCAAGCGGCTGGATTGTTTGATGTTTCACACATGGGGCAATTGCGTTTACATGGTGTGGATGCGGCGGCGGCTTTAGAGCGTTTAGTTCCGGTTGATGTCATTGATTTACCCGTTGGCAAGCAGCGCTATGCGATTTTTACCAACCCACAAGGCGGTATTTTAGATGATTTAATGGTTGCTAACTTAGGTGATCATCTTTTCCTTGTGGTTAATGCGGCCTGTAAAGCGCAGGATATTGCCCATTTAACCGCGCATTTACCTGCTGGTGTCGAATTAGAGGTGTTAGAAGATAGGGCGTTGCTCGCCTTGCAAGGGCCGAAAGCGGCGATGATATTAGCTCAGTGGCAACCCGCTGTTGAGCAGATGCGCTTTATGGATATTCAGAATTTATCGATCAACGGTATTGAATGCATTGTCAGTCGCAGTGGTTACACAGGAGAAGATGGCTTTGAAATTTCTGTTCCGGCTGATCAAGCCGTCGTGTTTGCACAAGCATTAGCGGAGCATCCCGACGTCGAGTGGATAGGTCTTGGTGCTCGTGATTCGCTACGTTTGGAGTGTGGTCTGTGTTTATATGGACATGATTTGGATGAAACCACTACGCCAGTAGAAGCCAGTCTATTATGGGCGATACAACCTGTGCGGCGTATCGGCGGCGAACGGGCTGGAGGGTTTCCCGGCGCTGAAATTATTCTAAAACAGATAGAGAGCAAACAGGTTGCTCGTAAGCGTATAGGGTTAGTGGGGCAAACTAAAGCGCCTGTTCGAGAAGGCACAGAGTTGTTTGATGCTGAAGGTAATAAAGTCGGTATCGTGACTAGTGGCACCGTTGGCCCGACAGCCGCGCAACCCATTTCAATGGGGTATGTTCGAGCGGATCTAGCGGTGATTGGTCATGAGTTGTTTGCTGAAGTCCGTGGTAAAATGCTGCCGATGACGGTTGAGAAGATGCCGTTTGTGCCCCAACGTTATTACCGAGGATAGCGAACTTTTCACTTATCTTTTCTCGGTTAATGTTAAGAATAGAGCAGCGCAACCATGCTGCTTTATTCTTTTTCTCTTCGCTCAAGTGCCTTAATTTTTCAATGACTCACTCGGTAATTATTTGCCAAAGACCACTAGCCTAATAGTTTTCTTTTCTCTTTCCTTCTTACAATTTGCATCGCTAATTCGGTTGGATCAGTTCGCCGATTCTAATCCTATTATGGACCTCTGTTTATTTAGGTTGATGGACCTACTATTCACTTGCTGCATCAAGTTTTTTTGGGTTGATTCCGTTATCTAGAACTACACTTTAATTATCTTACTTCGCTAGATACATGAGGTGTTTATGATAAAGAAACCCAGTCAGATGGTTATTTTATGCCTCATGCTATTGATGAGTTCAATGGTTTTTGCTGAGCTGACACCACGTATCGTCAATGGTAAACCGACGACGATTACCACTTATCCTTCATTCGTTAGCTTATTTTATGATCGTATTGAATATGATCGCCGCTACAGTGCGGCGAGTTTTTGTGGTGGGACCTTACTTGACGATCGACACGTCTTGACCGCTGCTCATTGTTTGTTTGACGGAAGAGGATCGTTAGATATTCCGTGGCTACTATTTACCGTTGCGACCCAAGTCGATAATGAATCGGATTTTCCTAACGGTAATATCACCACAGTACGTGGTGAAGCGTTTTTCTATCATCCCAATTACGACGATTCCGTTAACTCATTATGGGCGAACGATATCGCGATCATCCGTTTAGAACGAGGGCTAAATGGGCAAGGGTTTGTTAATCGACCGACGAGCCAAGCTTATCGACTTGGATTTAATGGCAATGATGATGACGATAATGACAGTATTTTTGAAGCGGTAGGTCACGGTAATACGCGATCAGGATTTGATGAAGATGACCGATTACTGTTTACCACTATGCAGTATGTGTCTAATGCTCGTTGTCAGTTAGATGTTACGCCATTCGCGTTAGCGTTAAATCCCCATCACCTCTGCTTTAAAGGGGACGGCATTAATCCGGATAGCCGTCTTGCTAATGGAACTTGTCAAGGGGATTCGGGAGGTCCTATCTACTGGAATAATGCCGGTCATTTGGTGCAAGTGGGCATCACAAGCTTTGGTCCCGCGGAATGTGGCGTAGGTTTTCCACAATCACAGGTTACCTCAGTATTTACGGAGATTTATGGTTACCGTGAATGGATAGATCAAGTACTAAATGGACAGCTGACGGCTAACTATCTTGTTACAGAAGAGGCGCGTTTAGCGTTTTTAGCGGGGAGCGGTAGTTCATCGGTTTCACCTGCGCCCATTGCTGCAGACTCCGGAAGTATTGCATCACCGAACGCTTCGGGAGGTGGGGGGATTGATGGCTGGTTCAGCGCCCTACTCTTGCTTTTAGGATACGCGCGTTATCAGCAAACGAGGAAGTGATACGTTTAGTTGAGTAGGGTATAGCGGCTGGCGGTAGCTAAAGAAAGGGGTTTAGAGAACCAGTAACCTTGTAGATAGTTGACCCCCATTTGGCAAAACTTTTGCTGCATGGCGCTGTTTTCTATCCCTTCAATCACAATATCCATGCCTCTTGAGCGGCATAGCTGAACAATAAATCGTAAATACTCTTCAGAGGCGGTATTAGTCAGTGTTTTCAAAGCCATTGTTCGATCAATTTTGATTTGATTTAGGGGCAAATCGAAGAAGCTATAAATGGAACTTAAGCCAGCGCCAAAATCATCCAGTGAAAGTTGAAAACCCATCTTACTGAGTGTATTCAGTTGATTTAAAGCATGTCGGTTGCCGTCCAATATCACGGTTTCGGTCAGCTCAAGTACGATGGATGAAGGGCAGACCCCCGCCGCATCGGCCATCATTTTTATATTGGCAGGGAAATTGCTGTTAAGCAGTTGCAAAACAGACACATTGACGTTTACTCGCGTACTTGAGCCATGTTGAAAGTGGTAACGATGAATAAACTGACAAGCTTTTTCAAAGACTTGATAACCTAACTCAGTGATCAGCCCCTTTTTTTCTGCTACAGGGATAAATTCATCTGGATAAATCTCACCAAACTCGGACGATCGCCAACGAACTAAAGCTTCGAAACTGGCGACTTTACCAGTTTGCGCATGAATAATGGGTTGAAATTTAACCGATAAAGAGTGATGACATAAGGCTTCTTTTAAACCGCGTTCAATAAAAAAGTAGCGATCCACCGTATGCTGAGTTTTTCCTGCGTAAATCTCGATTCTTGAGCGACTTTTTTCTCCCGCATACTGACAGGTTTGTGCCGCAATATTGAGAATTTGTACCGCGCTGAGTTGATCTGAAAAATGCGGTAAAACACCAATGTTCATTCGATCACCCAATAGGTGACCTTGCTCTTGAGCAGAGTGAGAGTAACGCTCAAGAATCGATTGACACAATAGAGGTAAATCTTGGTCTGACACAGGTTCGCGTAATAAAATTGCAAAATCGTCGGAACGTACGCGATACAGTGTCGAGTGGTGATGAATCAGATTACTTAAAGCATTGTGCATATGATGAAGAATATGTTGAATGACTTCAGCACTGTACTGATTTAGGTAGGATTTAATGTCTTCAATTTGAATATACATCAGTGTGGCTGGCGATGCAGCACGTTTGGCATCATCGATGTCTCGTAATAGCTTGGTGGTGTTCGGCATCCCGGAAACGACATCATAAAATGCCGCTTGTTGCAGAAAAGACGTCATCTTTTTTTGTTCAGAAATGTCTCGGTGACTGCCGACCATAAACATTTCACCGTTTTCGACTTTAGTTACCGCAGTACCCAGTAACCAGATATAACGACCATCAACGGTTCTTGCGCGATATTCAGAAGTGACTCGACTTTCCTGATTAAGATGACCATCGACTCTTTGTTCTAGTGCCATCCTATCGAGTGGGTGAACCAACGCCATCCAATCTTCTAAAGCAATGGTGGCTGAAAAAAAACCAAATTGCTGATAAAAACTCGGATTATAAAAAGTCATGGTTCCCTGCTGGTCCATATGGAAAATACCTTCACTAAAGATATCAAAGATATGAATCAAACGCTGTTGGTGACGACTGAGAAGTGAATGGGTTGGTTCGATAGTGTTTTCTTCTGTCAACAACATGCCAGTACACCTGATCTTAATTGTTATCCGTAACCTACTATAACGTGTCGCTCAGTAGCGCTCAATTAACAATGTGTATTATCAGTCAGTTATAAGTCAAATTTGTGATAATTAAGGAAATCTCGATGCGTCTTCTTGAGTACAAAGTAATGTATGATGAGTCGGTTAGATGAAATTGACCACAGCTAGGTTAATCCCAACTGTGGTCAAAAATGATGATGTCTCTTCTATCATCGGTGATTTTTTATTAGCGACGACGCTGTATGAGAGAGATTAACGATCCCAATACGCTTCTTCTAAGCTGTCTTCACGCTCGGGCAGTGAGCGGGATAGGCGAGGTGAGTGCTGCGTTAATACTTCATAGCTGACTCGGTTGGCATACCGACAAATCTGTGAAAGTGATGAATAAGTCAAATAAGGCAACGCATGTTTTGCTGAGTTAGGCACATTATTTTGATGATAGCGGTTAGCGGCCATATCATGCAGTAAAGCGGACAGCGCACCATCGCCGGCACCATTAGTATTTTTGATTTCTAACGGTCCGCCTAAATAGGGGCCAATATGCGAGTATACTTTTACTGGTTGTTGACAATCTTCTTTACGCATCGCACGGCTAAATTCATAGCGGTTAAACTCAGGAATATTACCGGGCAGCAATGGTAGTTCAGTATCGCGTTTTGCTGAGTCATCGACATAACCTGCCATGTATAATCCAACCGGACCGGCAGTACACAACACTAAATCTACCCAATCTAACGCTTTATTGGCAGCTAAGAGCGGATCTTTCTCTCCGGTTAAGGCTTCCCCTTCTTCTTCATTCATCGCTAAGACGGTGACATGTTGCTTAAGATACTCTTGCCACCAAGTTTGATTACCTTCGATGACATATTTCGTCCCTAGAGTTAAAACAACAGGGACATGATGCGCTTTTGCTAGTTCAATGGCACGTTGCACGGCTTGTGGCATCGGATCATCAGCTTTGCCGCGCATGAGATATGACGAGACAACTAAAGCCGAGGCGCGAGCAAACACTTCTTCAGGGATACTTTCAGGGCGAAGCTGATTCATTTGCCCTTCATTAATCGCAAACGTTCGTTCACCATCTTCAGAGATCAAGGTATAGCAACGCCCTATTGGACCATCTACGGTTTGTAGATGGTTTAGGTTCATGCGTGAAGAGGTTTGACATAAATATCGATAGGCGTAAGAGCTCACTTCGATATTTTTAGACATCACACCCAATAAGACAGATTTGCTATCAGCGAGCACAGAATAATTGTGCAGTGTATTACCAATAGTATCTCCCGGGTATAAATGGGTGATCAGTTTACGCTCGACGAGCTCTTCATAAAGGGCGTCGGCTTGGCGCTCTTCTAAGACAAGTGAATGGCCTTTACTTAATTGGTATTTCGCTAAAAAAACATCATCTACTCTGGCTTCAATATCAACAATCGTTTGGCCAACACCAACCACTGTTGGATGGCGGAGTTTAGGCGTTTGTTGTATTTGGTTTACAAGCGGATCACGGGCGTGAGTAGGGAAGTAGTGTTTCGATTTGCGTTGTCCGGGAAACTTCATGTCCAGAGTCATTGGTGAGGAAAAGTTTCGCGGATATTATCACAAAAAAATGAAACAATTTATAATATTTGCATTATTACGAATGCCAATAAGAAGCGAAAGAGCAATCATCTGCACGATGGTTGCTCTTATGGACGATAAAACGCTCGCGACGTGTTCCATGGTTAAGGTGCAGTCTGTGTCGTTAGAGGGTGATAAGCCGCCGTACCCCATAACGGAACAGTTGATAGGCTGTGCTTAAAACTGCCAGAGGTTTCTTTGGTGGAATAAGAAACATACATTAAGGTTTGCGTTTGCGGATCATAAATACGTCTGATTTTCATGCTCTTAAAGAAAATACTCTTCGATTTTTTAAACACGACTTCGCCAGATTTAGATTTATCGATATTCGCGATCATCTCAGCAGTGATCTCACCCGTTTGGCGGCAAGATATCGAAGAATCAGAAGGATCAGCTAAGCTTAAATCCGCTTCAATACTGGCAATATGGCAAGTGACCCCCGTAACGATAGGGTCAGTTAAATGGTGGAGTTTAATGTCTTTCATGGTAAATAGTCCTAAACTCACATCGCCGACGGCAGAGCGATCACAGCCAGATAACAATACGGTGCTGATGGCTAGGATGGTTAATTTTTTAAACATACTTAAAGTCCTTGCTAAAACAGAGTGTGATAATAACAGTAAGCAAGACAAAAGCGCGTGGAGAACTGTGCTATGATAGGCAAAATATTGAGAAGCGACCTTAATTTTGCCTCTTTACTCCAGATGGGTAAGTATTTTTAGCAAAATGGCTCGCCAGAGAAGAAGAAATTCCTATGACCCATTTATCTTCACCTAACGCTATGCAATCACTGATTGATGCAAAGAATCAATGGTTGTATGACCAGGTTGATGTACAGTTCCCCACACCAGAGAGTTTGCAAGGTCTCGCTGTTTATCAAACCTTAAACCAAGCCTTACCGAATGAAATCTTTACGGCGCAGCGTCAAGTGTCTGAGAATCATTTAGCTGCTATTTATTTAGTGGATTTTCATCGCTTAACCATCGTGTTTGCGTTATTACAAGCCACTCGTTGTCAGCAACCGGAGCAACAAGCTTTACTCGTCGAGTTTTTTACGCAAATCATTTATTCGCCACCTTGCAGCTTATATTTGGGGTTTGCAGATACTCAACCGATAGCTGCTGCTATTGTGACCAGTGATGGCTCATCACTGCTTATCTCCGATGTAGTGATGCAACATAACCCGATCTTTACTTCTAGTGATGAGTTTGTCTCTGCTGTTGTGGCTAAGTATCAGCAAGATCATTCGCTTTCAGGTTCAATCTATATCGAATATTCCCAGCCATAACATTTTTTCTGAGTATTTGAGTCATCGTCACTAGGTTTTTATAGAAGAGAATCGTGATGTTGCTTGAAGATACGGGATTATTGTCTGTATTTCCCCTTGTTTTGTTAACTGCATCATTCGAGCGTTGTCTCAGCGGTATACACTACTCTGGGGCTTGTCTCTTTGCCCAGAAGTCGTGTTGATGATGAAGGCCATAGATGACAGATGAATGAGTGATAAGGTTAAGCCGCATTGGGATTTCTTAACGGCAGTTAGCCATCACAAAGCATAATAAGGACAGCCATGAAAAACCGTACTATTCGCTGCGTGATTTTTGATTGTGAAGGAACGTTGATCGATAGCGAGCGTTTGAGCTGTATCGCGCTGGTTCGAGTATTTAACGAACTGGGTGTCTCATTAACGCTCGAGAATGTGTTACAGCATTTTTCTGGTGGAAAAATTGCCGATATTCTGATTAATACCAGTAAATTTGCAGGTATCAATGCGGATATTGATCGACTAGAGCTTCGTTATCGACAAGAGCTTACTGCGCTGTTCCATGCAGAGTTGAAACCTATGCCAGGCGCGATTGATTTATTAGAGCAACTTAAACGCTATAATATTGAGTACTGTGTAGCGTCAAATGCACCACACGACAAGATGGCTGCTGAATTAAGACTGGCGGGTTTAGAGAGCTATTTCACGGGTGGGCGTATTTATTCGGCCTTTGAGGCAAATAGCTGGAAACCTGAACCCGATTTGGTGCGTTATTGTGCCATGAGTATGGGGTTTTCATTAGCAGATTGCGTGTATGTAGATGATACACCGAAAGGGGTTGAGGCGGGGATCAGCGCAGGAGTTATGACGTTTCAACTATGTTCACCTCTATTTTCTCATCCTGTGTTGCATCCTGATGTGATTACTCTGCATCATTTGCAACAATTGGTTGAATATCTTGGCGATACATCAACCAATAGTGCACAAGCTCAGACACTGATTAAGCGCTGAGCAGTCAACACGATGGTTTACCCGTCAATGCTGGGTTTGGGTTAAGGGGTGCAATTGATGAGGAAGATAAGTTGCTGCCAGTGTGACGGCTGGTTTACTTAATAAGACTTGTTGTTGGATCTGTTGTAACTGATGGGTATGGAAACCGCACTGTGCGCAAAAAAACTTCTCGCCGTTTTGAGAGATAAAAAACTCGTCATGTTGACATAATGGGCAAGCGTCAATATCAATATTGGGGATTCTTGTTGTCATCATTATTACTCAGCAGCATTAAAAATAATGTCTCATTTTCCCCTCTGATTTGAAGCCGCAAAAAACGTCGCTATTCGCTCCATTCTTGAAATTATTTTGACCATTCCAAGTGATATCGGGGGTTACTTTTATTAGATAATCTATTCATGTTATTTGGTGCTACAGCAAGAATGGCGGTGTTTATTATCAACAACTTTCCGCTCTCTAGGCACGATTGGTTAAGAATAGTGCAGTAAGCATAATCGGCTTTGTGACGATACTGATTAAATAAAGATAGCTTTGATTCATTTTTGAGAGTGATTTCATGTTTTCTGTTTTATTTGTGATACAGATCCATTGCGAGGGCTTTTTGTTCCATTTTCGTCAGTTGGAGTAGTGGCTAAATGAGGATTTACATTCGACAATTACATGAGAAGCGCAGACCAGTTCAAAAACTGACACTAAGCTGCGGAGGGAAGCTCGACAAATGCCTAGCTTTAGCTTTGAATGGGAATGAGACAACGTAGCGTGAGTAGAGTATGGCAAATTCACAGGCTTTGAGTACCACCTTTCAAACTTACATGGAAAACCCCTTGTTGTGGCCCATTCTAGAAGTTTTGAAACGGCAATCTTCTGGTTGGAAGGTACATACCTTAGCAGCTCATCTTAGCGAGCAGGGCTTAATTCCTGTTCTTGATAGTGCTGCTGATAAAGATCTTTTTAAGCGAAACTTTCTGATCATGAATGCGTTATACCAGTTACAAGAGATGTTGTATCCGAAAAACTGGTTACAAGTTGAGGCGATGGACATTGCGTTATTGCCAGTATTTAGTCATTCGCAATATGCCATAGACCCTGATGATCCGCTGCGTGATTATTACTCGCGTTGGGAGCACTATGAAGTCAGTGAAGGAGAAGTGAAGCGGTTACTGAATGAATTTTGGACCCGTTATCAGCGTTTTGTTGGAGGGGACGATATTAAAACCCTCGATCGTTCTCAAGCTTTACGATTATTTGAATTGCCCGCTGATGCCTCTTCTTTTGAAATTCGTAAGACCTGGCGTCGATTAGCGTTACGTTGGCACCCGGATCGAGATAATGGTAATGCTACTCAATTTCGAATCTTGTGCGCTGCTTGGAATGTTTTGAGGCATGATCATTAGGGTCTGTTTATCTCGAACAAAATTTAACCGCGAAAGATAAACAGACCCTAGATAAGATTGAGCATTTATCGTCGTTATATAATCTCCCCAACTCACAGAAACGGTTTGTTATCGTGGTGTGTTGGGGAGATTAAACATGACCATCGTTAAGCGGCGTGGATTATTCGGTTATTTTAAATTGCGCTTTACGCAGACGATTTAAGGTGGCCATCGCATCTAAAATACGTGGTTTCGCCAAATCGCCTTGATTGGGCATCCTGCTATACCATTCA
Organism: Vibrio sp. 11986-1-5; assembly: GCF_963878025.1. Lineage (NCBI taxonomy): Bacteria > Pseudomonadati > Pseudomonadota > Gammaproteobacteria > Vibrionales > Vibrionaceae > Vibrio > Vibrio sp. 11986-1-5. The sequence goes on from NZ_CAWNVW010000033.1 coordinate 265,546, forward strand.
CCTTCTAATAATCCCTCCAGCTCTCGTGCCGGATGAGTTGCCCAACCAGGCTGCTGGGCAAGTTGAAAACAAAGCCAGCCGATAGCGTTAATCTCTGCAGAGGACTCTAACTGTTCCAGTGCCGAGATATCAGCAAATTCTTTACCAAAGCGTAGTGAACCAGTGCCTTTTGCTGAGACTCTAAATTTACCCTCTGCTAATATTTTTTGTAAAGCGCTACGGTTTAATGAGCGGGGGGGGAAAGCGGTTAATGGCGTTTCACACTCATTGCGACGTAAAGTGGGATGCTGTTGGATCACTTGTTGTGCTTTCGCAGTAACATCGATCGCTTGATAATCATGCATTTGAATTACGGTATCTGCGATATCTAAATAGTCGCCTGACCCACCCATTACGATCAAGGTTGAAATACCGAGTTCATCTCTTAATTGACCAATTCTATCAACTAATGGCGTGATGGGCTCATCGCCTTTTGCGACTAAAGCCTGCATTCTTTCATCGCGGATCATAAAGTTGGTTGCTGAAGTATCTTCATCAATCAGCAGTGTGCTAGCGCCTGCTTCAATCGACTCTTGTAACCAAGCGGCTTGTGAGGTCGAGCCTGAAGCATCTTGGGTACTAAAATCATGGGTGTTTTTACCCATAGGTAGATGATTGATGTAGTTGGATAAGTTTAAGTTATGAACACAGCGTCCTTCTTCCGCACGAATTTTCATTGCTTGCGGATCAGTGACAATACCTTCTCGACCATCACCGGGAATATGATTATAAATTGAACGCTCTAACGCGGTTAATAAGGTTGATTTACCATGAAAACCACCACCGACGATTAAGGTAATGCCTTTAGGAATTCCCATGCCAGTGATCGGGCCTTGGTTTGGCGTTATGAGTGTCACCTGTAGCGTTTTTGGTGCTTGAAAAGGCACGGCTTCTTTCATTGGTAGATCGCAGTTACCTGCGATACGAGGCAAAATACTGCCATTAGCAACAAAAGCAACCAACCCATTGGCCGATAATTGATCACGCAGAGCTTGTTGATCTTCAACCACTTGGCAATGAGTAATTAAGGCCGCCTTATCGAGTTCACGCTCTAAAGTTGCTCGACGGATAAATTTAGGTAGATGAAACGTCAAAATATTAATGGCTTTTTTGGCCAGAATATCACGACCTTCTGCTGGTAAATTGATTCGAAAACGCAGCTCAATACCTTGCTGATTAAACAGAACGGACGTGCTATCCAGCACCGTTTGTCCAGTCAATGAGATAGATAAGCTGTTTTCTTGCTTGGCTAGTTCAGCAAAACGGCGGGCGATGAAATCACGTGCGGCTTGCTGGTAAGTGGCTGAGCAGTCTTTTAACCATTCTAATCCGGTCAGTGACCAAGCACGTTGTGCCCGTAAACGAGAGGCTGATGCGTAAGGATCAGACTGAACATGGTCGATAGACAGGGTAAAATCACCAAAATCATACTGGCCTTTTATTTTTTGATAGGCACGGTAGTTCTGTTTTTCGAGTTTTTTCAGGTTTGCAATTAATAGATCCATCTCGAGTATCACTTATTGAGAATGACAAAGGCGCGATTATAGGGACCGCTATAGACAGAGTAAAGCAATCATACGGAGTTCTCACTGCCTTTGCTCTTTTTGCTCCTATGCTTCACGGCTGTCAGGCCATCGCCCCCAAGTGTAAGACCATGCATACATCATGGGGAGAAGAAGGCTATTGACTGAAGAGCGCATTAATGATGACTAAGAATGGTTCATAAAAGGCGAAAGGTCGACGTCTTGTTGGTAATCTATCTCTGGAAAATCAAAACCATTTAAACGCAGGAATTCTTGCTTGAAGCCTTGATAATCGCCTAATTCAGCAAAATTACTGGCATTCATTTGACGCACCAGATCGCAAACTTGTGCTTGGGTATCAGGGGCCAATTCCCATTCATCAATTCTTAGTAAACGCTCCCCATCGACAGGTACAGGCTGACCGGTATAAAGTTTCTCGCTGAATAAACGTTGCATTTGCTCAATGCACCCTTCGTGGGTGCCTTTTTGTTTCATTACGCGATACAAGGCGAGTATATAGGGGGTAAACGCGGGGATAAACACACTTGCTTTTGTCACTAATGCCTTACAAACAGTCGCGTAAGCGTTGCCATCGTAATTAGCGAGTTTCAAGTTTAAGGCATGGCTGGTTTGGTGCAGGTCGACTTTTGCTCGGCCTAATGTGCCATCAAGATAGATGGGATGCGTCAGTTCTGAACCCACGTAAGAGAAAGCAAGGGTTTTACATCCTTGTGCTAAAGAATCATGGTTAATCAATGTGTCGATCCAGTTTTCCCAATCTTCGCCACCCATCACTTTTAACGTGTCTGCAATCTCTTGCTCTGAAGCAGGCGGTAAGGTGGTGTCTAACCACTGATCATCTTCCAGAGAGACCGTCGCGCCAGTGACACTCTCACCAATCGGCTTGATCACTGAGTGCCAGAATTCTTCGCTATCGCCTTTGCGGCGCATACCACTGGCAATGCTATAAATGACTAAATCGACTTCACCTTCAAAATAGGTTTCAATCGCTTCAATCACTTGTTCTTTGATGTGTTGTGAAAAAACGTCACCAGTAATATTTATCGCGACTCGTCCCGCTTGTTCCGCGTACTGTTTAAAGAAATGGTTATTATAAAACCCCGCGCTGCCAACGCCTTTACTCGATGGGCCACGCTCTAATGAAACGCCGATGGTATCGGCGTCTGCGCCACCAAAGGTTAAGGCGATTCGAGCCGCGAGTCCAAAGCCGGATGAAGCGCCTAAGATCAACACCCGCTTAGGACCTTGATTGATCGATGGCGCGGATTTTACGTAGTTAATTTGTTGAAGGACGGCTTGCTGGCATCCATAAGGATGAGCAGAGCGAGCAACCATGCCCTGAATGAGTGGCTCAATGCGCATAAAGATGACCTGTGTGCAGTGGATGAACCAATAAAATAACGTAAAGCATGGTAAAGTTTATTGAGCTGAACCATTAAATCAGACAGTTTTAGGCAATTGACCATTGCTAGCGTAACAAGCCGATGAACGGGCACTGTGTCATTGGTTACAATAACGGTGTGAGCTTCTGGGCCATAAATTGAGCGATCCAAGGTTGAGCGGCTGAGTTTGGATGTAACCCATCGCTCATCATCCACTCGGGATTGATGATCACTTGTTCAAGGAAAAAATCGATCAGGGGTAGATCAAACTCTTTGGCTAAGCGAGGGTAGACGTCCGCGAATGAGTCACTGTAACGTTTACCATAGTTGGGCGGCGTTTTAATTTGCATTAACACAGACTGTGCATTGGCTTGCTTAATTTGTTCGATCATTGTGCGCAGATTATTTTCCACCACTTGAGGGGGAAAACCACGTAAGCCATCATTCGCGCCAAGGGTAATCAGTACCGTTTGAGGTTGATGCTGCTCAAGCAGAGAAGGGAGCCTTGCCAGTCCATTACCAGTAGTATCTCCGGAAATACTGCCGTTAATAACCGTGATATCTTGGTGTAATGCTAATTGGCTTTCAAGTAAGGTTGGCCATGCTTGCTCAATCGGCATTTGATAGCCTGCGCTTAAGCTGTCACCCAAAATCAACAAGGTTTGACTACGTGCAGTCGTTGTAAATAGCATCACGCTAGAAAAAATAAACCCTAAAAATAACAAAGGAAGTCGTTTCGCCATGCAAAGCTCCGTTAGCTCAGTACCATCTGTGATTTCAGTCCAGTCAGTGTCAAAAGTTGTCTCTACTGAACAGGAGACCTTAACCATTCTTCATGATATTAATCTTACCATTGGTGCTGGTGAAAGCGTAGCGATTGTCGGCAGCTCTGGTGCGGGTAAATCAACGTTAATGACGTTATTAGCAGGCTTAGATACGCCAACACAAGGTGAAGTATATCTGCTGGGGCAGGGGCTTTCTTCGCTGGACGATGAAGCAAGAGCGGCGATCCGCAGTCAATCGATTGGGTTTGTATTTCAGAGTTTTTTACTGATCCCAAGCTTATCGGCGCTCGATAATGTCACTCTACCTTGTCTCTTAAAAGGTGAACCTGAAAATCGAGCGCGAGCTGAGGCGTTATTGACCTCGGTTGGTCTCGCCCATCGCCTACATCATTCGCCTAATCAATTGTCTGGTGGTGAGCAGCAGCGCGTGGCCCTTGCTCGTGCATTTATGGTTGAACCGCAAGTACTGTTTGCTGACGAACCAACGGGCAACTTAGATCAAGAAACGGCCAGTAAAGTGATTGATCTGCTATTTGAGCTTAATCAACAGCATGGCACCACGTTAGTACTGGTGACTCATGATCCTAAACTGGCTGCTCGTTGTCAGCGCCGCTTTTATATGCAAGCAGGCAAGTTGGAGGAGCGAGTGTGAAACTAACCCAATCATCGGCTTTGAATCAGCGATTTTTACGTTGGAGTTTGAGTGAAATTCGTCATGGTCAACTGTGGCCTATTTCGCTGGCGTTAACCTTGATTATCGCCTGTGTGTTTGCACTCAGTGCGTTAGCTGAGCGCATGGAGCAAGTGGTCGTTAAACAGGGTAAAGACGCACTTACCGCGGATAGTGTGTATGTTTCTGCTCATCCGATACCAGACTCTTTATTAACGCTTACTGAGCAGAAGTCGTTGAGCACTTCGCAAATGACCCGTTTTGCGACGATGGCATTTAGTGAGCACGGAATGCAATTGGTCGGAGTTCGTGCGGTGGACTCAGCATATCCGCTGCTTGGCAAAATGACCTTAAGTGACGGTGTTGACCTGTCTCATCGTGTACAAGCTAACCAGTTGTGGTTAGACGATCGTGTGTTTGCTCAACTTAATGTAGAGATAGGTGATACGGTTACTTTGGGGGACGCTGATTTTCTGGTTAGTGGACGAGTCGTTGACGAGCCTGGTCTTAGTTTCAATCCTTTTCAACAAATGCCGGTGGTTTATATTCATCAAGCGGATGTAGAGAAAACCGGAGCACTTCAGTTAGGGAGTCGTGTGCAATATCGGTTATTCATTCTTGGTACGGATCATCAGATCGAGTCATTAAAATCATCACTGGAACTCGGACCGAGTGACGAGTGGCGAGATCAAGAAACGACTAATCAGAGTAATGAAGTTTTTGAACGTACTCAGCAATATCTGTCGTTAACGGTCGCGATTGTGATCATGATGGCGGCGACGACGTTGGTATTAACCTGTCAGCATTATGTGTCGACGCGGCAGCGTACGATTGCCATGCTAAAAAGCCTTGGCGCGAGCAAAAAATGGATCGTGCGTTGGTTAACTATTCAAATTGCACTGCTGCTACTTTTTGCTGCATTAGGTGGCATCCTAATTGGCGTTGGATTGGAATTTTTACTCAGAATACCTTTGGTTGATTTATTACCCAACCCTTTACCTACCTATGGTTTTCAACCGGCCGTTATTGCGTTACTGTCGAGTATTTTGATTGCCGTGCCCGCATTAGGCATTCCTCTTGGTTATCTCCTGAATGTTAATGCTGCCAGTGTCATTCAGCCGGTTAAAGTGGCTCGCCGTCACTCATGGAATGCACTGCTAATAGCCGTACCATTGGTGCCTATGGCAGTGGTTTACTGGCAAAACCAACTGGTGTGGATCATCTTATTTGGCATTCTTGGGCTGTTTTTTGTCTTAGCGGTGATCAGTCTGCTCTTTATTCGCGTATTGGGCTGGCTGCCGCTCAATACCGCGATGCGATTGGCATTAAGTCGAATCAATCGTTCAAGTGTTTCCACGGGATTGCAGTTTGGTACCTTATCACTATCGCTAATGTTATTGGCTGTTATGTGGTTAGTTCGCACCGATTTACTGGCGGATTGGCAAAAAGTATTGCCTGCCGATGCACCGAATGCTTTCGCAATTAATATTGCCGATTATGAAAAGCAAGCCTATTTGCAAGCCCTTGATGAGGCAGGTCTTGAACGCTCCGAGGCGTTTCCGATTATTCGTGGGCGACTTACCCATATTAATGGTCAAGTCGCTCAGGAAAGAATTGACAATGGAGATGGCCCTAACGCGCTGCGCCGTGAGCTCAATTTTACTTGGGGTGAGGAATTACCGAGTTATAACACGATTGTCGAGGGGCAATGGGTGGCCAGTCAGGCGGTGTCAATTGAACAATCCTTAGCTCAAGAGTTGGGTATAGAAGTGGGTGACACACTGAGTTTTATGATCAGTAGTCAAACTATTAGTGCGGTCGTTAATACGATTCGTCACGTAGAATGGCGAGAAATGAAACCGAATTTCTTCGTTATATTTTCGCCTGATGTGATGCAAAACGTATCAGGTAGCTGGATGGTGAGTTTTCGTATTGAGTCTGATCACCAATCCTTGCTCAGTGAGTTATCTCGCCAGCACCCGACAGTAAGCTTAATGGACATTCGAGCGATGGGCGAAAAAATTCAGCAGTTACTGACGCAAATCGTTTGGTCGATTACGGTGTTGGCTGCGCTCGGGATGTTAGCGGGTATCTTGTTGATTTTTACCTTACTGCGGTTAAGTTTGAGTCAACGTCAACAAGAAATACAGCTTTATCGTACATTAGGGGCGAGTCGTCGTCGGGTCACATCAACCTTATGGGCAGAATATGGCGTGATGGCATTGATTGCTGGACTGGTGGCGGCAATCAGCGCTGATGTGATAGTCGGCAGTATCATGTATTGGGGATTTGACTTATCCCCAACCGTACATTTTTCCATGTGGTTAACCTTACCAGTCATGACTTTTGCTATCTTGGCTCTTGTCGTTAGTAGCTTGTTGCAGCGATTGTTAACTCCGATCAATCGTGCGTTTAGTTGATGGTATCTTGAGTAAATAAATAACTTATCCACAAAAACAGTGGATAAATGTTGGGATAACTTCCTTGGCTATTGATAGCGATCAGCATGCTAAGCCAATGCCGCTCAAGCTTACCGATAATTGGTTATTCACAGTGAGTGACAGTTGGAGATAAGCGGATAATTAGTCAAGGCTTTTTTGATAAATTTTATATCGTTGATAACGGTGCCACGTTACATTAAACCGCCGTGATCCAGTGTGCATTTTGGGATGCTCTCATCACGCATGGCTTTCAGCGATGATCGGTGAGTCTGTTATGGTGAGAGTGAGACCCATTTGGGTATAACATCGATAAGACCTTGTGAAAAATGTGATTTTCATAACCTTTTACACGTTTTAGAATAGGCAGCAACGTAATGACCAACGGCAGTGAAATGTTACTTACTAAACCAGAAATACAGGCCCCGAGTATTGCCATTATTGGTGGAGGGGTCGCCGGTGCCACCGCCGCGGTGCATCTGAGTGAACTTAGCCTAAAGGTGACCTTGTTGGAAAAGAGCGCTGGTCTAGTCAATGGACCGCCGATTTGTCATCTTCATGCGGGAGGTAATTTATATCGAGAAATCTCTCAGCAGCAGTGCATCGAATTACTGCGTCAATCGATAGAAACCGTAAGGCTTTATCCACACACTTTAAACCGGCGACCAACAGTGATCGCTATTCCACACAGCGATCCTGGTTCGGCAGAGGAAATATTACCGAGGTTAGACGTTATTCGTTCTGCCTATCAGCAACTTGTCGTCGAAGATTCGCAAAATAAAATACTCGGTGAGCCCAGTGACTATTTTCGTCTTTATCAACAAGATGAACTTGAACGTCTGGCATTGAGATCTCAACCGAAAGTACCCATTAGTTTCGACGATTGGTTAATCCCTTTTGCTCAACATACGGATTTATCGCAGCTTAAATATCCGGTTGTTGCGGTGCAAGAGTATGGTTGGAGCGTCTTTCGATTAGCGGCCAGCGCACACTTAACCTTAGAAGCGTTACCGAATTGTCAGATACTGACTCAAGCAACGCTGATTGACACTCATTTTGCTGAACAGCAGTGGCAGTTGACTTACCAAGATCGTGATGGCCATTCACATCAGTTACAGTGTGACTATTTAATTAATGCCTGCGGTTACGAAACCGGTAAAATTGATGACTTAACTCATCATCCTCGTCAGCGTCTGGTTGAGTTTAAAGCAGCCTTTGTCACTCATTGGCCGCGTTGTCATCAAGAGTGGCCTGAGGTGATTTTCCATGGCCCGAGAGGAACACCACAAGGAATGGCTCAGCTCACTCCTTATGCGGATGGTGTTTTCCAATTGCATGGTATGACGCAAGATATTACGTTGTTTGATGATGGTTTGGTGTCTTCAACACCGGAGTCTTCACAACCTTGTTTGCCTACTTATCTGCAGCAGAAGCTCACTCAAGGCTGGTCAAACCAGGCGCTAAGTGAACGGACTTTGAGAGCGATTAAGCACATGAGCCAATTTGTACCCGAATTTGCTTGTGCAGAGATTGGTGGTAGTCCGTTATTCGGTGCTCAGCAGATCCCTGGGGAAGATGCATCATTGCGAGCCGCAGATGTTACGTTTGAGGCCAACCAGTATGCTCGCATTGAGGTTGTAAAAGGCTCATCGGCCTTGGAAGCTGCGAGAAAGCTCGTTGCGACTTGGCAATTAGCCGACGTTGATGCGGGATTATCCATTGAACAGCAGCATCCAGTATGCTTGAGTTTTAGTGAGCAACAAATTGAGCAAAAAGCCATCCAATTAGCGGAACAACGTGGTTATCCGATAGCGTTAGCTAAAGTGGTTAGCTCAAGGTATTAACACCACTGTTCTCTAATGCGGTTGATTAACTCAACCGCTCTAGGATGGTTTGGATCGATGCATAACGTATCCGCTTCAATCGCCAAAATAAAACCGTCTGCACTGGTTACTTTTCCATAACGAGTGATTTGTTTGACTTGGTTTACTATCGCCTCTTCATTGCGTAATCTGCCATTTGCTGATGTATCGGGCGTTAACTGCCCGTTAGCCAGATACGTTCTATCGGCAAAAGCTTCAAATAAGAGTGGTACATCAAAACGATCCGCCAAATCGAGATAATCTTGGTTATTCGGCGAGGCTAAGATCATCAGGGGAAGATTAAAACAAGAGACAGCATCAACCACTGAACGGAAAATATTTTTATCCTTCATCATGTCACGGTATAACGCGCCATGGGGTTTGACATAGCTTAACTCGGCATTTTTGCTCTCACACAAGGCCTTGAGCGCACCAACTTGATAAATCACAATATCGCATATCTCTTCATCCGACATGGCGAAGGAGCGTTGACCAAAGCCTTGTTTATCAGGATAGCCAGGATGAGCACCAATCATGACGTCGTTTTGTAGTGCTAAGTCAATGGTTTTACTAATGATATGTGGATCAGCAGCATGGAAACCACAAGCGATGTTAGCCATATCGATATGAGGCATAATTTCTTCGTCTGTCCCCATTCTCCATACACCAAAGCCTTGGCCCATATCACAATTTAGTTTGATCGTTCGTGTTGTACTCACAGAGGGTGATCCTTATTGGTTATCCCTTACTTATCTGGCGTTGAATATTAGTCATTGTTTAAGTCCATTTATCATTATCTTATAGGATAAGATCAACACGATGACAGTTTTTTTCTTGGATTCTTTATTGGTATTTTGAAACAACTTAACGATAGAATAGGTTTATGAACGTGGTCAATCGTGCTGCAATCGAATCGATGACTCAAACGGATAACTAAGATGCACAAATTAACGAACAAAGGTAGCTAGGTATGAAAGTGTTAGTCACCGGAGGAATGGGCTATATCGGTAGTCATACTTGTATCCAAATGATTCAAGCGGGCATGACGCCAGTTATTGTTGATAACTTATATAATAGTAAAGCCTCGGTATTGGATAGAATTGAGAAAATATCAGGTTGTCGTCCCGTTTTTATTCATGGTGATATTCGTGATAAAGCGCGGTTAATGAGTATCATGGCCGAACATGCAATCGAATCGGTGATTCATTTTGCTGGTTTAAAGGCCGTCGGTGAATCAGTACAAAAGCCGCTTGAATACTACGATAACAATGTTAATGGTACTTTAGTGCTCGTTTCTGCGATGCGTGAAATGGGGGTAAGATCATTAATATTCAGTTCTTCTGCGACCGTATATGGCGATCCTGCTAGTGTGCCAATCACTGAACTGTTTCCGACCAGTGCGACCAACCCCTATGGGCGTAGTAAATTGATGGTCGAAGAGTGTCTACATGATTTTCAACGTGCTAATCCAGATTGGAGCATCACGCTGTTGCGTTATTTCAATCCGGTTGGCTCGCATCCATCGGGAGAGCTTGGTGAAGACCCGCAAGGCATTCCGAATAATTTAATGCCGTTCATTTCTCAAGTTGCAGTCGGGCGGCGCGAATGCTTGTCTATTTTTGGCAGTGATTATCCCACCAAAGATGGTACTGGCGTACGAGATTATATTCATGTCATGGATTTGGCTGATGGGCATATTGCGGCGCTACAAAAAGTGGGTGTTCAGTCAGGGCTGCATATCTATAACTTAGGCACAGGTCAGGGGTACAGCGTATTAGAAATGGTCAAAGCCTTTGAAGCCGCTAATCAGTGTCAAATACCGTATCAGTTAGTGGCAAGACGCCCTGGTGATATTGCCGAATGTTGGGCTGATCCAACGAAAGCTCAGAAAGAACTTAATTGGCAAGCGACACGCACCCTACAAGAGATGGCACAAGATACTTGGCGTTGGCAATCACAAAATCCTCAAGGTTATCCAGATAGCGAAACGATATAATTGAACAACCTGACTAACCATTACTTATTTTGAGTGATGGTTAGTCGTTATTGGTCATCAACAAATGGTTATCAATAAAAAAGCCAGTCACATGAGTTTGACTGGCTTTTTAACAAATCAATTCTCGTCTCAAGTCGAGAGGGGAAGACTGTGGATTAATTTGTTTGGTAGCGGCTCAATATCTGACTAAGATTTTGTGTCGCTTGACTGATTTCATTAATCCCAGACGAGGATTTTTCTGCGACTCGGCGAATGGTATTGGACTGACTACGGATATCGCTCAATTCTGATGCGATATCATTAGCGACTGAACTTTGTTCTTCTGCAGACGTTGATATTTGCACACTCATATCATTGATCATCCGTGCCGAATGAGCGATTTTTTCAATATCTTGGCCAATTTCCATTACTAAGCTGCTGCTACTTTGTGCTTGGCTCACCGTTTGTTCGGTCATTTTTGCTATCGTACGGCTTTCACTTTGCAGTTTTTCAATCATCGATTGAATATCAATAGTGGCTGATTGTGTACGGCTAGCGAGAGTGCGAACTTCGTCAGCAACGACAGCAAATCCTCGACCTTGTTCACCTGCTCGCGCGGCTTCAATCGCGGCATTGAGTGCCAGTAGGTTAGTTTGTTCAGAGATAGCGTTGATGGTGGTGATCACTTCATTAATCTTGATCGCATTTTCATTTAAGGTTGTCACCGATGAGGATGTTTGACCGATAAATCGTGATAATTGTTCAATTTCGTTGATCGCTTGAGTGACTCGACGATGACCAATCTCGACTTGTTTCGCATCCTGCTCTGCTTGTTGAGTCGCTTGACGTGAAATGCTCGATACTTCTTGAGCGGAGGCTGTCATTTGCTCCATTGCGGTGGCAACAGAATCTAGCGACGCGTACTGATTATGAATTTGTTTTTCACTCTCTTTCATTTCACCAGCGAACACTTTTGAGGTGTCGGTCAGTGTCGCTGAGTTGTTTTTGACTGTGACGACTAATTCAGTCAAGGTATCCATGGCTTTATCTAGTGCGCAGCCAATGGTACCAAACTCATCACGCCCGGGATGAAAACCTAATCGAGAAGTAAGATCACCTTTCGCAATTTTTTGCGTCGTAGTGTAAAGATCCCATAGAGCTCCACCTAAGAAAGTTGCAATCCAATAACAAAGAAGACCGAACGGAAGAACCCACAAGTAACTGAATAAAAGCACCTTGAAAGCGGCAGAGCGCATTTGCTGCTCTTGACGAGAGAAATCTTCCGTTAAACGATAGACCTGCCCATTCTTGCTTTGAGCTGTCGCCATAACTCGACCTTGTTGATACTGCGTATCTTGCAAAGCGGCGCGAGATTCTAACCCTGGGATCAAGGTAATGTCATTTTGACTGATAATCCCTTGTAATTTGTACTCTACGGCTTGTTTTGCTTGAGTTTCAAAGTTAGCGATGGTGTACATATAACGAGCGCCAGCTAGGGCGCTAAGTGTGATAAAAAAGAGCGCAAACACGGCCCACATCTTATCGTTGATGGATATTTTGATGAATACACGATCAATCATCCTGAATGGAACTTGTTTCATATCTTCTCCGGTGTAGCACTATGGCGTGGGGGTTGAGCGATTTTACGGCTATCTGAGCGATTAAAGTGTGTAATATCCCATATATTTATGAAATATATATGTACCAATGTTTCAGAAGTGAGAGGTAGATCGATATATTCAGCGTTTATATAAAAGCCCGAATAAGGATTCTTATTCGGGCTTTGAGAAAGGTCATAAAGAATTCAAAGCGGGGCGCTTGAATGGCAGTGATTAGCCGAGTGCGGGAAGTGCACCTATGGTGATCATCAATTGGGCAGCAACAATTAATAAGCCAATAACCCCTGTAATCATCAAGGCTGGCTTACCGCCAATGACTTGATAATACTCAGATGAGGAGGCTTGGCTTCTGACGCGCACGACCATAGCAATCGGTAAAAATATCGCCAGAATCGCTAAAGCGATGGCCGCATAACCTAGAGCCATAATAAAGCCCTGTGGGTAAAATAAAGCAAACAACAGTGGGGGGGTAAAAGTGGCGACAGAAGCGACGAAACGATTTATCCCAGCGCCTTTTTTACGTAGCGTATCACCCATAAACTCAAACAAACCTAAGCTAACGCCGAGGAAAGAAGTCAGCAAAGCCAAATCTGCGAAGATACCGATCATGCTCCCCAGGCCAGATTGGTGTGCACTGCGTGCTAATGTGCCAATTAAGGCAGATAAACCACTATTTTGAACCAGCTCAGCTTGGCTGACGACACCGAGTGTGGCTAATTGCCACAGAATATAAATGATCAGTGGGATAGCCGAACCAATGACGATTGCTTTACGCAGTGATGGGGTATGTCCATCAAGATAGTTGACGATAGCGGGGATGCTGCCATGAAAACCAAACGAGGTGAAAATTACGGGTATAGAAGCAATGATCAGTCCCTGTCCAAGTGGCATACTCAATAAGTATGACTCAGTAACATTAGGGGCAAGAAACGTCAGTACCATGATCATGGCAATGATTTTACCGGCAAACAATAAACGGTTAACTTTATCGACCGTCGCTGTACCAATGGTGACTACGGCTGCGACAATAACGGTAAACAGCAAAGTTCCTGTTGGCGCAGATATGTTGAATCCAGTAAATTCACTGATTCGTTGAGTGAACTGCCCACCACCTCCAGCGATATAAGCAGCACACAACGAGTAAAATAAGAACAGCATCGCGAAGGTCGCTATCCATTTGCCTTTTGTGCCGAGTATCTCTTTTGCGAGAGTGTGCAACGTGGCGTCTTGACTTGAGTATTGATGGATTTCGACCATCAATAATGCGGTGAAGGCCATTAAGGCCCATAGACCAAGCATAATCAGTAATGCCGTCGAAAATCCAAGCCCTGCAGAAGCTAAGGGCAGAGCAAGCATACCTGCACCAATCGTCGTTCCTGCAATAATTAAGCTACTACCTAACAGTTTTGATTTGATCATATTGTAAACTTATCTGTACGTTTATTGAGGGTTAAATGAATGCAACGGGGTCAGTCAAACAATAATTAGGTCGCTGCTTACGTTTTTTGGTTATTCTGAATAAATTAATCAATAAGGTCAATGGGATTGTAAAAAATTAAGTTCATTAGTGTAATTTTATTTATACACTTAATTTTGGCTAGCATCTGACTGGTGATGCATCGCTGACTGTGCTAAATGTGTTGTCGCTATTATTTTTGTTAAGTACGGTATAACACCACACGGAGTGGAAAAGTGATGCACTTTTCCAGTAATAACACAGGAGGTCGGGATGACAGACCAGATAAACATTAACGATGATAGCTTAGAGCTATTGGACGCTTTGGAAATTGGTTGCGAATTGAGTCACTACGATACAACGGCTTATGACACCAGTGAGGCTGACGTTACCTTACTCTGTTAGTTCTCATCATGATTTCCATTTGCGTGCAAAATGATCACTATAGGTGGCGATTCTCATTTTCGCAAAGCCAAAGCCATAACTATTTGCTACAATCCGCGCCCAGATTTTCTTTACGCTCAGCGTCGAACGCTGGGCGTTTCTTGTATTTTTAAAAGGAAAGTAGCATGTCTTCACCCTTCAAAACCTTTTTAGACTTGGGTATTGCACCTACTTTAGTTGAGAGCCTGAATGCGTTAGGTATTGAGACGCCAACAGAAATTCAAATTCAGGCCATCCCACCCGTTTTGGCAGGACACGATGTCCTTGCTGGAGCACAAACCGGAACAGGTAAAACGGCGGCCTTTGGTTTACCGCTTTTACAGCGCTTGGCAGCATCGAAAACTGATGTTGATGTGAGCAGTAAGGATATTCGTGCTTTGGTGTTGGTGCCAACGCGTGAGCTTGCCCAGCAGGTATTTGACAGTTTAACTGCTTACGCGAAAGGCAGTGAGTTAAAAATTGTTGTTGCTTATGGCGGCACCAGTATGAGTGTGCAAAAACAGCATTTGCGTGGTGGTGCTGATGTACTTATCGCCACACCTGGGCGGCTTTTGGATCACGCACATGTAAAAAGTCTTTATTTGGGCAACGTACAAACCTTGGTGTTGGATGAAGCGGATCGAATGCTGGATATGGGCTTTATGCCCGATATCCAAAGAGTCTTACGTAAGTTAAATCGTGCACGACAAACGTTATTCTTTTCTGCCACCTTTGATCAAAAAATTAAAGCACTGGCTTATCGGATGATGCATGAGCCGATAGAGGTACAAGTGACACCAGCGAATACGACAGCAGATACAGTGTCACAAATGGTTTATCCGGTTGATAAAAAACGCAAAAGCGAGCTATTGGCATATTTGATCGGTTCACGTAACTGGCGGCAAGTATTGGTCTTTACTAAGACCAAGCAAGGGAGTGATGCTTTAGCTCAAGAACTGAAGTTGGATGGGATCAAAGCGGCTTCGATCAATGGTGATAAAAGCCAAGGCGCGCGACAAAAGGCGTTGGATGATTTTAAAGCTGGTAAGATTCGGGCGTTAATTGCCACGGATGTCGCCGCGCGCGGGATTGATATTTGCCAGTTAGAGCAAGTGGTTAATTTCGACCTACCTTATAAAGCGGAAGACTATGTTCATCGCATCGGTCGCACCGGACGGGCTGGGCAATCCGGTTTGGCGGTCTCTTTAATGAGCCCACAAGAAGAGCCGCTATTGCAAGCGATTGAGCGATTGTTGGATCAACGCCTACCACAAGAGTGGCTAAAAGGTTTTGAACCATCGCCATTAGAATGCTATGACGATACGCCTCCTCTGCGATTGAGCCGCTCTGCGGAGAAACGTCAATTAAAGGCTAAGCTGAAAATTCACGCCAAACGTGGCAAAAGATAGTTAAACATATAACCCTCCTTCAAAGGCGTGAGCCTTTAGGAGGGGTATGTGTTAGATCTTGGCTTAATCTTTTGTCGCTGATGCGTCTTCGTCAGTGGAGAGGTTTTCCGATGGATGAGAGAGGGCGCACTGTTTTCGCCAATCATACTGCACATCATAGACCAGCTCTTTGACGGAACGAGGAGATAAAACATACTCATCGGTAATGCGGTATTTTTGAATCATCAGCCCATTAAACAGTTGCCAGTGGTTGAGTAAGCACTGGTCGAGGTCCGCTTTTTCATCTCGCCATGTTTCTTTAAGAAAAGGCGTTAAACTGGCCGCACTGTGGGTGTACATGATCATCTGCCATTTTACTTCCCAAATTTTGATCGGTGCTTCAGGGCATTGCTGATTGTACTGTTCGGCAAAACCTTCAATTAATCGTTCTATTTCACCCGAAGTATCCATAAAGTAGTCGATTAATGCATCTTCTTGACGCACAGCATCGGCAATCAATTGGATGGGTTGCTTGACAATCAATCCATGAGCCAGCAGGCGCATGATAAACAGATAGACTTTCACGTTAGCTGGCATGGATTCTGGGATCTCTTTGATAACCCTACGCATATAATGCTCAACATACAGATGCAGGCCGTCACTAATGCTGTGCCAGATTTTCTCTTTACTACCGAAATGATGACGAATCAAACTGTGTGATACCCCCGCTTTGTCACTGATGTTACGCAAGGAGACTCGTGCATAACCGAAATCACAAAACAGTTGTGCTGCAACTTTGAGGATATGATAGCGAGTGTTCAGTGCATCTTCAGCACTGCGCCGCCCTTGTCGTTTTTCCGTCATGTCACTTCTTCATTGATTGATTACTGTGATGTTTTACCAGATCTACCGCAGAGTTTCACGGATAACTGGCGCATGGAGAGATTGAATGCACAAAACCTCGCCTTAATTGATGCGAAGGTTCATAAATAACCGCAGAGTTTGGCTTTACTTAAGCAAGCGATGGTTTTTGCATCGCTGATATCGCCATCAATAATGTACTGTTCGAGCTCTTCAATCGTTAGGCTTAATACCTCTATCAGTTCATCATCATCACACTGAAAGCGTTGAGTTTTCGTTAGTTGTTTGGCGACAAATAGATATTGTATTTCGTCACAAAATCCGGCCATCGGCGTTACTTGGCCTAATTCAAAAAATTGTTCGCCACTGTAGCCAGTCTCTTCCTCTAGCTCACGTTGTGCACATTCAAGTGCTGTTTCATTATTTTCGATGGTCCCTGCCGGTAATTCGAGTAACCATTTTTTTAACGAAGGTCTGAATTGACGAATAACGATCACTCGTTTATCGGTTGTTATTGGCAATATAACCGCTGCACCCGGGTGTTTGATGGTGGTATGGACCAAGGTTTGTCCGTTTGGATAGATAATGGTTTCTTCAACCAGTGCAATGTTTTTCCAGTGGTGTATGGTTTTTATCATGGACTAATAATCTATTTTTTATCTGTTGAAATGCCGAGGCAGTCAGCGATGAATAAAAGCAATAAGGTATCAACAGAGGGCGGTTATCGTTAAGCGACTAACCTTACCCCATTTAATAGGATACCCCAACTCAATTGAGGCTCAGACGTGACGTTTCTACGAGTTTGTTATTGAGTCATCAATAGCTTGGGAGGTAATTCTGCAAACTTTGATCTCAATCCTTTTCTCACGATTGAGATCTGGTATAAGGCAGGCCCGAGTTTAAAATACAACTTGTAACAAATTAATAACGAATGTATAAATCCCGCTGTACCCTCAGCCAGCTACGGAGCGTTTCTATGATTTCCCCTTCTTCTCATGCACAAAAAGCGTTACTGGCAGAAAGAATTAATAAATTAGCCAAAGCATTGGCTGATGGCGTGTATGAGCGTGAAAGTACGATTAAGCTCTGTTTGCTCGCAGCCCTGACGGGTGAAAGTGTTTTTTTACTCGGCCCTCCCGGGATTGCAAAAAGTTTAATTGCCAAACGTCTTATCCAAGCTTTTGAGAGCAGTAGCTATTTTGAGTACTTGATGACTCGATTTTCTACCCCTGAAGAGGTTTTTGGCCCATTAAGTATTCAAGAATTGAAAGATAATGGTCGCTATCTACGCCTAACGGATGGCTACTTACCGACGGCACAAGTGGTTTTTTTGGATGAAATATGGAAAGCAGGACCGGCGATTCTTAATACATTGCTGACGGTCGTTAACGAGAAGACGTTTAAAAATGGCAGTGATATTGAACGTGTTCCGATGCGTTTGTTGATTTCGGCTTCCAATGAATTACCTGATGAAGAGAGTGGTCTTGATGCTTTGTACGACCGTATGTTGGTACGTGTTTTTGTTAACCGTATTCAAAATAAACAGAACTTTAAATCGATGTTAACGGTAGGCACGCCACAAGAAGCGAAAATTCCGGATGGACTGGCAATCACCGATCAAGAATATCATCAATGGTTAAGTGAGTTAGATAAGCTGACGTTAACCGACCCGCTGTTTGAAAAACTCTATCTGTTAAAAGCGCAATTAGAACAAGCGGCGCAAGAGAGTGGTTTACCGGCCGATGATGTTTATGTTTCTGATCGTCGTTGGAAAAAGTCGGTGAAGTTATTGAAAGCGTCTGCTTTTTTTAATGGACGAGATCAGATCAGTCCGCTGGATTTACTGTTATTACAAGATTGCTTATGGAACAGCCCCGAGTCTCGTGAATTGGTGTATCGAGTGACTCGTGAGTTTGCGTTACGTGAGGCATTTGATCAATCTCAGGTTGAGCAACAAATTGACCGCTGTCGTATTGAATTGACGTCCATTCAGCAGGCGTTAGAAAGTGAATTAGCCATGGAGCCGTCACTAGAAACCACCAATGGCTTAAGAAAAAAACAATTTCATCAATACGATCTCAGCCAAGCTAAACTTTATCAAGTGGGGCAAACAAAGAATCTCGTTAAACTGGTATTGCTGCAAAACAATTTATCGGTTGCTGAAGCAGAAAAAGGCGATAGTCGATGGATTTACCTTAGTAAGCCTGAGCTGCAAAAGGCGATTAAACAAGGACAGGGAGAGATTTACGGTTACGTTAACCACAATCCGAATGTATTCCGGTTACGGATCGAATTGGATGGACAAGGGAAGTTAGTTATCAAAGATATTGCCAATCGCTCCGTATTGTTAGCGTTGGTGACTAAGCAAGGGTTAGATGAGCAACAGTATCAACTTTGGTTACAACAAGCGGAACAGGCGTTGGCACAACTCAAGCAAACGGAGCATCATTTACGTCAAGTGCGTTCAGATTTTCATAGTGCGTTACCACATAACTTTATTGATCCCGAGCTGCCTGTGGCGATGCAGTCGATATTGCATGAGTTACAGCAGCAATTAGAAGAGACGCACAGTGAGTTTGAGAAAACCGTTCAGCGTTTTAGGCAGTTAAGTGATTTTTTTAGTTAATTGAGGTCTGATTATGCTCGGTGCAGACAGCTTGAATATCGTTTTAGCCATCGCGGAATCTGGCATTATTGAAACCGCCGTCAATGATCTATTGGCGCGTTCACAAATGATGATGGTTGAAAATGATGGTATTCGTGCGTCGGTAAAAAATCATTTAGCGAAGTGGCATAGTCAAGTTAAACAACAGATTACCCAAGTCACAGAGAGTGAGCATTTTCAAACTGAAATGGCACTTTACCAACAAGTGATTCATTGGGATGAAGAAACCTTTTTCAGCAAACTACCGGAACTGGTCAAGCAGTTAGAAGGGATGTCGTCTTTTTATCTGAAAGCTCGTCAATTAATGGAAGATAACAATGCACTGAAAAATCCGATGTTTGCTCATTTTTTCTGTGACCAATGGTACAAAGCTTTAAGCGAAGAAATTAAACAAGCGCAGATTATTGAGCTTGAAGCGAGTAAAGAACAGGCTTATGCCGAGTTGTACCAGCGGATGGAAACGTTGCGTAATATGGATGATGTTACCCAATCTGGTGATGAAAATCACGTTGGACGCTTATGGGATATGGCGGCCGCTAAGTTAAGTCGAACCGATCTAAACGTCATGAAACGTCACGCTGACTTCCTCAAAAAACATAAAGGGCTACAAGAAATCGCAGAGCAACTCGGACGAATGGCCAGTCAAATTGATGATCCTTCGTTCAATCCAACGCTAAATGAACATCCTGAGGTGGTGGAAGAGAAATCTGATCAAGCGACCGATGACATTGTTGGCATTCATCCTAGTGATGATCTCAATAAGTTACTGCCGAATGAAATTCTTTTCTTGAGTCATCCAGAACTCGAAGTGATTTTTTATAAGCATCTGATAGATAAGCGCTTAATGAACTATCGTATGCAAGGTAAATCACGCACGCTGCGTAAAGTTCGTGCTCAATCTGCCGAGCATGCGCAGTTAGAATTAGAAAAAGGGCCGTTTATTATTGCCATCGATGCATCAGGCTCAATGAAAGGTTTTCCTGAGCAGTGCGCCAAAGCGATGGCCTACGCTTTGATGCAAATTGCGCTAGCCGAAGATCGTGATTGTTTTGTGATGCTGTTTTCAACACAAGCAATTGTCTATGAGCTCACGCGGCAAGATGGTCTGCGTGAAGCGAGTGATTTTTTAAGTTATACCTTTCATGGCGGGACTGATCTGCAACCTGCGTTAGAAAAAGCGATAAGTTTGATGCAAGGTGAGCGATACAAAAATGCCGATCTGATGGTGATTTCAGACTTTATTGCGCCTAAGCAGAACGAATCGATTTTGCTGCAGGTTGAAGATTTAAAACGCAGCCATAACCGCTTCCATGCGTTGACCTTGTCTCGTCATGGTAATCCCGAACTGATGACCATGTTTGATCACTGCTGGCATTACCATCCTAATTTATTGGGTAGACTGGTGAAGAAATGGTAGCCATCAACGTTTGCTATTAAGGATCTGCTGGATACGTGGGTTGAGCGTTTTCCCGTGTTGCTGCTCATACTCCTCCCGTTTGAGATCATTGACGTTTTTCACTGAATGGGTCGGGAGTAAGTTGTTGGGCAATTCAGTCACTAGTTTCCCTTTTTCTTCAAGCCTTTTCGCTTCCAAATAATATTTTTTAAACAGTTGATCTAACTTGGCTTCCGCCACTCGTTTTAAGTCATACAGCTTGTTTTGAACTAACCATTTCTCAATGTTATTTTCTGGTTCGCGCGCGAGTACGCGGATCCGGCTGTCGAGTAGCTCTTCGGCAGTAAGAGCATCACGCAGTACCCAAAGCTCGCCCATTTGTGGTGGCCAGCTATTGCCCAACTGAATACGTTCATGACAATGCTTTAATACTCGGTTGAGACTATTTGGATCTATCGATTCAGCGAAATCAATAAATTTACCCGTAGGCAAACTGCCATACTGATATTCCCATTGCGTTTCATAAACACTCAAGAACGAGCCAAAAACATGTAAGCACCAGTCGGAAGGCTCCTCAGGATGAACACTATCGACTGCGATGGGCTCAGAAGGTGGGCTTTTTTCCTTTTTGGATAAGCTGCTGTCGGAAGCGCTCAGATGGGCTAAGCTTTGGTTTATACCCATTTCCCGTAGTTTGCTCTCGATTTCCTGAATGTTCAGAGGTTTTCGCTTGCTGTCTTTCATTGAGTTTCTCGTTAGTCAACCAATACTGGAGTTTGTTTTCTAATCGGGCGACGGTTAATAGCTCGCTGGCTTTAGACTTGTGCCAGAGAACAAACTTTTTCCACACTAATAGATGATCATTGTTAATGCCAGAGAATTTAAAAGCACGCTCTGCCCACATGGGGATTTCACTCTCATCCAAATCATGCGTTGCGATTGCGTTCCCTTGCAGTAAATTAGACGAGTTATTGCGATAGTGTAACGCTTGCTTTGGCAGATTGGGAAAGTTTTCCTGTTGTGCAGGTGCAGGTGCAGGTGATTTAATGGCTATCGATTGGCGCTCTTCTTCGCTAATCCGCATCTGGAAAATATGCAGCTCATGACCATGACGATAGTCTACTTTGATTTTTTCAAGCCGTTGCTGTTCACATAAAGCACGTAAACATTCGGCTAAACCAAAGGTAGATAAGCAGCAGAGTGGGCCCATATGCTCTAAATTAACCGTGACATAGCCCATATCATCCGCGCAGTCGGCGAGCAGTAATAAAACCAGTTTTTCCGTTGCACTTGCGCAGTTGAGTTGCCAGGCTAGATGGGTATATTTTGCGCTCACTTATCTTGCTCCGACTTCTGTATAACGTAAAAAGAAACGTTATTGTATGTCAGTCGCATAGGGAGTTGTAGGCTTGAGAGTAATTAAATTCATTTACACAATAGCGATATGCGAAAGAAATGAATTGGCCCCATTATGTTTTGGGGCCATAAGTATTATCAATAGTGGCTTAAGCGTTGATTACAGTAGCGCAAGTAACGTTTCTGCTTTACTGGCCTCGAAGGCTTTCCCTTCTTCAACATTGAGTGTTGTGACAACGCCGTTTTCAATGATCATCGCATAGCGTTGTGAGCGGATGCCGCCAAAACTGCCAGTGTCCATTTCAAGACCGAGAGCTTTGGTAAAACTAGCATCACCATCGGCAAGCATTAATAGCTCAGAGGCATTTTGCGCTTCGCCCCATGCTTTCATTACAAATGCATCATTAACCGCAACACAGGCAATCAGGTCAACGCCTTTCGCTTTAAAGGTATCGGCATGAACCACGTAACCAGGTAAGTGGGCTTCTGAACAGGTTGGGGTAAATGCACCTGGAACAGCAAATAAGACCACTTTTTTGCCCGCAAACAATTCTTGAACATTATGATTAACCATACCATCGGCGGTCAGTTGGCTGAGTGTTGCCGCAGGTAAAGATTGTCCTTGCTTGATCATCTTGGTTCCTTAATCGTGAGTTGTCCCTGCGGTTTGAAAATCAAATCGCCTGAGGGAAGAGATTACCCATCCAGTGTAACTCTAAATACGATGACCAACCACCGACAAACTGTAGGGAAATCATGATGAGTTAATGGCGTTATTATGGTTGCTACCACTTGTTATCGATGCACCCCAGTTTAGGGCTGATATTTCATTCTGATAACGTGATTGAAACGGAGTGATAAGCACGGACAATTGGCGCGGCTTTTTCAGGGTGACTTTTTTCAACACGCTGATAATGGCTAAGTAACTTAGTTAAATATCCTTGAGCTTGCTGATATTCAGCGAGGGTCTTGACTTGCCAGAGTGAGTCGCCCACCAGACTGATCGTTGGTGCGTTATTATCAGTAGAAGATGGGGCCGCGATATACAGCACTTCATAATAACGGCGGTTGTCTTCGACAAGGCTTTCATGATACAGCTGGCAGGACAACTGACGTAACTGTTGTCTTAAGCGATAGGTGTGATAAACCGGACAAAGTATAAAATCGATCGATTGGTTTGGATGAGTCGTGATGATTTTGTTCATCAACTCCGCGGTTAAATCACCACCGACACCGGCGATGATCACTAAATGACGACCGCTATAGTCACTCAGTGGTAAAGCAGCTACGTCTAGGCAGTCGGCGGTCCATTGAGTTTGATTAGGAAAGTGGCGTAAAAGGCGTTGACGTAATTCATCAATCAGCTCGGGGACAATATCAACAAAATGAATGCAGCTCGCCGCTTGGCGCGTTAATAGCGCTTGTCCCAACCAACCATGATCACAGCAGCAATCCCAAATATGATCATAAGGCTGGGTAATCAGTTGCTCAATGTGTTGTAGGCGTTGGCTTAGCTTCATGGAAAATAACGATTAGTCAATTAAGGAAGCGGATTATACTCAACTTAACTCGCGAACCACAATTTTAAACGATCAAGCTAAGATAAACAGCCATAAGGAGAAAATAATGTTGACCATCCACGGTTTGGATCACGTGGTGTTACGCACCACTCAGTTAGATAAGATGCTCTATTTTTATAGCACTGTGCTTGGTTGCCCGATTGAACGCACTTTGCCAGATGAAGTTGGATTAATTCAATTACGAGCTGGTTCAGCCTTAATTGATATTGTTACCGTTGATAGTGAGCTGGGTAAATTAGGTGGCAAAGCGCCACAGCAAGATGGACGTAACGTGGAGCATATTTGTCTGCAAGTTTCTCCATTTGAAGAGACGGCGTTATTAACCTTTCTGGATCGGCACGATATCCCTCACTCTGATTTTGACACTCGTTATGGCGCACAAGGTTTTGGACGTTCGATTTATATAGAAGATCCTGAAGGTAATGTAATTGAATTAAAAGCTTTTCAGCAATATACCCTTCCTACTTGAAGCAGCAGGGGTGTTGGCTACGTTCGTTCGCCCCAATCACATAGTCTATCTATGCTCATGGGGACTCACTCACTTGCCGCCTACCTGCAACTCCAAGTGGTTTGGGTATAACGGTCTATTTTCACAGGTTGAGAACTTCATCTTTACATCTTGTAACAACTGGTTATAGTAAGCACGCGTTGAGAATAACCAAGGAATGACCATGCTGGCTCTGTTTTTGAAATGTTTATTGGGCGCAGTAGCGGTGTTGATCATTGCTATTCTTTCAAAAAGCAAAAGCTTTTTTATTGCTGGTTTAGTGCCATTGTTTCCTACCTTTGCTTTGATTGCACATTATATCGTTGGCTCTGAGCGTACCATGGCTGATCTGCGTATCACGGCTTTATTCGGCCTCTATTCTTTGATCCCTTATGCCGCCTATCTATTAGCGATTTATTATTTTAGCTATCACTTCTCTTTACTGTGGACATTGAGTTTATCTACCTTGGTGTGGCTAGCTTTCGCTGGCGTATTGATTTTGAGTTGGGGTCGCTTTCATCCAAGCATCGCGGCGTGATCGGCCGTTATATCTGTATAAATAGGAGAAAGTATGCGCATAGCAAGTGTTAACTTGATGACCATTACTCTGATTGCTTTGTGTGCCATGTTAGTGGGAAGCTTTTTCTCTTTGCCGTTAAGTGAGTTATTTATCGCTGCCATTGTTGTGGTGCTATTGCGCAATCAAGCGCAAATCACCTTGAATCTCCCGAAAAGTTTGTTGATGTTTGTACAGGTGATATTGGGGATCAGTGTTGGAGCGACCATTTCGCTGGTTGAGTTAGCGCAAACCTTGAATATATCCGTAGTCGCAGGACTGATGGTTTGTCTATTGTTGCAGACGGGGGGCGGCTTTTGGTGGCTACACAAACGGGAAGGTTGGCATCCATTTGAGGCATTATTGGGTGCCATTCCTGGTGCGATGGCGGCGATATTGGTGATCAGTGAGTCGGGGAGTAAGCCATCGAGTAAAGTGGTTTATGCTCATTCAGTTCGGTTAATTATTTTGATCTTATTGGCAGGGATTATTTCTCTTAACGGCCCCCGTATTGCGGTTAGTCATCCGTTGATGGGTATTGAACAATGGTTAGTGTTAGGAACTATTGTTGGGGTAAGTATGGTTTGTGGCAAACTGTCAATAAAATTGGGTATTCCCGCCCCTTATATGTTGGCCTCGTTACTGATCGCTGCTGCCTTCAATAGTTTCGTCCCCACCGTTTCTTTCACCGTGCCGATCCATTTGGTGTTATTTGCTACCGCTTTATTGGGCGTGTTAATTGGCGTGCGTTTGGCAGAAACGACATTGCGTGAAGCAGCTTCTTATTCTAAAGCTGGGGTGATAGTCACCCTGATTGGCTTAATGGTTGCCGCAGGCGTATCGTGGATTGCCGCTCACGTCTTGGGCATCAGTTGGTTAGTATTACTGTTATCTTGGGTGCCCGGCAGTGTTGAAGCGATGACCGCGGTTGCTTTATTACTCGGTTTAGAGCCGGCTTTTGTGATGGTCAATCATGCTATTCGATTACTGCTTTTATATACCATGCCTGCGCTGTTCAAGAAGCAGTTAGAGCAGTTACGCCCGTCTGAACAGTAAATTAATTCATCGTATAAAAAACCACCGCGCAAGGCAGTGGTTTTTCTATTTTTGATTCTGTCTATCCAGCCGCGCGTTGAGCGCTATTCGTTTCTGCTTTCGTACTTAGGTATTGAGCGACGCTATCAACACACGCCAACGTATGGTCAATACCTAGCTTGCTTCGGCGCCAGAAAATATCATCTACCTGATGGGCATATTCATGCTCAATCAAATAATCGATTTCGATTTGATACAAATCATCGCTAAACTGAAGACCCAAATCCGCTTGGTTTTGCACGCTATCAAGCATGGTATTACAGCGGGTACCATAGTTAGTGACCCAACGCTCTAAGATGGCTTGATTGACAAATGGCAGCTGTTGTTTCAATTTGGCCAGTAGCTTATCACGAGCGAAGGCTTCTCCTCCCGGTAATGCAGATTGTGCTGTCCAACTTGGTTTCATCTGTGGGAAGAAGGGGGCAAGCTGTTTCATCGCTGATTCGGCCAATTTACGATAGGTAGTCAGCTTACCACCAAAAATCGACAGCAGTGGAGCTTCATCACCGTGTTGGTCGAGAGATAAGGTGTAATCACGAGTAATGGCTTGTGGTGAGTCCGATTCATCATCACATAAAGGACGCACACCGCTAAACTCAGAGACGATATCACTGACAGCGATCTCTTTCGCAAAATGCTTATTGACGATATCAATCAGGTACTGACGCTCTTCTGCTGAAATAGTGACTTGTCTTGGATCGCCTTTATATTCGACATCAGTGGTACCGATCATAGAATACTTACCCAAATAAGGGATAACAAATACGATACGCTTATCTTCGTTTTGCAAGATATAAGCTTGTGGCTCATCGTGAATTTTCGGCACAATGATGTGTGAGCCTTTAATCAGGCGAATACCGTAAGGTGAATCGATTTGGATATTGTTATCTAAAAATTGCTTAACCCAAGGTCCAGTCGCATTGACTAAGGCATGGCTTTTACGCACAAAACGCGTTTGCGTTCGTTCATCAAAGAGCGTAACAGACCAGATATCATGTTCACGAGTGGCTTTTTCTACTCGGCAATAATTCATTACCTCTGAGCCGAGTTCTTTGGCTTGCATCGCATTAAGAATGACCAAACGAGCATCGTCTACCCAGCAATCGGAATATTCAAAACCGACCGACATTTCAGGTTTCATTACGCTGCCGGCCTGCAAGGCGACTTTTTTACTGCTTGGCAGTGACGTTCGCTTACCTAAATTATCGTAAAGAAATAGGCCTGCACGAATCATCCACGCAGGGCGAAGAAATGGGCGATGAGGAAGACGAAACCGCATCGGTGTGACAATATGCGGTGCTTTTTTAAGTAAAACTTCTCGTTCAGCTAATGCTTCACTCACTAAACGAAACTCGTAATGTTCGAGATAACGCAGGCCACCATGGATTAATTTAGAGCTGGCTGATGAAGTGGCACTGGCAAAATCTTGTGCTTCATAGAGCCCGACTTTTAAACCTCGCCCAGCGGCGTCGGCGGCGATGCCAGCACCATTAATGCCGCCACCCACCACGATAATATCTAACACTTGGTGTTCGTTAAATTGCGTTGAACTGTGCTGTTGTTTCATTTTGATGGCCTTTGTGTTCGTTTTTGTCTTTTAATGTTCGTATGAAAACATTAAATGGTCAAGATTGGCAGTTATTACGTGTGTTTTTTTGATATGGATCATGTTTAATGCGCGTTTGAAGGTTAAGGTGATTCATTAATCGCGTTACTGCGTATTTATTTACCTTAATGATCGAGAAATGTACCAATCAGATGAGTATAGGCCAGTTAAATGACGACGAAATGAAAGTTATTGGTAGTGATAACAATCAGCCAGCAGAAAGGAGAGAAGTGAAATGATCTGCGGAACTAGAAAATAAAAAAGCTCGCGATTACGGTTAGGTAACGGCGAGCTAGGTATCGATGGTTATTGAACTATTTAACAAACACGTCTTTAAAATCACGTTTTAAAATAGGATCACGACGGGCTTTCTTGATTTGCTTGACCATGTCTTTAACGCAGTTATGTAAGACTTGATCGAGTAATTCAGCACGGTATTCTTCTTTGTCTTGCTCACTCATGTCTTTTGGTAACTTCAGCGTTGGAAACTCTTCCATTACATTGACACCTGCAAACGCTTGGCTTACTGAAATCAGCGCATGGAACTGCTCAAAGTTATCAAGGATATTTTGCGCACTAGCAGGCAGGCTATTCCATGCTTCTCTAACGACCTCTTCTGAGACTTCATGAATCGAAGCTACCATGTTGTACATTTGCTCGGGTACTTGGTCAAATTCAATCACCTGACGTAGTTCAGGGGATACGGTATCCAAATTAACGATCGGCGTTTCAGCTTGAGTCGTGTCTGACATGAAAAATTTCTCATCAAGGAAAAACCTCATGCTAAAAAGTTACACTGAAAAGTCAACCTAAACGTATCAATAAAGCGCTAAGCGCGGAGATTTTGTTCGTATCATCAGCATGGCTAACAGCCGGCAAAGGTTGAAACAGAGCTTTTCTGCTAAAAATTAGACTAAAAGCCAGATCGCGATTAAATTCATGGCAAAAAAAGACTCCTACGATAGCGACCTAGAAAAGGAGTCAGCCGCATCGCAAGAGTCAGAGTCGTCATCAGGTGAGGTTAGTTCTGTTGACGGATAAGGTAGTCAAAAGCACCTAAGCTGGCCTTGGCCCCTTCGCCCATCGCAATGATGATCTGTTTGTAAGGAACCGTTGTCGCATCACCTGCGGCAAATACCCCCTCAAGACTGGTTTCACCGCGACTGCCGATTTCAATTTCACCACGTGGTGATAAGTTAACCGCGGAATCTTTCAGCCATTCGGTGTTCGGTACCAAACCGATTTGCACAAAGATCCCCGACAATTCAATGTGTTTAATTTCATCAGTATGACGATCTTTGTAGTTCAATCCGGTAACTCGTGTCCCGTCACCGATCACTTCAGTGGTTTGCGCCATCGTGATGATATCGACGTTTGGCAATGAGTTAGCTTTGTTGATTAATACTTGGTCAGCGCGCAAAGTATCTGCAAACTCTAATACCGTAACGTGTTCAACGATACCCGCTAAGTCAATCGCCGCTTCAATACCTGAGTTACCACCACCGATCACTGCAGTTCTTTTGCCTTTAAATAATGGGCCATCACAGTGTGGGCAGTAAGCCACGCCTTTATTGCGATATTCTTGCTCTCCTGGTACGTTCATTTCACGCCAGCGAGCGCCGGGGCTTAAAATCACGCTGCGACTTTTAAGGCTAGCACCGCTTTGTAAACCGACATGAATACGCCCATCATCAGTAAATTCTGCGCCCATTAATTTATTGGCTTGCTGTTCAGTAATGATGTCTACGCCGTACTCTTTTAGGTGCTCAGTTAGGTTAGCAGTAAGCTTCGGACCTTCAGTATGTTTGACTGAAATAAAGTTTTCGATAGCCATAGTATCCATGACTTGACCACCAAGACGCTGGGCAACAATACCGGTGCGAATGCCTTTACGAGCCGCGTAAATCGCTGCTGCTGCACCGGCTGGACCACCACCAACAACCAGCACATCGTAAGGGGCTTTTTCATTCAGGCTTGCCGCTGCTTTTTCGGCTGCGCCATCGTCTAACTTGTGTAGAATTTCAGTTAGACTCATGCGCCCTTGACCAAACAGTTCACCGTTTACGAATACGCTTGGCACCGCCATAATGTCGCGCTGTTTGACTTCATCTTGGAATAGAGCGCCATCGATCATCGTAGTACGAATATCGGGATTAATTGCCGACATCATATTGAACGCCTGCACGACATCGGGG
Organism: Vibrio sp. 11986-1-5; assembly: GCF_963878025.1. Lineage (NCBI taxonomy): Bacteria > Pseudomonadati > Pseudomonadota > Gammaproteobacteria > Vibrionales > Vibrionaceae > Vibrio > Vibrio sp. 11986-1-5. Next base: position 294,924 of record NZ_CAWNVW010000033.1, read on the forward strand.
CAGTTTTGGCAAGACAGTGAAATAAAAATCTCTACGTCTAATTTTTTGTCTAACTGGGCAATTTGCTCAATTACTTCTGGCTCTAGTTTCATTGGATGGCCGCCAGAGTGAAGTAGGGCAAGAACTAAAGAAGTAAACTCATGGCCCATAGGCACACCAGCAAAACTTAATTGAGTTGCTTTGTCTGGGTTACTGACGGTCATGATAGGCTTACGCGCACTGGCATTGTCGTCACGCTCGACCGAAACTAATGGGCTGAGTTCAGCAATTTCATTAGCCAGAGCTAGAATGTCTTGCGCTGCTTTACTTTCATCGAGGCTGACCACTAAACGGACGTCTTGTTTCAGATTACTGAGATATTGTTTTAATTGTTGTTTAATCGCTTGGTCTAACATAGAAACACCTTGTCGAATACGTTGAAAAAAATGGCCACTCTGGATGAATGTCTTTAAGAGAGAGCAAGCTAGGCATTTAGGTCGTCAGAGTAAAACACCCAGCCTGCTCTTAATCGGTTAACGTCTGTGCTTGCGGATGTGGTTTAACACCACAGGTTCGCTATCAGCGTTAATGAGAATTAGATTTTGCCTACAAGGTCTAAAGATGGCGCTAGCGTTTCTTCGCCTTCTTTCCATTTTGCAGGGCACACTTCACCTGGATGAGAAGCAACGTATTGTGCTGCTTTGATCTTACGCATGAGGTCTTGTGCATCACGGCCAATACCTTCAGCAGTGATTTCCATCGCTTGGATAACACCTTCTGGGTCGATAACGAAAGTTGCACGGTCTGCTAGGCCTTGACCTTCACGCATTACACCGAAGTTGTTGGTGATGTTGCCAGTTTGGTCACCTACCATGTAGTAGTTGATTTTGCCGATAGTGTCAGAGCTGTCGTGCCATGCTTTGTGAGTGAAGTGAGTGTCTGTCGATACAGAGAACACTTCAACACCGCGTTTTTGTAACTCTTCATAGTGATCAGCAAGGTCACCAAGTTCTGTTGGACAAACAAACGTGAAGTCAGCTGGATAGAAGAAGAACACGGCCCATTTACCGAGAACATCTTTTTCTGTGATTTCTACGAACTCACCGTTTTTGTATGCAGTTGCGCTAAATGGTTTGATTTGAGTGTTAATCATTCTTTACTTTCCTTTTCTGTAAGTTTTTGATTTCGCAATGTGTTGCGCTCGGTAAGTATATTCCCACTTTGAGTTGATAAAAGAAAATTGCTTATGTCTATCCTATTAATAGGCGAAAGCTATTTTAATGGAAGAGACGTTATCTAGATATGTTTAAAAAATACAAACACATACAAAAAGTTGCTATATTTATCAGCCACTAAAATTATACTGGATGCATATCATAAGGATGAGGGGTAAGGATTATTTATGCGTAACACAATAGGTCTTTTATTGGCCGCTGGATTGGTTGCTGGGCCAGTAGTGGCAACAGAATCGACAGAAATGCAAACCAGTTTTTCGAGTCGTATTATTGGTGGAGAACCAGCAGAAAAAGGTCAATGGTCTTTTATGACTGCGTTGATAAGAAATCAAGCGAGCAATAGTTATGAAGGACAATTTTGTGGGGCGAGTTACTTAGGTGATGGCTGGGTGTTGACCGCTGCCCACTGTGTGGAGAGAATCAACTTTAACGATTTCCATGTGCATATTGGCGTGCATGATCTGCTGAGAGCGAGCATTGAAGGTGAACGTGCCGAGATTAAAGCAGTTTATGTAAATGAAAAATATGCAGATGCTAGTGATTACAGCAATGATATTGCTTTGATTGAGTTAAAGCCGAAACCTAATGCTGACGCAGTAGCACTAAAAACAACTGAAGGAGATCTGTCGGAAGGGAAACTTCTAACAGTCATGGGCTGGGGAAATACGATATCAGATCGTAATCAAACACCCCAATATCCATCAGTGTTGAGACAAGTTGATTTGCCTTATGTGCCGAGGGCAACTTGCCAAAATCTTGGTGGTGATTATAGCGATATTGGTGACGATGCCATTTGTGCTGGCTTTCCAGAGGGTAAAAAAGATTCTTGCCAAGGGGACAGTGGCGGCCCATTAGTGTACAGCCATAATGGTAGCATTGAGCAGGTGGGTGTGGTGAGTTGGGGAAATGGCTGCGCTCAGCCAAACGCCTATGGGGTTTATGCTAATGTTGCTTATTTTCAAGATTGGATCGCTGAGATAAAAGAATCGGGTATCAGTTATACCCAATATACTTATCGTAAAGTGACTCAATCAACCGTAGAGGAAAAGCTTGTTATAGAGAATACCTCTAATACGGAATTGTCTATTCTTGACATAGAACTTGAGCCTGATTCCAAACTCACCATAACAACCAATACTTGTCTTGATGCGACTTTGGATCCTTCTGATAGCTGTAGTATCCATCTAACCTCAACCTCAAAAAAACTGTTTACTCAACTGGATGATATTCGCGAGGTACAACAGTTAGTGGTGACGACTGACCGCTCGAATGATGAATTATCGCTTTTCTTGGTGTTTGAACGTGATAAACCAGATTTGCCTTCTTCTTCTGGTTCAGGCGGCAGTATCGGTTGGTCTTTATTTGGGTTAGGTTTACTCGGCTGGTTCCGTTTTCGTAAAGGAGTGAGATTATGATAAGAGTCGTATTCAGTACATTATTAGTATTCATATTGAGCGCTTGCAGCGGTGCAGAGAGTGCAGCAACTGACCCAGTAGTTGGAGATAAAATTCCTCTACTGAGTTATCAAGTTAATCCCAATCATATCGCCTTTGAAGCGCTAGGTAATGGATGCAGTCAAGCGGATCATTTTGCGCTACAAATCGATTCAATCCACCGACAAGCAGCAACGGTATCGGTGATACGCGTTAAACAAGATATGTGTCGTCGTATGCCGATGTGGGAATCGTTCACGCTTGCTTTACCTAAAGAGATCCAAGGTAAAACCCTTTCCGTGACCAATCCCCAAGGGCAGGCAGATAGTAAAGGTTAATAATCACAACGTGTTTATGGTTTGTGAGATAAACCAGCGGCGCAGTGCCTAGTTATGGCTGCGCCGTTTGAGTTTTTAACGCGCTAGGTTATCAAGGGTCGATCATTCAGATCAGGTTAAATCAGGTAGCTAGAAGATATCTCGCTAATTGAGCCTGTTTTGAAGAGAATCATTCTGTATATAAATTAAACCGCAGGCTTACTTTTCCTCCCTTCTTTTGACAGTTTTCTTCAACAAATACCGATATCAGTACTCATTTTTAATCATTTATGACCTTTATTGATAGATAATGCTTGAAATGTTCCATTAACTTTTGATTTACTCTGCGGCAGCATTGCTAAGGTGAATGCAATTTACTTGGTGATATATGCTGAGTTGATGAACAGTAACCTCGGTTAGTCTGCTGAAATACTGAATCAGCTCATCGCAATGACTCGGCTCACTTTCTTACTATTGATAGCAATGGCTGCATAAACATCCTTATACGCCCTCATTCATCCCAATGATCTAGGTCGATATAGGCGCTGCAGTGAAGTAGTTTGAGCATAGCTATGATTTTAATGGATGACATAAGGATAGAGAAATCAATGAGTGAAATCGCGGATAAGGAATCAACGCAAGGCCGTGGTGTACTGCGTTTTATTGCCCTTGCGGGACAGAAAATCCCAGACCCTATTGTGATATTTATGGTGCTATTTGCTGTCTGCTTACTCCTCACTGGGGTGATGAATGGTGTGCAGTTTGTAACCACGGGAGCGGATGGCGCGAGCACCACGCACAGCATTAAAAACATGCTGGCAACCGAGCACGTGCGTTGGGTATTTGATAATGCGTTACTACAAAACTGGCTAGCCTTTGGTGGCGGTGTTCTGGGCGTCATTTTGATCGTCATGATTGGTGTCGGCATTGCCGAACATTCCGGTTTATTGAGCACCGTAATCAAACGAGTAGGCACTAAAATCAGTGATCGTTGGTTACCTTTGCTACTGGTCTTTTTAGGGATTATGAGCTCGATCGCCAGTGATGCTGGTTATTTAGTCTTAATTCCTTTAGCTGGTATGCTTTACGCTGGTTTAGGTAAAAACCCACTAATCGGTATGAGTGCGGCATTTGCGGGTGTTTCTGCCGGCTTTAGTGCCAACTTGATCCCCGCTACGCCTTCAGACGTGATCATCGGCGTTAATGCCCGAGTCTTTGCTGAAGCGCAAGGTGTGCCGTTTGTGAATGCGGCGGGAGAGGCGCTTAATCCTGCAACAATGCACTATTATTTTATTTTTGTTTCCACCATTTTGCTTGCCGTTGTTGGTGCTTGGGTGACAAAACGTTTCGTAACTCCACGCTTAGAGAAGATGAGTTATCAGCTTCCTGAAGATTTGAATTTAGATGACTTTAAGGTTACTGAGAAAGAGCAAAAGGGATTACGCGCTGCAGGAGTGGGTCTAGTTCTTGCGCTGTTAATGGTGTGGGGACTGATTGTTGGCCCATTAGCAACCTATACTGATGCCTCTGGCCGTGAAGTTACGCCGTACCTGAATAATGTCATTTTATTGATTGCCTTAGTTTTTACCATTATTGGTGTGTTTTTTGGTGTCGCGAGCGGTAAATTCAAGAAAGTTCAAGACGTCGTACAAGCGATGGTTAAGCAGATGAACACCATGGGCTATATCTTAGTCTTGACCTTTTTCTGCTATAACTTCTTGGCTCTGCTTAGTTATTCCGGTCTTGGCACTTATATTACCTATCTTGGTGCGACCTTCTTGCAATCCCTTGGGCTGCAAAAATTCCCGATCTTATTGATTGTTGGTTTCTTGCTGACCACGGCGGTAATTAACCTCTTTGTCGGTGGTTTAACCTCGAAATGGATGTTATTAGGCCCTATTTTTGTACCTATGCTGTATCAAGTAAACCCGAATATGACGCCAGATTTAGTGGCTGCGGCCTATCGTGTTGCGGATTCATCAACCAATATCATTACGCCGATGATGAGTTATGCTGGAGTTATTTTAGCCTTTATGCGTAAGTACAAACCGGAGCTATCGTTTGGTGATGTGATTGCGATGATGATCCCTTATTCTGTTGCTTTCTTAGTCTCTTGGACAGTATTACTGATTGCTTTCTTCACTCTCGGATTACCATTAGGTTTCTAAAGTGATGTTATTCTAATAAAAAGCCCGATTGCATATCGGGCTTTTTATTATCGATAGGTAGGTTGTTCGGGTATATTTGAGTTAACGTTTACGATGCGCAACAAACTCAAAACTGTATTGATGGAGCCTAAAATAGTTAATAGTAAATTCAAACGGTCGACCATCAACTAATTCACCCACCGATTCGACGCGAAGGATAGGGGCTCCCACCTCGCTATTAAGTAAAGAAGCTAGCTTTTCGGTCATTGTATCCGGCCAAATGACTTGTCGGCTTAAGGCTATCGTCAGTCCTTTTTGATTCTCAATATAATCATATTTTGAGGTTTGCATCACTTCTAAACTTAAGTCGGTAAACATTTCGACCGGTAAATAAGTGCACTCTAAAATTTCCGGTTCTTTATCGATCAAACGCAAGCGTTGTACGGCGTAGATAAGTTGCCCTTCTTCTAGTTGTAATTTTTGGGCAATTGAAGCATTGCAGGGCTGAATTTCAAATGTGATCACTTGCGAAGACGGTTCTCTGCCTTGTGCTGACACTTCTTCAATAAATCCGCTTAACTCAAAGGCATTATGTTGAGTTTTTGGTGCTTTGACGTAAGTACCACTCCCTCTGACACGAACAAGTAAATCTTGTTCAACCAAGATCTCCATGGCTTTACGAATCGTCACGCGGCTCACCGAAAATGTATTTTGTAGTATTGCTTCTGTGGGGAGCAGTGTTCCCGGTTTGTATTCACCACTTTTGATACCTGCGATCAATTGATCGGCAATCTGTAAATATCTTGGTTTGTCCACGCAAGTCCTCCTTTCATTAATGCTAGCTATGATAGCAAAACTGTGATCGTTAATACATTTAAAATACATTTTCGATAGGCTAGTGTCGTGCGGATCAAAAAACACCCTAATATGTATTACTAATGTATTATTTGTTTGGTACTTTAACAATACAAAGTGGCTGGTTACAGAATGAGGATAACAGCATGAAAAAACAAAAACTCACCATCGTTGGAGCGGGTAGTACCTATACATTAGGTATGATCAATAGCTTGATTGCAGAGAAAGAGAATTTTCCACTCAGTAAAATTACTTTCTATGATATTGATGAACAGCGCCAGGCTTCGAATGCTTTAGCGACCGAAATTGTTCTGCGTGAAGCCTATCCAGAAGTTGAAGAGTTTGTCTATACCACGGATAAAGCAGAAGCGTTTAGCGATAGTGATTTCTTTTTTATTCAGATCCGTACCGGTGGCCTAGCGATGCGGGAACGTGATGAGCAAATTCCGCTTTCATTCGGTTGTGTCGGTCAAGAAACCTGTGGGGCAGGTGGCATGGCTTATGGACTGCGTTCTATTGGTGACATGATCACCTTAGTTAATGAGATCCGCCATTATGCTCCGGATGCATGGATTTTAAATTATACCAATCCGGCAGCCATTGTTGCAGAAGCCTTAAATCGAGAGTTTCCTGACGACAAACGAATTCTTAATATCTGTGATATGCCGGCGGCGATCATGGTCAGCTATGCTCAGCTACTTAACTGCGAAATTTGGGATTTGGTTCCAGAGTATTTTGGCCTCAACCATTATGGATGGTTTACTAAAATTCGTAATCGCCAAGGGGAAGATCTGACCGATAAGATTAAACACATTATCCTTGAGCAAGGGATCAGTGCCGTGGATGCCGAAATTGCCGATGATCCTTCATGGCAAGCAACATTTAAAAATATGCAGATCATGTTACGTGATAATCCGCAATTTTTGCCTAATACCTACCTGCAGTATTATCTCTATCCAGAAAAAATGGTTGCTAAAGAAGACATTAATAACACTCGTGCCCGTCAAGTGATTAATGGCCGAGAAAAGCGAGTGTTTGAGCTTAACCGACGCATTATTGAAGCGGGCACAGCACAGCATGAGCAGTTGCATGCCGATATTCACGGCCGTTATATGGTCAGAGTCGCCGCTTCATTAGCCTATAATCTTGGAGAAACCTATCTTGTGATAGTGCCGAACCAAGGTGCAATTGCAAACATTCAATCCGATGCCATGGTTGAAGTACCAGCAGCATTGACCAATGACGGCCCGAAACCTTTTGCGGTTGGCCATATTCCAACCTTCCAAAAAGCCATGATCGAAACTCAATTGGGTTATGAAAAATTAGTGGTTGATGCTTGGTTTAGTGGTTGTCGTCAAACCTTAGTTAACGCTTTAACGCTAAATCGCACCGTGGTAAATGTACCGACGGCACAGGTCATCGTGGATAAATTATTAGCAGAAAATGCCTCCTACTTACCTCAATTTCAATAAATTATCAGGCCCAGCGATACGGGCCTGTTTTATAAGATAAACCAAAGGATGAGGTCATTATGAAAGATATGATCCAACGTTTTGGCGCTGCGATGTTTGTTCCAGTGCTATTGTTTCCGGCAGCAGGGATGCTGCTTGGATTCTCAGTTATGTTACTCAATCAAGATTTATTTCCTTGGGCTATTGAAGGGAGTACTTGGGTAAAAGTATCCACTATCTTACTGCAGGCATCATTGGCGGTATTTAAGAATATGTCTTTGGTGTTTGCGGTGGGATTACCGATCGCCTTGGCAAAATCAGCCTCTGGCCGTGCGGTACTGGCTACTTTAGTTTCTTACATTACCTTTAATTATGTAGTGGGTGGGATACTACAATTTTGGGGGCCAGAATTAGGGGTTAATTATGTCGCGGGTGAGCGTGGTTTAACGGATATTGGCGGAATTTTAACCCTGGATACTAACTTGATTGGTGCAATTGTGATTGCAGGGATCTCGGTATGGGTTCACAACCGCTACTTTGACAAAAAATTACCAAACTGGGCGGCGGTGTTTGGCGGCACCCCATTAGTCGTGATCATTAGCTTTCCCATTATGGTATTGCTGGCGATCGTCACCTGTTTAGTGTGGCCAAGCATTCAACATGGCATCAATAATTTACAAACCTTTTTAGTCTCTGCTGGTTCATTTGGGGTGTGGGCATTCACCTTCCTTGAGCGAATTATGATCCCAACAGGATTACATCACTTTGTTTATGGTCCGGTGTTTTATGGCCCTGTGGCTGTGGATGGTGGGACGGTGGCCTATTGGATTCAACATATTCCAGAGTTTGCGGCTAACCCAGCGCCACTGACCGAGCAGTTTCCTCAAGGTGGTTTGATGCTAACCGGAATGGGTAAAGTCTTTGGTTGTACAGGTATTGCACTCGCTTTATATTCCACAGCGAAGCCAAACAACAAAAAAATGGTCTTGGGTTTAGTTTTGGGCGCGTCTTTGACGGCCATACTCACCGGGATCACTGAGCCGATTGAGTTTACTTTCTTATTTATTGCTCCGCTATTGTTTGCTTTACACGCTGCGTTATCGGCGACCATGGCAACGGTTGCTTATTGGTTTGGTGTGTCAGGTAACTTCCAGACAGGTTTGATTGATTTTGTGTTCCAAAACTGGCTACCTTTGGGCAGCAATCATGCTGGAACTTATATCATTCAAGTTTTCATTGGCTTAAGTTTTACCGCTATCTATTTCGTTGTTTTTCGTACCTTAATTTTAAAATACGATATTCCTACTCCTGGGCGTGGTGATGCGCAAGCTAAGCTATACACTAAATCTGACTTTAAAAAAGGTGCGGCGGTTGGTGAGGAAGCGAACGCTAGCGAAGACAGCCAAGCGCAGGCCTTTATTGAGGGGTTAGGAGGTAAAGAAAATATTGCGTTACTGACTAACTGTGCCACTCGCTTAAGAGTAAAAGTACATTATCCAGAAAACGTTGCTGAAACAGAATTCTTTCAACACCATGGAGCAGTAAATGTGGTGAGAAATGGCGACAGTTTTCAAATTATTGTTGGTTTAACCGTTCCTCAAGTTAGAGAAGAAATGAGCCAGCATATACGATTACCTGCCTAATCACCGGTTTGTTCCTGTGCTTATAGTTGTTAGGTAACCCCCAGTTCCTTCAAGTTATTTACAGGGGCATTTTTAATACTTGAGTATTGAATTTTATAACTTATATCCTCTTCTACCTGAAGCAGCAGAGGGTTGGCTACGTTCGTTTACTCCAGTCACATAGCTTGCCTATGCTCATGGGGACTCGATATCGGCAACTCCAAGTTGTTTGGGTATAGCTATTTATGTAAACAATCAGTGTTAGTTTTGAAAGCCAAATATATCAATACCAGCTATCTTTGGCTGGTATTGATATTTGATAACATCACACTTTGGAATAAAAATAAGTACGATAACCACCAATCAAATTACGAGCTTTAAAGCCGTTGTTGACTAGTTGACGATAAGCGACATTACCGCGTAACCCAACTTGGCAGTAGATGATGATCTCTTTGTCTTTAGGTAGCTCATTAAGCCGTTGGCGTAATTGATCAACCGGAATATTGATATCCCCTTGTAGATAATACCCTTCTTGGCGTTCTTCAGGATTGCGCACATCTAAAATGATCTGATCGTCACTCAGGGTTGCGAGTTGATCAAAGTGAATCGCTTTTGCATCACCTTTCATCAGGTTGGTAGCCACAAACGCGGCTTGGTTAATCACATCTTTTGCACTGCCGTATGGTGGTGCGTAAGTCAACTCTAGGTGCTGAAGTTGTTCCACTGTCATACCAGCGCGTTGCGCTACGGCCATGACATCAATACGTTTATCAATTCCGTCTTTGCCAACCGCTTGCGCGCCGAATATTTTGCCGTTATTGGGATCAAATAACATTTTAAATGAGACAATTTCTGCTCCCGGGTAGTAGCTGGCATGGCTAGCGGTGTGGACGTAGACTTTTTCGTATTCGATCCCTTCACGCTTTAACTGTTTTTCGTTTTTACCCGTTGAAGCAACGGCAAGATCAAAGACTTTACAAATAGCGGTGCCTTGTGTGCCTTGATACGTTTCTTTGCGACCGAACATATTGTCGGCTGCCATTCTACCTTGCCGATTCGCTGGACCTGCTAGTGGTACGAGTGTTGGCTTACCTGTTACAAAGTCTTGCTCTTCAACCGCATCGCCAACGGCGTAAATGAAAGGATCACTGGTTTGCATTTCTGCGTTAGTCCAGATACCACCGAGTTGACCAATCTCTAATCCTGCTTGTTGTGCTAGCGTGGTTTCAGGCCGCACGCCTATTGCCATAATCAATAGCTCAGTGGTTAACGATTCGCCATTGCTTAATGTTAATGAAAGTTGGCCACATAAATGCTGAGTAGAAGCTTGCTCACCAGCGTCGGTATTCGCAATGGAAGTGGTTGCAACAAACTCAACCGATTGCAAGGCGACTCCTAAACGTAAATCGATGCCTTGACGGCGAATTTCATGGTGGACAAAGCCAGCCATTTCTCTATCGACGGGGGTCATGACTTGATCAGCCATTTCAATCAGCGTGGTGTTAATACCAAGTTGATGAAAAGCTTCCATCATTTCTAAACCAATAAAACCACCACCCACTACCGTCGCGTGAGTGGGCTTATTCATCTGGATCGTTTGGATAATGCGATCCATATCGGGAATGTTACGTAGCGAATGGGTAAGTGGATTATCAAGACCAGCAATAGGAGGAACTATTGGACTTGCCCCTGGGCTAAGGAGTAAGAAATCATAGGATTCGTGATATTCAGTGCCGTCGACAAGGTTTTTCACGGTAACCGTTTTTTCTGAGCGATTGATCGCTATCACTTCATTCATCACTCGTACATCCACGTTAAAACGAGCGAGAAAACTTTCTGGTGTTTGTAGTAGCAATTTGCTGCGATCTTGAATATCGCCACCGATGTGATAAGGCAAGCCGCAATTAGAAAATGAAACGAACGACCCCCGTTCAAACATGATAATTTCTGCATCTTCACTTAAACGGCGAGCTCTGGCTGCGGCAGATGCGCCACCTGCGACGCCACCAATAATAACGATCTTGGTCATAATTACCTCTTCTAGCTTCTAAAAAAATAGTTAGCTCTTAAAAATACTGGCAACAGTATAAGGTTATTAATTAGATTTATCTAATTTTTATTTAGCTAAATAAGTGTTGACTAATTTAATGTTTGGTTACTATTATGTTGACAGTGTGACCGGAGAGAAGCGTATGGCTGAGATAAATATTGATCAAATGCAAGTTCATATTGATGAGGTCACGGAATTATTAAAAATTATGGCTCATCCTGAACGGATGATGGTGCTGTGTCAGTTGATTGAAGGTGAAGTCGCGGTAGCTCAGTTACAACAAGCGTCTTTATTGAGTCAATCAGCCTTATCGCAGCATCTTGCTTTACTGCGTAAACAGCGATTGATCAGCGCACGTAAACGCTCTCAACAAGTTTTTTATTCTTTGGCCGATCAGCGTGTTCAACAACTGATTGCCAGTTTACAACACATTTTTTGTCACCCAAATAACGCTAATTCATGATGAGGTAACTATGACATTTTCAATTCCTTGGTATTCGCTATTCGGCGGAATGTTACTCGGAGTCTCCGCTACTTTGTTGTTATTGCTGAACGGTAAAGTCGCTGGGATCAGTGGTATTCTTGGTGGTTTGTTCACCCCTAAAGCGCAAGATACTGCATGGCGCTGGCTATTTATTATTGGCTTAGTGGTGGGAGGCGTGTTTGGGGTTCGTTTATTCGCCGCCGAGGTGCCTTTGCAGTATTCATCGAGCACAGGGATGCTAATCATCGCTGGCTTACTGGTTGGTTTAGGGACTCGCTTAGGTAATGGCTGTACCAGTGGTCATGGAATTTGTGGGATTGGGCGTTTGTCACTGCGCTCTATTGTTGCGACGGGGATCTTTATGTTGGTTGCTGGCATTACCGTCTTTGTCCGTTTGCATCTTCTTTAAACGCATAACTCCTTTTATTAGTAAGGATAGATCATGAATACGTTCTTATTTCGTTTTACGTCACTGGTAACCGGCTTACTGTTTGGTCTCGGTATGGTGATTTCTGGTATGGCGGATCCGACCAAGGTGATAGGCTTTTTAGATGTTGCTGGCGCTTGGGACCCAAGCCTAATATTTGTGATGGGCGGTGCGTTATTGGTCTTTATGCCGGCTTATTTCATTATGATCAAACCAAAAGCTAAGCCGCTTAATGCCTCGAGTTTTAGTTTGGCGAATAATCCCCATCTCGATAGTCGTCTGATTAGCGGCGCGGTTATTTTCGGCTTAGGATGGGGGTTAGCAGGCATCTGCCCTGGGCCAGCAGTGTCAAGTTTGGCACTAGGTAACCGTGACGTATGGGTATTTTTTGTGGCTATGTTGACCGGTTTATTCGTCATGGGACAATGGCTAAAAACCAAAAATTAGTGACGATCTGTTAGTTATTTAAGATGTTTAGGTCTATGGCGTATTGAAAAATGTCATTCAATACGCCTATTTTTTTATCTGGTCTTAATAGACTGTAAAAGAATTACCAGTGAAATTGACCATTGATCGGACAATGATCACTCAGTCGGTAGCGTAATACTTCATCGGTGGGAAAAACCATTTGCTGTACTTGCTGATAGGTCACTTGGCGACTAACAATGATATGATCAATTAACGAACGAAAACGGTGTAGTTTATCTGGCTGACGACGAGAGCGAACTTGGCAGCGTGCGGGCGTTTCTTGAGTTGCGAGTTGCACTGGCTCGTTTAACTCTTGGTTAATTATTTTCCATAGCCAATCCCCATGGTAAGCGAGATTATGATTGAAATCTCCTAAGATCATAAAGGCGTGTTGATGGCGCTCTCGTTCTTGTAGCCAGCGGTTGAGTGCTTTGCCCTGAGTTTTTAAAGTCTGGCAACTGTCAGCATTGGGATGAAAGGCTCCAGCGCACCCGGCTTTTAAATGCACTGCCAGCAAATGCATTTCTTTTCGAGTATCAGGATAGAGAATCACATACGTGGCGAAGCGCAGTTTATGATTAGCCCGTCCATAGAGATCAATATCAGCTGGTGTTGCAAAAGGGATCGCCGATTTGATAGCAAAGCCAGTGTATTGATTGAGTGTTCTAAATTGATGTTGTTGATGTCGTGACGTGGCACGGTCAGACAAGACAATCCGATAATCATTGCCGACCACTTTTTGTATCGCTGCAACACTATCGACTTCTTGAAACGCCAGTACATCAGTGCTGAAACGCTGAAAATGTCGAGACAAGGCTTGAAAATCCGTTTCGCTACGTTTGCCCTTATCGTCAGGCGCATCGAGATTTAAGTTCAGCCATTCTATATTCCAGGTTGTGATACTGATCGGTTGTGCATAGCTACCAAATGAGCTGAGCAGTATCACACAGAGAGCCAATCGTGACAGAAATCGGGTTATCATGGTTATTTTCATCCGTTGAATCTTAAGTCCTTAGCCTAGCAGGCTTTTTAAAAAATCAATACGTTGTTTGAGAAAATGCCTATTTTCATCGTTTCTCAATAGATTGAGATCATTGACCTAATTATCGTCTTCTTCTTGTCCATGGCCTGATTTTTATTGATCTAAATCAATACGTATCATGGCGGCATTTCGTCTAATACGCCACAACATATTGTGTTAGCGGTGCAGACTTTTATCTATATGGTGTATTTGTGGATAAGCGTGTGGATATACTGGGTAAGGAGATATCATGAAACCAATCGTAATCAAGCGTGACGGCTCTAAAGCGTCGTTTAGCCGAGATCGTATTCAAGCCGCGGTAGAAAGCGCTGCTGATCAAGTCACCAGCGAGATTGCTATTTATGCACTCAATGTCGCGTTAGCGGTTGAATTACAACTTGAGGGTCAGCAGCAGGTTCATATTGCTGAGATTCAGACCTTGGTTGAAAATGAACTGATGCAAGGGCCGTATAAAGGTTTGGCTCGCTCCTACATTGAATATCGTCACGATCGCGATATTGCCCGTGAAAAGCAGAGTACGCTAACCAAAGAAATTGAAGGTCTGATTGAAGAAAGTAATGCCGATCTACTCAATGAGAATGCCAATAAAGACGGTAAGGTGATCCCAACTCAGCGTGACTTGTTAGCAGGGATTGTCGCTAAACACTACGCTAAGACGCGCATTCTGCCTCGAGACATTGTACAAGCCCATGAGCAAGGCGATATCCACTATCACGACCTTGACTACGCGCCATTTTTCCCAATGTTTAACTGCATGCTGATTGATTTGCAGGGGATGCTCACTCATGGTTTCAAGATGGGCAATGCGGAGATTGATACACCGAAATCGATTTCTACCGCCACTGCCGTAACCGCGCAAATTATCGCCCAAGTCGCTAGCCATATTTACGGTGGCACCACAATCAACCGTATTGATGAAGTGCTCGCCCCTTACGTGACGGCAAGTTATCACAAACATTTAGCGATTGCTGAAGAATGGCACATTGCTACCCCGCAAGATTTTGCCATGTCACGTACTGAGAAAGAGTGTTATGACGCGTTTCAATCATTGGAATATGAAGTCAATACCTTGCACACAGCTAATGGGCAAACCCCTTTTGTCACCTTTGGTTTTGGTTTAGGGACATCGTGGGAAGCGCGCTTAATTCAGCAATCTATCTTAAAAAATCGTATTGCTGGGCTTGGTAAAAATCGTAAAACCGCCGTGTTTCCTAAGTTAGTCTTTGCAATTAAGCAGGGGATAAACCATAAACCCGGTGATGCTAACTACGATATTAAGCAACTGGCTTTAGAGTGCGCGTCGAAGCGTATGTACCCTGATATTCTTAATTACGACAAAGTGGTTGAAGTTACCGGTTCATTTAAAACCCCGATGGGATGTCGAAGCTTCCTCAATACATATCAAGAGCAGGGTGAGCTTGTTCATGAAGGGCGTAATAACTTAGGTGTGGTGAGTTTAAACTTGCCGCGTATTGCACTTAAAGCCAAGGGTGATGTCGACCAGTTCTATCGTTTATTAGATCAGCAACTACTGCTGGCTCGTCGAGCCTTAGAGACTCGGATTAACCGTTTAGAGAATGTTAAAGCACGGGTTGCGCCGATTCTTTATATGGAAGGGGCTTGCGGGGTTCGTTTGCAAGCCGATGATACGATTGCGCAAATATTTAAACATGGCCGCGCGTCGATTTCATTGGGTTATATTGGCCTACATGAAACCATTAATGCGTTATTCGGTAATGATAAGCATGTCTATGATAGCCCCACATTAAGAGATCATGCGCTGCACATTATTAGTAGATTGCGTGCCGCGGTTGATCTATGGAAAGAAGAAACCGGCTACGCGTTCAGCTTGTACGCAACGCCAAGCGAAAATCTATGTAGTCGATTTTGCCAAATTGATACCAAAGAGTTTGGGATTATTGCTGGTGTGACCGATAAAGGTTATTACACCAATAGTTTCCACTTGGATGTTGAAAAGAAAGTTAATCCATACGATAAAATTGATTTTGAAATGCCATACCCAGCGATATCCAGCGGTGGTTTTATCTGTTATGGCGAGTTTCCTAATATGCAGCTTAATATTGAAGCATTGGAAAACGTCTGGGATTACAGCTATAGCCGAGTGCCATACTACGGCACCAACACGCCGATAGATGAGTGTTATGAGTGCGGCTTTACTGGTGAGTTTTCTTGTACCAGCAAAGGGTTTGTCTGTCCGAAATGCGGTAATCATGACTCGGCAAAAGTGTCGGTCACGCGCCGAGTTTGTGGTTATCTTGGTAGTCCAGATGCAAGACCGTTTAACTTCGGCAAACAAGAAGAAGTCAAGCGACGAGTGAAGCACCTATGACGGTTTTTTTCATCAGATCATCAGTGGTTGAGCTATGAATTATCATCAATATTATCCCGTTGATGTGGTGAACGGGCCGGGGACACGCTGCACTTTGTTTGTCTCTGGCTGTGTGCATCAATGTAAAGGTTGTTATAACCAAAGCACTTGGTCGTTGAATTCTGGTTTGCCGTTTACTACGCAATTAGCCGATCAGATCATTGCTGATCTCAATGATCAGCGCATTATTAAGCGGGGTTTGTCACTGTCCGGTGGCGACCCTTTACATCCGAGTAATGTCCCTAGCATTTTAGCTTTGGTGCAACGAGTTAATCAGGAATGCCCGGGTAAAGATATTTGGTTATGGACGGGTTACCGTTTATCTGAATTGAACGCTCAACAGCGCCAAGTGCTCGATCATATTGATGTATTAATTGATGGTAAGTTTGAGCAAGACAAAGCGGATCCAAGTTTACCGTGGCGTGGCTCAAGCAACCAATTTATTCACCGACTTGCTGCTTCCAGAGCTTAGCGTATAGCCCCTGCTGTGTAAGCAACTCTTCATGAGTACCACTTTCGGCGACTTGGCCTTGGTCTAACACAAAAATGTTGTCAGCATGGCGAATGGTGTTGAGTCGATGGGCGATACTTATCACGGTCCGACCACGACATATTTCATCCATGTTGCTCATGATCGCGGCTTCAGAGTTATAGTCGAGTGCCGAAGTCGCTTCATCAAGTAATAAAATTCTGGGGTTGACCAACAGAGCTCTAGCGAGCGCAATACGTTGTCTTTGGCCACCAGACAGTGCGCTGCCTTTTTCGCCAACGGGTTGGTTGAAACCGTGTGGTAGACCTTCAATGAATTCTAATGCTCCGGCAAGTTGAGCTGCGTGGCGAATTGCTTCATCTGTGGCTTGTGGTTGACATAATCGAATATTGTCCGCCACACTGCCTGAAAATAAGATGCTTTCTTGTAATACTACGCTCATATTACGACGCAGAGAAACTGGGTCAGCAATCGCAAGATCCATTCCATCAACTAAAACTTGTCCATGCTGAGGTACATACAAACGCTGCAGCAAACGAGTGAGTGTACTTTTTCCTGAGCCAGAAGGGCCAGTGATACCAATAAATTGCCCTGGTTTGATCTTGAGTGATAGGTTGGCCAGCACTTCAGGAGCATCTTGGTGGTAACGAAAGCGAATGTTACTAAATTCAATGCCGCCTTCGAGTTCTGGCACAGAAGCTAAGCCTTGTTTACTGTTTTCTCTTGGCTCATCGAGAATATCGCCGACTCGTCTTAACGCGATGAGCGTGTGCTGAAAATCTTGCCAAATTTGTGCCAGTCGCAGAACAGGTTGAGTCACATGGCCTGCGAGCATATTGAAGGCGACAAGCTGACCGGGTGTGATTTCCCCCTTGAGTACCGCGCTAACTCCCCACCAAAGCAGCAGTGCCGCCGTCAGTTTTTGTACCAGCGCGATAGCTTGTCCAGCAATTAAACCGGATTTTTGTGCATTGAAGCTGCGGGTTAACTGCTGGCTCAGAATGCGTTGCCACTGCTCAAGAAAACGGTGTTCCGTAGCGGTGGTTTTGATGGTTTCAATACCGGTAACGGCTTCGGTCAAAAACGTTGTGGCGTTAGCATCAGACTCGTACTCAGACTCGACTTTTTTGCGGATCAATGGTCCTGCAATCAACCACAGCAGAAAATAAATCGCCAGTGAGCCGATCACTAACCAAGTTAGCGTGCTGGCGTAATGAAACATTACGGCGAGAAAGACGGTGACAAAAATCAGATCCAGCAGCAGCATGAGGGTTGAGCCAGTTAGAAACTGACGAATTTGCGCCATTTCACGTACGCGAGCAATAATTTGCCCTGTTTGACGCTGCTTGAAATAGGTTAACGGTAAGCCAACCAAATGACGATAGAGTCGGCCTGAAAGCTCGGCATTCACTTGACTAGCAAGATGACCAAAAACGGTATTGCGTAAATAGCTGTATGCTGGCTCAGCTATCGCTAACGCTAACATCGCCAGCGCCAGCACATGCAAGCTTGAGAGACTTCGCCCAACGAGTACCTTATCAATGAGATTTTCAAACAGCATTGGGCTAACCAGTGCAAACACCTGGAGTGCAATCGCATAAAAAAAGACATCTCGCAGTTGGCTTTTTTGACGAAGAATAGAAGGTGCGAACCAACTTAAACCAAATTTGACCTCTTTTGTGCTTAATGCTTCATCGGCAATCAGCATGACTTTATAGCTTGTTTCAGAATCCGGAGCTGAGAGTGGCTGGATTTGCAGCTCTTGTGTTTCGGGATTGTACAAGGTCCAGTGTTTGTCATCGATTTGTGTCATGACTTTCCAGCTCCCCTGATTATCGATCAGTGCTGGGAGTGGAAGCGTAGCAAACTCTTGAATGTGTATGTTTGTTATCTGGCTTTTGAGGCCGAGATAATCGGCGGCCTCTCTCATTTCCATGTCAGAGAGGCGGGCATGACTTATCCCTAACGCATGTTTAAGCTGCGAGATGCTGGATTTCTTATGAAATTGCTGACCTACGTAAACGATCGCTTCAAGCCCGTAATTGTCGTTGGGAAGCCTTTGCGATAATTCTTGCTCAGAATGATGAATTGGTTTGTCGGTCGATAAAGTCGCTTGCATCGTTACCTTTCCCTCAAAGCTTCAGCTTGGTATTCTCGAATTGGGCTGAGTAGATAGTCAATAACACGTCGTTTATCCGTTTTAATTTCAGCCACAACCGACATGCCGGGTGTGAGCTCGACTCTCTGACCATCGATGAGAATATTGTTTGTGTTCAGATGCACTTGCGCTGGAAAAACTAATCCTAGCTTTTCATCCGTGGTGGAATCGCGCGAGATACTGAGTAACTCAGCGTCTATCGTGCCATATCGAGTGTAAGGAAAAGCATCGACTTTGACGGTCACGGACTGACCTGGATAGACAAAGCCGACATCTTTATTCAAGATCTGAACTTCCGCTTGTTGGACGTCATTTTCTGGCACAATGATCATTAAGTTTTGCGCAGGTTGCAGCACTGCACCAAGAGTATAAACACTTAGCTGTTGTACTGTGCCATCGACAGGAGAGCGAATGATTTCTAGCTGCTCTCGCTCGCGAACTTTAGAAAGCTCTTGATCTAAGGCCGCGAGTTGCAGTTTGGCTTGTCTGCGTTTTTCCAACCACTCTCGCTGTTTTTGTGCTTTGAAGCCAGTTTGTCTCTCTTCAAGAGTTTGATATTGGGATTTAAGTACCTCTAGCTCTGCACGTTGCTGGGCGACTTGACGCTGTACTTCAAGCAACTCTTTTTCTTGCTCTAGATACTCAATGTGCCCAATCACTTTGACTTGATTGAGTTTCTTACGCGCCGCAAGGCGTTGGCTAATGTTTTCTGTGAGGTGCATTAAAGCATTGATATCGCTTTGACGCGCCGCTTGTGAAGTACGGTTAACCCTCATCTCGGCAACAATGCTCGCTAGCGTCGAATCGAATTCGTTTTTTTCACTGAGATAGTTTTCCTGGACTACATCTTGTTGCTCGGTAGATAAGGCGACAAACATCGGATCTTGAGACAAGGGTTGCCGATTAAGTAACGCACGATAACGAATCAGCTCGTTGGTTTGAAATTCTGCTTGGCTTATCAAACGAGTGATATCTTGGTTAACTCCCAAGGTATCGAGGGTGAGTAATGGTGCGCCTTGCTTTACTCGCTGACCATCTTTGACATGGATACTTAATACTCGGCTTTGTTCATAAGATTGGATCACTTGTGAACGCCCAGATACTACAAGGCGGCCAGTAGCCGTGGCTTGTACATCCAGTTTGCCCCAATATGCCCAAAGTAGGGCGGCAAGCACACCTAAGTTAAGGGTGATGGCCGTTAAACGAGCAAAAGGTGACGGCGGGCGATGAGCCAAAGCAAGATGTGCGGGCAAAAACGTATAATGATGTTCGGCTTTGTGATGTGGTTTTTTTTTAGTGAGCCACAGTTTCACGATGTTCTTCATCCGATAGCGTCCTCTTGTTTGAGCTCTTGCTGAAGCTGCCATAACTGTTTGTATTGTTTGCCGAAGGTGAGTAATTCTTGGTGTGATCCTTGCTCAACAATATTGCCCTGATGTAACACTATGATGCGATCGCAATCTCTTACCGTAGATAAGCGGTGAGCAATGGTGATGACTGTGCGTCCTTTGGCAATGTTAGCCATATTGGCTTGAATTAACGCTTGAGATTCATCATCCAGTGCACTGGTCGCTTCATCTAATATCAATATTTTGGGATCCGATAACAGTGTGCGAGCAATGGCGAGGCGCTGTCTTTGACCGCCAGAAAGCGATTGACCACCTTCCGCTAATATGGTGTCGTAACCCATGGGGAGTTTGAGGATGAAGTCATGGGCACCAGAAAGTTTTGCTGCCGCAATAATTTCTTCTAAGCTTGCTTCGGGTTTAGATTGGGCAATGTTTTCACTCACACTTTTGTTAAATAAAAAGTTCTCTTGTAGCACCACTCCAACTTGTTGTCTCAGTTGTTGAACATTGATCTGATTCAGCGGAATGCCATCAATGGTAATGCTGCCTTGCTCAGGGCTATACAGGCGCAACAGCAGACGGGCGAGGGTGCTTTTCCCTGAACCTGAAGTGCCGACGATCCCCAATGTTTCACCCGCGCGAATTTCTAGTGACAAATTGTTAATGGTCGGTGGGATATCTGGTTGATAACGAAAGAGAATATTTTTGAAGCTAATCGTACCGTATATAGTGACATTGTCACTCCCGGTATGCTGTTCCACGGGAAGGTTAAGCATGTCTCCGAGCTTCTCGATGGCAACACGGGTTTGAATGAATTGTCCCCATAGCTCAACCATACGCGCCAAGGGCTGCGCGATGTGGTTGGTCATCATATTAAAAGCAATCAACTGACCAATCGTCATCTCGAGTGAAAGCACTTCTGTCGCCCCCAGCCACAAAATCGCCACACTGGTTACCTTTTGCAGTAATTGTACTAAGTGGTTTGAGCGGTTATTGAGTTGTTGGACGTCATAGCCCGTTGTGACCATTTTATTTGTTTGTTCGTCCCAGCGTCGGATAAATCTCGGTTCAACAGCTAAACTTTTTAGCGTTTCACTACCAGCTACGGTTTCGGTGAGAAATGAGGTATTTGCTGCTGCATGTGAGAACTGTTTTTCTATTGCACCTTGCATTCTTGGGGTAAGCCACCAAGCGAGTACAATATAAAAGGGGATAGTGGCGATAAACAACCAAGTAAGAATCGAAGAAAGTAAGCTCATCACATAAATAAAGACGAACACGAACAGCAGCTCTATGCTTAAAGTAAACATAGATCCAGTCAAAAACTCGCGAATCGTGTCGAGCTCGCGTACTCGTGTAACAATCGCGCCAATTTGGCGAGATTTGAAAAACATGAATGGCAAACCAAATAGATGTTTGACCATTTTTAGTCCAAGCTGGATGTCAATCCTATTTGCAGTATGTGCGTATTGATATTCTCGCAGAGCGCGCAGAACCACTTCGATAACCCCTGCTACCAATAGGCCAAAAACAAGTACATCAAGAGTCGACCAAGCCTGATGCACCAGTACTTTGTCCATGACAACTTGGAAAAAAAGCGGTGAAATGAGAGCCAGTATTTGCAAAACGAAAGAAAACAAAAAAATCTCACTTAACACTCTTTTATGCTGAAGAAATTCAGGAATAAACCAAGTGATATCAAAGCGAGCCTGTTTTTGATTGATTTTTAAAGATTTCTTGTTCCAATTTTCCTTGAGTTCATCATAGGAAATAACTTCAGGCGTTTCTTTATTAGGCCTTTGCACTAAACATTTATCTTCATTAGTTTTTGCTAAAATAAATGGTGAGCCTTGATTGTCGAATAAGATAACGGGTGTTTTAATCTTATTGATTTTTTTAAAATGTAAGTTTTTTGTAGCTATTTTTATTTTGTATTTATTTTGTATTTTATCGAGTTCTTTCTGGAAGTCATCAGCTTTTGTTAAATTAGTATTTTCTTTAAATCTATCTTTGTTGCTACTGATAATGCTTAAATAAAAATGAATGCATATCAGCGTTAACCTTTCATCGTTGGACATACTTAAATTACTTTGCCGATTAATTACACTTGTTTCGGAAGGGCAAAATCCTAGCACCTTAAGTCAATGCGTTCAATTATCAATTGCATTTGTCTTATCTAAAAAGTACGCGTGTTGGTTATTTTGTCTTCGATTTTCGGTTTTTATTATGATTCAAATCACATTGCCTTGCAATGATTTTGTTGTTTACATTTTTGCAAGCTGAATGAGTAAGCGTCGAATGAAATAGAGTTTTAACTCTAATTTAGCATGTTAAAGTATATTGATAGCAATGAGTTAACGATGTAATATCCAACTTGTAAGAAAATGTTACCATGATAAATGGTTTATTTTTTTATATTTGTCCCTTTGTTCTTACTAGTAGAGATTGTTATTGAAAAATAATCTCTTCCATTTTTGTATAAAATAAGTTTGGAAATTTATGATTGAGAAGTTTGTTCAAACGGTATCGAGTGTTAACTACAATAAAGGGGTTTTTTCTCTTTATTTCGTCGGTCAGGATCAAAATAATATGGCTAACGGCGTAATGGCTGAAAGCGATAATGATCTTGAATTAAAGCAAGTTGTGCATATGCCTGCGTCAGGTTTTATGTATATGGTTTCTATGATCAAGAATATGCTTGAAGATCCTCGTATGGAAGCTGAATTTAATAAGCTCGTCGCGGCTGGTTTTTTACCAGCAGGTGATGTCTCCGCAAATTCAACAGAAGATGCCGTCGCAGAAGAGAAACCCGCAGTGAAGAAACGTCCTGCTCAAATGAAAAAATAACCGTGTATCGGTTGAGATAGGGCTTATGTCTATAACACATCAACCCGCAAATCTCACATTAGCGCAAATACAACAGATGATCGGTGGTGTGATGCTGCTCAGCCAGCATTCGCCGCTTCATCGTCGTTATGTGGTTGCAGAATGGCTGCAACGCATTATGCCTGCGTTTGAGCTAAACCAGTTTTGCTATTACGAAGATGAGCATGGACGGCCAATTGCCTTTTGTAATTGGGCGTTTGTCTCTGAGCAGATCCGAGGTGAGCTGCTCTCTGGTGTGCGCGAAATATCTCCATCCGACTGGCGTTCGGGCCAGCAAATCTACATTCCAGAGATGATTGCTCCATTCGGGCATGGTCGCGAGATTGTCAATGATCTGCGTCGCCGTGTATTTCTTCCGTGGCAGGGGCAGAAAGTCTGTACTGTCCGCGGCAAAGTGGATGCTCAAAATGACCGCTGTATCCGAAAGGTACAGTGGTTTTCTATTTAATTCTTAAAAGAAGAGTTTGGCTTATGGGAAAACCATTTTGGAGAAGTGTCGAATACTTCTTCACAGGAAACTATTCCGCCGACGATGGAAACAACAACATTGTAGCCATTGGTTTTGGGGGACAAATTCATGCCTACGGTGGTGACGACCATATTACTGTGGGATCGATTGGCGCTACCGTATATACGGGGAGTGGCAACGATACCGTTGTAGGGGGCTCTGCATACCTAAAAGTAAATGACACAACAGGCCACCTTACGGTAAAAGGCGCGGCCGGATATGCCGATATTCATAAAAATGGCGATGGCAATGTGTCGTTTGCTGGTGCCGCTGGCGGTGTCTCGATTGATCACTTAGGTAATCATGGCGATGTAAGCTATGGTGGAGTAGCAGCCTATAATGGTCTTAGTCGCAAAGGGGTGAGTGGCAACGTCACCTTTAAAGGTGCGGGTGGTTACAACAGTCTTTGGCACGAAACTAATCAGGGTAATTTATCATTTATCGGTGCTGGAGCTAGTAACAAGTTAGATCGAACGGCATTTAATCGTTACCAAGGCTCTCGTGGTGATGTGACCTTTGATGGTGCCGGTGCCGCGAACAGCATTAGTTCACGTGTTGAGACTGGTAACATCACGTTCCGTGGCGCAGGTGCTGATAACCATTTAGTCCGTAAAGGCAAAGTGGGCGATATAACCCTGCAAGGTGCTGGAGCTTCAAACCGCATTGAACGGACACATCAGGCCGAAGATGTCTACACACAAACCCGCGGCAATATTCGTTTTGAAGGTGTGGGTGGTTACAACAGCCTTTATTCTGATGTGGCCCATGGTGACATTCATTTCTCGGGTGGCGGTGCGTACAACACCATTATTCGTAAAGGTAGCGGTAGTGATTTTGATGCCCAAGGTATGGAATATGCCAAAGCAGATGAGATTGTACTCACTACGGCTCAGATGCACGGTTTATCGATCGCTAACGGCAACAAACTCCATGCTGTCACTGCCATAAAATCACAGCGAGAGCCAAATACTTATCTGTTCGCTATTGTTGATGATACCTACACCAAAATCAACAAAGTCCGTCTTTATAACGATGCTGAAACGGGCAAGCTGAACTATTACTCAGAAGCGTGGTTCAAAAGCGGCAATCATCTGGAAAGCCTAGCCAACGCTGATGTTTCCTCTTCAGGTGGCTTTGAACCTAATCCACTCAAAGGTGGCTACACTCTTTCTCATATTTCCATTGAACAGCAACAATCCGTCACCGTTCATGCGGTTGAAAAAAGCCTGACTGAATATGAGTGGGTGACTTACGCCAATGGTGCGGTGATTGATGCGAAAGAGGTGTCATTGTCGGATGCCAAAATGGGCGGTCATGCGATTTATGCAGATGGCACTAAGGTGGATGTCAAAGCGGTAAAATCCAACCGCCAACCCAACACTTACATTTATGCCAAAGTACTTGGGCCTTACACAAAAATTGTGGTGGTGGAGCTGGCAAATGATGCTGAAACCGGGGCACTGAAATATCAAGCTCGCTCTTGGTATAAAGAAGGTGATCACACGGCCAATATAGCCAACCAAGATATTTCATCTGCAACTGGGTATAACCCAATGGGCAAAGGTGGCTACTCGCTTAGTGACTTGCACTACAGCGTAAACGCCGTTAGAAGTACCAGCGAAACCGTAGCGGATATCGAAGAATACACAGATCAAACGTTGTTTAAACCCGCTAACGATAGCGGTGAAAGCTCGGGTGATGTTCGTTTCAACGGTGCCGGTGGCGGTAACGTCATCAAATCAAACGTGACGCGTGGTAATGTGCATTTCAACGGTGGCGGTATTGCCAACGTGATCCTGCATAGCTCCCAATTTGGTAATACCGAATTTAACGGTGGTGGTGCTGAGAACGTCGTTGTCAAAAGTGGCGAAGAAGGGGATCTCACCTTCCGCGGCGCAGGTTTGGCGAACGTCTTGGTACACCAAAGCCAACAAGGCAAGATGGATGTGTACGCGGGCGGTGCGGTAAACGTGTTGGTTCGCCTTGGCGATGGGCAATATCTCGCGCATTTACTGGCTTACGGTAATATTTCAGTTCACAAAGGCAGTGGTGATAGTCGCGTTGTGATGCTCGGTGGCTACAACACCCATACCCAAGTCGGTTCTGGTAACGGATTATGGTTGGCGGCGGGCGGTTTCAACGTGATGACGCAAGTTGGCAAAGGTGATGTTGCTGCGGTACTTGCTGGCGGCGCAAACGTACTGACCAAAATGGGTGAGGGCGAACTCACTACGGGTATGCTGGGTGGTGCGAACGTAATAACCCATATCAGCAATGATGATCAATTATCGAATACCACGGCAGTGGCACTTGGCGGTGCAAATATTCTCACCAAAAAAGGCAAAGGGAATACCCTTGCTGTGATGGGCGGTGGCGCAAACGTGCTTACCCATGTTGGTGATGGCACCACAACGGGTGTTATGGTCGGTGGCGCGAACATCCTAACGAAAATCGGGAATGGCGACACGACTGGCATTATGCTTGGCGTTGGCAACGTGCTGACGCATGTGGGTGATGGCCAAACCCTGGGTGTAATGGGCGCGGCGGGTAACATCTTCACCAAAGTGGGTGATGGAACCTCTATTGCGGTCATGATTGGCGCGGGCAACATCTTTACCCATGTGGGTGAAGGCAATGCTTGGGCGCTGATGGGCGGCTTGGGTAACGTCTTTACTAAGGTGGGCAACGGTGATGCTCTCGCGTTAATGGTGGCAGAAGCCAACGTCTTCACTCACATTGGCGATGGTATGTCGGTGGCACTGATGTTAGCCAAAGGTAACGTTGCGACAAAAGTGGGCAATGGAACCACACTGGCGGCGATGGTGGGGAACGCCAACATCTTTACCCATATTGGTCATGGCAGAACGTTTGCGGCGATGATCGGCCAAGCCAACATCATGACCAAAGTGGGCAATGATCTCACGGCGGCGCTGATGGTCGGCAAAGCGAATATCATGACCCATGTTGGCGATGGTACCAGCCTAGGGCTGTTTGCTGGCGAAGTGAACGTGATGACTAAGGTTGGTAACGGCACCACGCTAGCGGCGATGTTCGGTAAAGCCAACATCATGACCCATGTCGGCGATGGCTTAACTGGTGTACTCGCACTGGGTGAAGCCAACATCGTTACCAAAGTGGGTGATGATTTCATGGGTGTGGTGGCCGCGGCTAAAGCCAACGTCGTGACTCATGTCGGTGATGCAACAACCGCGGCTGTGTTGGCTGGCAAAGGCAATATCCTCACCAAAGTGGGTGAAGGTACAACCGTTGGTTTATTGATCTCCGATGTTGGCAATGTGATGACCCACGTTGGTGACGGCACCACCATTGGTATTGCCAAAGGTAAGGCTAACTTCATTACCAAAGTCGGTGATGGTTTGGGTGTTAATGTCGCTTGGGGTCAAGCCAACGTGTTAACTCAAGTCGGTGATGGAGATCGTTACAACTTCGCCAAAGGCGAAGCCAACCTCATCACCAAAGTGGGTGATGGCCAAGAAGTCTCCGTTGTGCAAGGCGAAGCCAACATCATTACTCATGTCGGTAATGGCGACGACTACACCGGAGCTTGGGGTAAAGCGAACGTCATTACCAAAGTCGGTCATGGCCAAAACGTGGTGCTAGCCAAAGGTGAAGAGAATATTGTTACTCAAGTGGGTAATGGCGACAGCTTCAACGCTCTATGGAGTAAAGGCAACATAGTTACCAAAGTGGGTGATGGTATGCAGGTGACGTCGGCAAAAGGCCAAGCCAATATCACCACCACGGTGGGTAACGGTTTAAGTGTCACTGCTGCCTACGGCGATACTAATATCAACACCAAAGTCGGTGATGGGGCGTCAGTGAATGTCGCTTGGGGTAAATACAATCTCAATACTCAAGTCGGTGATGGCCTGAATGTCGCAGTGATGAAGGGCAAAGCTAACGCCAATATTCACGTTGGGGACGGCCTCAACATCAATGCTTCCTACGCTCAAAACAACGTTGCCATCAAAGTCGGTAACGGCGATTTCTACAGTTTGGCGGTGGCATCGAGCAATACCAGCAGCAACAAGCTCTCTGCCTTGTTTGATAACATCAAACAAACCGTACTGGGTGTCGGTGGCAGCCAAGCCATCAACTACTTAGTTCAAGGCGATGAAGCCTCCTCATCAGGCACGCATAAAGGTCGTGGTGCGATTGCAACGCCTGAAATCACCAAGCTAGATGGTTTCCACATGGACGCCATTAAGGAAGTCGGTTCTGACCTCGGTGATAGTCTCACGGGCAGCGTGACTAAGGTAGATACTCCTGACCTCAACAAGATGCAACATGCACTCAATGTTGATGATTCTTCCGTGCAAGCTCCAAATCTGATTGTGAACGGTGATTTTGAGCTGGGCGAACATGGCTGGCAATCTACCCATGGGGTTGAAGCCTCTTATGCAGGCAGTGTATATGGCGTAGAGGGTGAAGGTCACGGCGCACGTGTGACCGAGCTCGATACTTATACCAACACCAGTCTCTATCAAGATCTGACTGATCTAGCGCAAGGTGAAGTCATTGCGGTGAGCTTTGATTTTGCAAAACGCGCGGGCCTCTCTAATAACGAAGGCATCGAAGTTCTTTGGAACGGTGAAGTGGTGTTCTCATCGTCGGGTGATGAGTCTGCTTGGCAGCAAAAAACCTTAAAACTGACCGCGCAGGCCGGCAGTAATCGTATCGAATTTAAAGGCACAGGCCACAATGATGGGCTGGGCTACATCTTAGATAATGTGGTGGCGACATCAGAGTCATCGCAACAAGCTAATTCAATCCGTGAGCACGCAACACAAAACCAAGCGACACAGAATGCTCTGTCTGATAAAGAGCGTGCAGAAGCGGATCGCCAACGTTTAGAACAAGAAAAGCAGAAACAGCTTGATGCTGTCGCAGGTTCACAAAGTCAGTTGGAAGCGACCGACCAACAAGCCTTAGAAAATAACGGTCAAGCTCAACGTGATGCGGTGCAAGAAGAATCGGAAACCGTGACCGCCGAGTTGACAAAACTGGCGCAAGGTCTTGATGTGCTTGATGGCCAAACCTCGCATACGGGACAATCTGGTGAGCAATGGCGCAACGAATTTGCCAGCGGTCTGCTGGCTGGCGTTCAAACTCGGCTCGACGATGCTAAGCTGCTCGCCAATGCCAAGATTGCTGAGGCGAAGCAGACGCACGCGGACAATAAAAATAAAGTCAAAGATGCGGTTGCGAAGTCAGAAGTTGCTGTGGTGAAAGCTGAACAGAACCTATCGGAAGTAGATCAAGACATTGCTCATGCTGAAGAAAATGCTGAAAAACGTAAAGCTGATGCTTTAGCAAAAGGCAACGACGCAAAACAAGCCGAATTCGATGCACACAATGCGGTAAATCACGCTCAATCACGCGGTGATCGTGATGTGCAAATGGCAGAAAACAAAGCCAACCAAGCGCAAGCAGACGCTCAAGGTGCTAAACAAAACGAAGGTCATCGTCCTGATCGTCAAGGTGTAAATGGCAGTGGTCTTTCGGGTGAGGCATATCAGGTTGAAGGCGCAGGTGAAACCGCAAGCCATGTTAACGCAGACACACAGGCTAATGCCGATGGCTTCTTTAGCGAAGGTTTGACCGAACAAGAGCAAGAAGCGCTAGAGGGGGCAACCAATGCGGTTAACCGTCTACAAATTAACGCAGGTATTCGAGCGAAAAACAGCGTTAGCCGGGTTACTGCTATGTTCTCTGCAACAAATAGCGAGAGCGTCGTTATTCCTACCACTGTCTCCCCGGAGCTAAATCGCCAAGAAGTGACTCGCAGAGACGTCCGTATCTCAGGAGTGAACCTCGAGAGTCTAAGTGCTGTACAGGGAAGTCAACCAACGGGTCAACTGGCTTCGAAAAGTGTTCCCGGATTTAAAAGTCATTTCGCATCGACATCCATTGGTATAGAAAATGAGCTATCCGGTCTGGTTGTAGTTTTGCCGAAAAACTCGGCGCAGACATTTGGGTATGTGCATGATTCACAAGGTAACCCATTGTTCATGCTAACCAAAGACATGAATCAAGGTGGTTATAGCAATCCTGTTGGTATCAGTGATATTCAAGGGGTGAACAACTGGCAGACGCATACGATTGAACTGGTTACCTATCCTAGTGAAATCAGTGATACGGCAGCGGTTGAAAGTCGTAAAGAGGCAATGCTATGGCTTGCGAAAGAGTTTACCTCTCATATCAATCAGTCTAACCACCAAAGCTTGCCTCACTTAGTGAGTGATGACGGACGCTTCACACTGGTTATATCGAACTATAAGCATCTTATCGCCGCGGGTAACGGGACCTCTATTGATGCACAAGGCAAGACCATAGGGATGACCCCTAGTGGTCAACAAGCCACAGTAGCGATCAGTGCGAAAGAATTTGGTACAAGCTCGTCATCGGAAGTTAGATTACTTGAATC
Organism: Vibrio sp. 11986-1-5; assembly: GCF_963878025.1. Lineage (NCBI taxonomy): Bacteria > Pseudomonadati > Pseudomonadota > Gammaproteobacteria > Vibrionales > Vibrionaceae > Vibrio > Vibrio sp. 11986-1-5. Next base: position 324,662 of record NZ_CAWNVW010000033.1, read on the forward strand.
TGCGCCTTGGTATCAGGCAGGGCTAAGAGAAGAGTTTTTAGCAAACTCGAAAAACGCTAAGTTGGATGATCCTGCTACAGCGCAAAATGTGTATGCCTATCTCACATCTGTCTATTCAAAAACAGCAGATTTGGCCAAAGAGTATGGGATCTACATCAATGATTGGGATCCTGCCACTGAAGGTTTTTCTCCGAATGCTCAAGGGTTAACAGATCCGAAAGTCAAAAATGCTTGGAGCATATTGCCAAGAACTAAACCCGTTAGAATGCTGGAACTTCTCAGTGCGGAAGACTCACGCTATGTAAGGCAACAGATTGCGGAAAAGCTGAAAGGCTCCTATTCAGAAAGCCTTGCTAAGAACGTATTTGAATACTTCCAATATGGTGGAGAAGTCGCTGGACATGGAATTAATAATGCGACGACAGGAAGTGTGCAACAGCCTGAACCAGCGATCTTATTTGAGTTTCGCAGTGTACCGAGTGCATTAAGTGACTTTGTACCCAAAACAGAGTCAACCGTGAAAGTAGATGTTAAGGCACTCGATCATTTTAACTCGGCAAGCCGTAAAGCCATCATCACTGAAGTAAATGCTTTGGTTAGCGGTAGTGAGGATTTCGACGCTTGGTATCAGGAGTATCGAGTAAGCAAAGGACAGCCGCCAGTCAAAAATCCTAAGTCCAGTGCATCCGCCAATCACAAAGCTGAATGGTTGATGACGCAGCATGCTGAACAATGGGCGAAAATTACCGCTCCTTATACTGATAACCATGAGACGCTCACATCTACCAAGCTTGCTTCTAACGATAAAGAAGAATTACACGCTTTAGGTGAAACGCCCAATCTAGAACATAACAAGCAGCAAGAAAACGTCGTTTCCATAATTAACACCACGTTAAATGACATGCTGCCATTCTATTCACTGCGTACTGAACGAAACCTACTGATACAAGAAGGAGATGAAGGTTTTGAAGTGCGTGTTTGGCCAGGAACCGATGGCAAGAGTAAAACCATCATTCTTGAGGACCCTGAAGACGCGGCTCAACACAAAGTCATCGAACGCTTCATTCTGGCCAACTTCGATAACTTCGAACAAATGCCTGACGAGCTCTTCTTGGTGGATAACAAGGTGATTTCACACCATGAAGGTCGTACACATGTGTTGGCGCAAAAAGTCGATGGCACTTGGCACTACAACACTAAAGTGGAGCTGATGTCAGTCACTGAGCTGCTGGATGCGGCGAATGTAACAGGCAAGATCCGCGGTGAAAGCTATCAGCAAGTGATTAACGCATTAGCCGAATATCACTCTAGCGTCACTGAATTCTCTGATTACGAGCAGGAATCAATAGAAAAACTGCTCAACCTACGTAAAAAAATTGAAGGCTATGTACTCGGACACCCGGATTCGGGGCGTATTGCAGCAATGAACTCACTGTTAAATCAGGTGAATACTCGTTTAGATGAAGTTTCGGTGCTGTCAGATGCTGAGCAAAATATCCAAGCGAAAGACAGTTTCAGCCGATTATATGACCAGCTAGAAGCCGCCAATTTGAAAGAGAGTAAGCACCTTTATCTGGATCAACAGGGTGACTTTGTTACCAAAGGTAAAGGCAATCCTGCCAATATCGATCTGCTAGGTAGCAGCGAAGCTGCGCTTGAAAAAGTGAAGTCGACAGTAAGTCACGAGTACGGACAAACCGTTGCAGATACAATCTTTGCTGGATTATCAGCCAAAGATCTTGCCAAAGACGGTAAGGGTATTGATATCACTGGCCTTAAAAAAGTGCATTTAGCGATTGAGCAACACTTATCACCCGTCAGCGCAACACTATTTCTTTGGAAACCGAGTGATCATAGTGTCCTTGGACATGCCGCGCTGCAAATTGGTCAGGGCCGTAATCAAATCAATACAGATCAAGCACTAGCATATAACCAGAGTAATTATGTTAGCTGGTGGCCAATGGGGAGTAAGTCATCGAGTTTAAATCATCTATTTGATGTGTCATCAGAAGCGATGCCAGACCTTAAATTGCGCTGGAAAGATTTTAGCCAACCCGCCGCGCAGGGGGAATCTTTAGCGTTTGATATGCAGTCGGAAGAAAATGATGATTTCGGATTAAAAAGCGCTGAAGATAAATTGAAGGATTTTATCAAGCAGTTGGCTTCAGCCTCTGGTGTTGATGAGAAATTTAAAGATATTTCTGAAACGTTTACCATGATGGCATTAATGAACCCTGATATTTTGGAATCGGCCAATATTCCTGAGCATATTTCTAAACCGTTTGTTGACCAATGGAATGACACTAGCTACGACATGCAAGATGTCGCGCAGCGCTTTGCGAAAGAGCTGCAAGAACAAGCGAAAGTTGCGGTTAACTCGGAACAAATGGAACAGCAGATATCCGAAGTTGTGCTGCGATTTGCACAGGATGAACTGGATAAAATTCAAACCTTTAAAGAGATGCAGGCTGACCAAGGCCGAGTATTTCGCATTAACCTAGAAGGTCTTGATGTAGCGGCAATGCAAGCCGAATGGCATCGTCTTAGCAACGATTCGGATGCTCGCTATCAATTGCTGAACAAAAACTGCTCAAGTATAGTCGCGAAGGTTTTGAAAGCGGGTGGGGCAGATAAACTGATTGGGCACACATGGCGACCTAAGTTTGGTGTTTGGACACCGACAGAGTTGTTTAACTTCGGTCAGGCACTACAAGAAGCTCAGCTTGAAATTACCGCCAAGAAGCAAAACCACCAAGTGACAGATGTTCTTGATGTCTTATCAGGTAATGACAAGCAGAAAGAAAACGTCGCGATTGAAAATGATGGTACGCCACCGCGCGATAAAGAATCTCTGAGCCCATTGACTCGATTCCTCAATAATGAGTTATACGGTGAGAAAGACGCGCGTCGTAAGATTGGCGAAATCACACAAACTCTACTTGACCATGCGGTAGAAAACGGTGAATCACAGAAAGTCACTCTGCAAGGGGAAGCTGGCCGTTTAACGGGGTATTACCATCAGGGGGCAGCATCAAGCGAAGGCGACACGAGCACGACAAGCGGCAAAGTCGTATTGTTCTTACATGGTTCTGGTTCTTCAGCCGAAGAGCAAGCGAGTGCGATTCGTAGCCACTATCAGAAACAAGGCATCGATATGCTCGCAGTCAACCTGCGTGGCTATGGTGAAAGTGACGGCGGGCCAACTGAAAAAGGCTTGTACCAAGACGCTCGCACTATGTTCAACTACCTAGTAAACGACAAGGGTATTGACCCAAGCAAGATCATCATTCATGGCTACTCAATGGGTGGGCCGATTGCTGCCGATCTCGCGCGTTTTGCGGCGCAAAATGGCCAATCAGTTTCAGGCTTGTTGCTCGATCGTCCTATGCCAAGTATGACTAAAGCGATCACCGCACATGAAGTGGTAAATCCTGCTGGTATTGTAGGTGCAATCTCTAAGGCAGTGAATGGTCAGTTCTCTGTAGAGAAGAATCTTGAAGGTTTGCCAAAAGAGACGCCGATTCTGTTGCTAACGGACAGTGAAGGTTTAGGTAAAGAAGGCGAGAAGCTACGATCTAAACTTACGATTGCTGGCTACAACGTCACGGGTGAACAAACCTTCTATGGACACGAAGCAAGCAATCGCTTGATGGGTCAGTACGCAGATCAAATTGTCTCCGGTCTGTTCAATGCAGAGCAAGCGGCGGAAAAAGCAGGTGAAGTGCTGAAAGGGCTAGAGAAAGATTTTAAACGCTATGGTGACGCGCTAAAACCAGATACTAGCGTACCGGGTAAATCGAAAGACATTCGTACGACCAAAGATTTCCTAAATGGCTATAAAAACGATCATGCTAAGGCGATCGTTGATGGCTTCCGCTCAGATATGAACATCAAGCAACTGGTGGATCTGTTTGTTAAAGGCAACTTAGGTGCAGAGCAAAAAGGTGCGCTAGCTTGGGAAATTGAAAGTCGTGCACTGAAAGTGACGTTCCAGAACAAGTCTGAGAAGTACAACCGACTGTTCCGTGAGGTTGCCTCTGCTGGGGTGGTGGATACGAAAGCGACCGAACAACTTGCGCCACAGTTAATGCTGTTGAACTTATCGAATGATGGTTTTGGTGGACGTTGTGATCCACTTTCTAAACTCGTTTTGGTTGCTAAACAGCTCGAAAATGATGGTCAAGTCGGCGTTGCAAGACAACTACTGGAGAAGATGTATTCTGCGGCAGCGGTGCTGAGCAATCCAACCCTTTACTCAGACAGTGAAAAAGCTAATGCAAGCAAGTTGCTCAGCAGCTTAGCGGCCATTCATGCAAAGAACCCAATGCATGATACGTCGATGAAAGTGTGGCAGGAAAAGCTGGAAGGTAAGCAAGCGCTGACCGTAAACGGTGTGATTGAGAAGATCACTGATGTATCGGTTAACGGTAAACCTATATTGTTGGAACTTGATGCTCCTGGGCATGCGATGGCGGCTTGGGCAAAAGGCTCAGATGAAGATCGTGTCTACGGCTTCTATGATCCAAATGCTGGCATTGTTGAGTTCTCGTCAGCAGAGAAGTTTGGCACCTACTTAACACGTTTCTTCGGCACATCTGATCTAAAGATGGCTCAAAGCTATAAGTTGGGTAAAAACGACACAGGTGAAGCGATCTTCAACCGTGTGGTGGTAATGGATGGCAACACGTTAGCAAGCTACAAGCCGACCTTTGGTGACAAGACCACCATGCAGGGGATCCTCGATTTACCTGTGTTTGACACAACACCGATTAAAAAGCCAGGTACTCCAGATGTAGATAGCAATGCAAAAGTTGTAGATGACACGAAAGAAGCATTGGCTTATGGAAAGACACTTCATAATCAAGATGTCAATGGCTGGGATCCTATAGCGGTTACGCCAACGACAGAAGGCGGTAAAAGCCGCTTTGATGGTCAAGTGATCGTGCAAATGGAGAACGATGATGTTGTTGCAAAAGCGGCTGCGAACCTTGCAGGTAAGCATCCAGAAAGCAGTGTCGTGGTGCAGCTCGATTCAGACGGCAACTATCGCGTGGTGTATGGCGATCCATCAAAACTGGATGGAAAGCTACGTTGGCAGTTGGTGGGGCATGGCCGCGACCACTCAGAAAGTAACAACACTCGCTTAAGTGGTTACAGTGCCGATGAGTTGGCCGTGAAATTGGCCAAGTTTCAGCAGACGTTTAATCAAGCGGAAAATATCAGCAGCAAGCCAGACCATATCAGTATTGTCGGTTGCTCCTTAGTGAGTGATGACAAGCAGAAGGGCTTTGGTCATCAGTTTATTAACGCGATGGATGCCAATGGTCTTCGTGTCGATGTCTCTGTACGTAGCTCTGACATAGCGGTAGATGCTGAGGGGCGTAAATATACCAAGGACGCGAATGGCGATTGGGTTAAAAAGGCAGAAAACAACAAAGTTTCACTAAGCTGGGATGCGCAAGGTGAGGTTGTTGCCAAGGATGAACGTATTCGCAATGGTATTGCGGAAGGTGACATCGATCTCTCTCGTATTGGTGTCAGCGATGTCGATGAACCAGCTCGTGGCGCGATTGGTGACAATAGTGACGTGTTTGATGCGCCAGAAAAACGTAAACCAGAAACGGAAGTGATTGCCAATTCTAGCAACAGTAATCAACTCAGCTACTCAGGTAACATTCAAGTTAACGTGGGCGAAGGGGAGTTTACGGCGGTGAACTGGGGGACATCGAATGTGGGCATTAAAGTCGGTACTGGTGGCTTTAAATCGCTGGCCTTTGGTGACAATAACGTTATGGTTCATATCGGTGACGGTGAAAGCAAACACAGTGTTGATATCGGTGGCTATCAAGCACTGGAAGGTGCGCAAATGTTCCTCGGTAACCGTAATGTGAGCTTCAATATGGGACGAAGCAATGATCTGCTGGTGATGATGGAAAAATCCATCCCGACTCCGCCACTGGTCAATCCATTCGACGGTGCTGCGCGTATTTCTGGTGTACTACAAAACATTGCAACTTCAGGGCAAGGAGAGGGTTGGCTTGCCGCTCAAGAGCAGCAATGGACTCTCTCTGGTGCGAAAAAGTTCGTCAAAGATATGTCTGGTTTGGATCAAAGCAGCAGTGTGGATTACAGCACATTAGTTGAATTGGATTCACAAAATGAACGTGATAGCCGAGGCTTGAAGCACGATGCAGAAGCGACACTGAATAAACAATACAATCAGTGGCTAAGCGGTAACGGTAATAGTGGCACGAGTCAGCTCAGCCGCGCTGACAAGCTTCGTCAAGCCAATGAAAAGCTGGCGTTTAACTTTGCCGTAGGTGGACAAGGGGCGGATATTCAAGTCACGACGGGTAACTGGAACTTTACTTTCGGCGATAATATTCAGTCGATTTTGGATACTAACCTAGGTTCACTGTTTGGTCTGATGACACAGCAATTCACGGCAACAGGGCAGGCTAAAGCCACCTTCACTTATACGCCACAGGATCTGCCGCGTCAGCTCAAGAATAAGCTACTTGGTAAACTCGCTGGTGTAGGCGCAGAAACCACGTTGGCCGATATTTTCGGTGTCGATTACACCGCATCTGGTCAAATTGTTTCGCGTAATGGTCAAGCCGTCGATGGTGTTGCGATCCTCAAAGAGATGTTGGAAGTCATTGGTGAATTCAGTGGTGACCAGCCGCAAGCCTTTATCGACCCGGCTAAGTTACTAGATAGTCTGAAAGCGGGTATCGACATGGGAGCGGATGGCATTAAGTCTTTTGCTGAAACTCATGGTTTGAAAGAGAAAGCGCCAGAAGAGGAAAAGGACAACTCTTCGGTTTCTGTCAATGGTGCGAGCGCGAACAGTACGCAAGGTGCAGCTGATGGCAACACCGAAACAACAGAAACACAAGATCGTGCCTTTGGCTTTAACTCGCTTAACCTGCCTAACTTGTTTGCGACTATCTTCAGTCAAGATAAGCAGCAGGAAATGAAGTCACTGGTCGAGAATCTTAAACAGAATCTCACTGCCGATTTGCTGAACATGAAGGAGAAAACGTTTGATTTCCTTCGTAATAGTGGTCATCTCCAAGGAGATGGTGATATCAACATCTCTCTAGGAAACTACAACTTCAACTGGGGTGGTGATGGTAAAGATCTCGGTGCGTATCTCGGAGACAACAACAATTTCTGGGGGGGCCGAGGCGATGATGTGTTCTACGCAACTGGCACATCAAACATCTTCACTGGCGGTGAAGGAAATGACATGGGCGTTCTGATGGGACGTGAAAATATGATGTTTGGGGGTGAGGGTAACGATACAGCGGTAGTTGCCGGACGAATTAACCATGTGTTCCTTGGTGCGGGTGATGATCAATCATTCGTCTTCGGTGAAGGTAGTGAAATTGACACAGGAACCGGTCGTGACTACGTGGTTACCTCTGGCACCTTCAACCGAGTCGATACCGGTGACGATCAAGATTACACCGTGACGATTGGTAACAACAACCAAGTGGAACTCGGAGCGGGTGATGACTTTGCCAATGTCTTTGGTAACTATAACCGCATTAATGCTGGTACTGGTAACGATGTGGTTAAACTGATGGGTTACCATGCTGTACTCAATGGTGGTGACGGTGATGATAATCTGATTGCTGCTGCCATCTCTAAGTTCAGCCATTTTGACGGCGGTGAAGGTCGAGATCTGATGGTACTTGGCGGTTACCAAAATACCTTCAAAGGTGGCACAGATGTCGATAGCTTTGTCGTAAGTGGCGATGTTATCGACAACCTTGTGGAAGACATCCGCAGCGAAGACAACATTGTCTTCAATGGCATCGATTGGCAGAAACTGTGGTTCGAACGCAGCGGATATGACCTGAAATTGTCGATTTTGCGCGATCCGTCAAACGACAGCGACCAAGCCAAGTTTGAGCATATTGGTTCGGTGACGTTTAGCGATTACTTCAATGGCAATCGTGCTCAAGTGGTGATCGCTATGGGTGATAAAGACGCAGCCGGTGAACGGAATTATACCGCATTATCGGATAACGCTATCGATGCCTTAGTCCAAGCCATGAGTGGTTTTGCGCCTCAAGTGGGAGACAATGGATTTATCGATAGCCTAGACAGCAAGTCTCGAGTCGTTGTCACCACAGCGTGGGCAGATGTCGTTCACCAAAAAGGCTTAATCGCATAAACAAGTATCAACTCAAAACTTAAGCTACAACAAATAAAATAGCTTAAATGCCCGCAAACCCCACCTTAGTGTGGGGTTTATTTTGGGTACAGCGTGCCATCGTTTATCAGAATTGAACGCTCAACAACGTCAAGTGCTCGATCATATTGATGTATTAATTGATGGTAAATTTGATCAAGACAAAGCGGATCCAAGTTTACCGTGGCGGGGTAGCCATAATCAGCTGATATATAGTTGTAAAGTGTAAAAATTACTTTCGGTTTTATGGTTTCTGGTGTTTACTTGAAAGTCATTACTTGAATTTCAAAGGGTTGTGACTTTCATGCTAGACCATTTATCTGAACCAGTATTAGATCCTATTCTTTCTCTCTCCGTTGCTTTTCGCCAAGATCCCCGTCCTGAAAAGGTCGACTTAGGCATTGGCGTCTATAAAAATAGTCAAGGCCAAACGCCGATCATGCAGGCGGTGCAACTGGCCCAGCAAAAGGTGATGGAAACGCAAACCACTAAATCTTACGTTGGGCTTGCCGGTTGTGAAGAGTTTAACCACAGTATTACCCAATTAGTCTTAGGTCATGAACACTCATTATCTGACCGTTTAACTACCATTCAAACTCCCGGAGCCAGTGGCGCATTACGAATGTTGGGGGATTTGATGCGTGTTGCCCAGCCCGATACGACGGTATGGTTAACCAATCCCAGCTATATTAACCATAAACCAGTCATGGAAGCGGTAGGATTAAAAGTAAAATACTATGCTTATTTTAGTCCGGAAACCAAAATGGTTGATCTTGCTGCCATGATGGACGATCTGGCTCAAGCTGGGCCGAAGGATGTGGTGTTACTGCATGGCTGTTGCCATAACCCGACAGGAGCGGATATTGATTTTTCCGTCTGGCAGATGATAACAGAGTTATCACTTAAACAAGGTTTTACTCCATTTGTGGATATTGCTTATCAAGGTTTTGGTGAGTCACTTGAAAGCGATGCTCAAGGTGTGCGTTATATGGCACAACGGGTAGAAGAAATGCTAATCACTACTTCGTGCTCGAAAAACTTTGGCTTGTATCGTGAACGGACAGGAGCGGCAATCGTATTAGGTAAAAACGCTCAGCAGGTCGCTAATGCTCGAGGTAAAATGCTGACCCTAGCACGCGCTACTTATACTATGCCGCCTGATCACGGAGCAGCTTTAGTAAAAACCGTGTTACAAAATGAAAAGTTGACCAACATTTGGCAGCAAGAATTGACTGAAATGCAGCAGCGATTGTTAAGCCTTCGTCAAACCTTGTGTAATGAGTTGAGAAATCAACATAATACGTCACAATTCGACTTTATCCAAAGCCACAAAGGGATGTTTACTATGCTCGGTTTTAGTCCAGAACAGATGGGTCGTTTACGTGATCAGTTTGCGATTTATGCGGTGGCAGATGGCCGAATTAATATTGCAGGTCTAACGGAGAAAGACATCCCTTATGTAGCAGAGGCCATCGTTAGCGTGTCATAAAAGTAGTTGAATGAGGTAAATGAATGAAACAACCATGGAAAATCCTTCTAACGTTGCTGCTCAGTGGTGGTTTAGTCGCTTGTGCGATGGTACCGCCTTCTGAGCAAACTGAAACCTCAACACAAATTGAGCAACCCGAGCCAGAAACAGAATCTGCAAAACCGGAAGTTGAAACCCCAGAGATTGTTGAGCCAGAAGTGCCGGTGGCGACCAAAACGCCCGATGGTAAACTGATTTTTGGTGAAAAAGAGTGGGTTTATGTTCCTGCTATTGAGGAGAGCTTTCGGGCTCGCATCGATACTGGAGCCACTACTTCTTCAATTAGTGCGGTAGATGTTGAAGCTTTTGAGCGCGATGGACAAGATTGGGTCAAGTTTCGTATTGAACATGATGGAATAAAAAGTGGTGAGATCAATTTACCTGTTGAACGTTGGGTACGCATTCGTCAATCGTCTGATAATAATTATCAGCGTCGTCCGGTGGTAATGATGTGGGTACAGCTTGGGGAAATGAAAGATCATACTCAGTTCACTTTAGCTAATCGAACTCATCTCACCTTTCCTATACTACTAGGGCGTAGCTTTTTTCGGGATGTCGCAGTGGTCGATGTGAGCCGAGAATATGTCCAAGGTAAGCATCAATAACATCCACAGTGGTAGAAGTAATGAAACAAAAAAGTCAGCGTATTGCTGACTTTTTGCTTTTTTGAACAAGGAGCACAGAGCCTGATAGCTTGCACCATGGCTGAGAGATTAAGCTTGAACAGCTTGTGTACTTGCTGCTGCGCGTGATTTTAAAAACGCATAGCCTACACCTGTCACGATAGTACCGGCGGCGATCGCTACTAAATACATCAATACTGGCGTGATAGCATTAGGGATCAACAAGACAAATAGCCCACCATGCGGAGCCATGAGTTGTGCACCAAACAGCATGGATAGTGCTCCGGTTAATGCCCCGCCCACCATACACGCTGGGATAACTCGCATTGGATCTTTGGCAGCAAAAGGAATTGCCCCTTCAGAGATAAAACACAAGCCCAGTACAAATGAGGCTTTGCCTGCTTCACGTTCACTTGCTGCAAATTTATTTTTGGCTAAGAAGGTAGCAAGGCCCATTCCTAATGCGGGGACCATGCCTGCCGCCATGATCGCAGCCATGGGAGCATAGGTGTTTGAGGCAAGGAGACCAACACCAAAAGTATACGCCGCTTTGTTAACTGGGCCACCTAAGTCAAAGCACATCATTGCACCAAGAATAATGCCTAACAACACGGCATTGGTTGAACCCATGCTATTTAAAAACTCCGTCATTGCCGACATGATGCCTGAAACTGGCCCACCGACGATATAAATCATCACTAAACCGGTGACTAAGCTGGCGATGAACGGAATGATTAAAATCGGCTTAAGCGCTTCCATTGACTGAGGCAATGATACGTTGTCAGCAATCCATTTTGCGCTATAACCGGCGATGAAACCGGCGGCAATGCCACCTAAAAAGCCAGCGCCCGTTGAGCTAGCGAGCATGCCACCAATCAGACCAGGTGCCAGACCAGGACGGTCTGCAATAGAAAAGGCAATATAACCAGCCAGTACGGGGATCATCAGTGCAAAGGCGGAACCACCACCAATCGCCATTAAAGCCGCGGCAAGGGTGCCTTCTTCTTTAAAAGCTTCAATACCAAACACGAAAGAGAGGGCGATCAGTAAGCCACCAGCAACGACCACTGGGAGCATGTGTGAAACCCCAGTCATCAGGTGTTTATAGACGCCTTTTTTCTCGTCACTAGACGATGCACTACTTGATCCTGAGTGTTGGTAAGTGGTGGCTTGGATCAAGGCTTTATCCATCTCTTCAGCCGTTTTTTTCAGTGCTGGGCCAGTTTTGGTGCGATACAGCGCTTTACCATTAAAGCGCTCAAGAGGCACTTCAATATCGGCGGCAATAATCACTAAATCGGCCTCGGCAATATCTTGTGCCGTGAGTTGATTTTTGGCACCGACCGAGCCGCGAGTTTCGACTTTAATTTGGTGGCCACGACGCTTGGCTTCTTCTTCCAGCGCTTCCGCTGCCATGAAAGTATGAGCAACACCGGTTGGACACGCGGTGATAGCGACGATTTTTTTCACCGCTGATGTAGTGGATGAACTTGGCGCCGTAGTGGTAACGGCTGAGGCGTTAAGCTCGGTCGCTTGTTCAACGGCGGTGGTTAAGTATGCAGTGGGATCGCTGGTGCAGGCTGAAATCTCACTTTGGTAAACTTTTTTACCGACAAAACGTGAAGTATCAACTGGCGTATTGGCAGCGATGATCACAACATCGGCTTGAGCAATGTCGGCTTCGGTTAACGTGACTGTATTTAGTATCGAAGAGTGGCACTCGACAGCGGCATTCCAGTTCAGCGATTTCGCAGCTTGTTCTAATAAACCTGCGGCGATAATGCTATTGGCAACCCCGCTGGGGCATGCGGTAATGATGGCAATATTCATAGTGTTGACCTTTTATCGTTATGGTTAGTGCATAGACTAATCAATGGTTTATCCTAGTAACTTTGTTAAGTTGTGTGGTTATAATTGGATATCATTTTGTAGAGCGGTGACTTTTTCTATATCAGGAACGCCAACCCCCACTTGGGTGACTGCCAGAGCGGATAGCGCGGTTGCAAAGGTGATCAATGATGGTTTATCCATATTTTGCATATGCCCCCAACACAGGCCTGCCACTAAGGTATCGCCAGCACCGACTGTACTCACAACCGGCATTTTAGGTGGCTTGGCGTGCAGCCATTGACCTTGATTGAGCCACATTGTGCCTTGTGCGCCCATCGACACCACAATATTAGCGATACCTTTATCGGCCAGTTGTTGAGCGGCAGCTTGACAGGCTTCTGGGCTATGCAGTGGATAGCCCACAAACTGAGCCAGTTCTTCTTCATTGGGTTTAATTAACCATGGCTTTGCATCGACTCCGGCGATTAGGGCCTCGCGGCTACTGTCAAACAACACTTTTTTACCCAGTAACCCCAACTGCTCAATCCAGCTGGCGCAGCGTTGTGGTGAAAGGCCGGATGGTAAACTGCCTGCAATAATGAAGTACTGGTGATCTTCGGCGAGCTGAAACAACCTTTGTTCGAAACGTTGAATATCTTGTTCATTAACATGAATGCCGGGGAAATTGATGTCGCTGACTTGGCCAGATTGCTCGACCAATTTGACATTAATTCGTGTCGCTCCAGGTAGACGAATAAACTGATCGTTTGCCCCTATCTCAGTGAAGAGTTGACAAAACATTTCTTGGTTATCTTGACCAAGAAATCCTGTCACCGTGACTTGAGCGCCAAGGTCGCTGAGCACTTTGGCCACATTGACCCCTTTACCTGCCGCATGTAATGAACCTTGTTGGACTAAGCTCACTGAACCAAGATGGAGCTTTTCCATACTGCCAGTGAGATCAAGTGCTGGATTCAAGGTAATGGTAACGACTTTCATATTCATCATCGGCTCCTTAATGCTCACCAAGACCGGATTTAATCGCTGCGCCAATCGATTCAAGGGCAAGAGCGGCATCTGGTCCTTCAGCGCTAAACTGGAGTTGGTGGCCGTGTTTCACTCCGAGGGCGATCACTTTCATCAAGCTTTTCGCGTTAGCTGCTTTACCATCACCATCTAAATTGACCACCTTGATGTTGGCTTGAAACTTTTTCGCTTCTGCGACGAGCATAGCTCCAGGGCGAGCATGCAAACCATGTGAATTGGTAATTTTAAAGATAGCGGTTTCAACATTGGCGTTGGTTTCTGGGTGGCTTGAAGCGACTTGGGCGTTGTCTTGAGAAAACAACGCGACCAATTGATGGGCATCCGCTTGTAATAATTGCTCTTGCTGCTGGTTGAAGACAAGCTGGGTGATGATGTTAAGAAACGAGCGATGGGCATCATTACAAGCGGCAATAGCGATCAAGGCTTTGACAGCAATGCCTTGGTACTCACAATGATTAGCGGTAGAAACAAATGACATCGCACTGCGAGTGACACTTTTATCACTACTGACTAACCATAATCCTTGGCCTAAATGCGTTGGAGATTTGGTGACCAGATCGGCGACAAAAGCACTATCAGTACAGCCAGTATTTTTCAGTAAACCACCCGCGACCGCTGTCATTTGCAGCATGTCACTGGCAGGAAAGAGTAGTTGAATCAATGCAGGATCAAAATCAGCGCTAAATTGTATTTCACCATTAAGCAGTGCGACTAAATCACTCGCTTGCTGTACTTGCTTAAGCTGATTTTCAACGCCATCGGCAGAGAGCACCTTGGTCAGTTGCTTTAATATGCCTAAATGTTCATCGGATTTGGCTGCAATACCAATTGCAACATACACAATATTACCGTCCCCCCAATCAACACCATTGGCAAAATGATGCACGGTGACGCCAGTCTGTTTAACCAGATCGCGAGTTTCAATCGTGCCATGGGGGATGGCGATACCACCGCCTAAAAAGGTTGAATTTTGCGCTTCGCGATTAAGCATACCTTGAACATAGCCAGACTCGACCAGCTGTCTGTCGGTAAGATCTGCTGCGATAGCACGAATGGCATCTTGTTTGTTTGAGGGTGTCTGCGCTAATCGAATATCTTGCGTAGAGAGTTGCAACATGTTTGGCCCCTTAGCCAGAAATGGCTTGTGCTGATAATGCGAGTTACTTTTCTGTTTATACCCTTCCTACTTGAAGCTGCAGGGGGGTTGGCTACGTTTGTTCACCCCAGTCATAGAGTCTATCTATGCTCATGGGGACTCACCCACTTGCCGCCTACCTGCAACGCCAAGTTGTTTGGCTATAGAGTGGCATTATCGTGATTTATGATTAAGCTGAATCGTTTCAGCTTTAAGTTTAAAAAAATTTAGCAAACGCTATGCTTTAACTAATCAGTGGCTTTTTATTAGGTTTAGTCCAAAAAACTCGACTTGGCTACCAATTTAAACCTTTGCTGAATCCTTTCAGCTTTGATACTGAATCGATTCAGCTTATAATTCAACTCAATTAAGGATCAAAAAATTGTTTCTATGATCCCACGCACAGAACCCGAGTAGTGGATATGACACTAGATGAAATTGCCAAATTAGCTGGCGTGTCAAAAACGACGGCCAGCTATGTGATTAATGGTAAAGCGACCAAATATCGCATTAGCCAAAAGACTCAGCAAAAAGTCATTGCCATTGTTGATCAATACGATTACCGCCCAGATTTGGCGGCTTCTTCGTTAAGGGCGGGTAATAGTCGTTCGTTTGGTTTGATTATTCCTGATTTAGAAAACACCAGTTATGCCAAATTAGCTAAATTACTTGAATACAATTCACGCCAAGCGGGCTATCAAATATTAATTGGTTGTTCTGATGATGATGCAGAAATTGAAAAAAATGTTGCCCACGCTCTCGTCTCTCGGCGGATTGATGCTTTATTTGTGGCCAGTAGCTTGGCAGATGCCAGTGAGTTTTATTGGCAGGTTCAACAAGCGGGCACGCCGGTGATTGCTATTGACCGACCTTTGGATGATGAATATTTCCCTTGCGTGGTCAGTGAGGATTTCAGTGCTGCTTTTGAGCTGACTCAATCGGTGTTGAGTGATGAAGTGACCAGCGTTGGTTTGATTGGCGCATTGCCTGAATTGAGTATCTCCCAAGAGCGGCAAATGGGCTTTGAATCAGCCCTGAAACAGGCAAATAAGCACATGATGCTCGGTTATGGTGAGCACTTTAATCGCGAGGACGGACGGCGAGTGTTCGCACAGTGGTACGCACAAGGCCAGGTGCCTGATGCCGTAGTGGTGACTTCTTATACCTTATTAGAAGGGGTATTAGATGTGTTGTTAGAGCAGCCGTCACTAATGGAGAAACTAAGACTGGCAACCTTTGGCGATAATCGATTATTAGACTTTTTGCCGATTAAAATTAATTCATTACCCCAGCAGTTTGAATTGATCGCGGATAGTGCGATGGCATTAGCCTTGAACGCTTCGGCAAAACGTTTTTCCAATGGCATTGAGCTGATCCCACGTCGGCTAAAAGTTCGCCGCTGATCAATGAAAGCGATGATCTTATAATGGCTTAAGGTTATCATAGGCTTAACATAACCTTTGCTTATAGGCTGGCAATGAAGTTTTTACACACTTCCGATTGGCATTTAGGCCGCCACTTTCACAATGTCTCTTTATTGGATGACCAACGGCAGGTCTTAAACCAACTTATCGATTATATCACTCATCATCCGGTGGATGTTTTGTTGATCGCCGGTGATATTTATGATCGTTCTGTACCACCGACTGCCGCAATTGAGTTATTGGATGAAGTGTTAACGCGCATTTGTCAGCAATTACAGACCCCAGTGATCATGATTCCTGGCAACCATGATGGCGCGAAACGTTTAGGTTTTGCGGCAAAACATATGCAGTCGTCTGGTTTGCATATTATCAGTGACTTTACGCAAATGTTACAGCCTGTGGTGCTTAGCTCAGAGCAAGCCGGGGAAGTGGCTTTTTATGGTATGCCTTATAGCGATCCTGAGCAGGTTCGTGATGCGTTTAAAAATAAGGTCAGTACTCATGATCAGGCGCATCAATTTCTTTGTCAGCAGATTGTCGACACGTTTAATCCCAGCCAACGCCATGTCTTGCTCAGTCATTGCTTTGTTGATGGCGCAAGTACTTCTGATTCAGAGCGACCACTGTCGATTGGTGGCGCTGACTGTGTGAATCACCAGCATTTTTTACCCTTTGATTACGTGGCGCTAGGGCATCTACATCAGCCACAATATAAAGGTCAAGACTATATTCGCTACAGTGGCTCACTGATGAAATACAGCTTCTCTGAGCAATATCATAAAAAAGGCATGACTTTGGTTGAATTGAATCAACAGGGTTTTGTTTCAGCACAATCGATTCCGCTCACTGCGCCTCATGATATGCGTATTGTCGAGGGCGAGTTAGAGGCATTACTGGCCCAAGGTCAACAGGATCCTCATGCAGATGATTATCTGCTAGTACGTTTAATGGATAAGCATGCCATTTTAGATCCGATGGAAAAACTGCGTAAAGTATACCCAAATGTGTTGCATTTAGAGAAACCGGGCATGCTAATGGACAGCCAGCAGCCGATGGGGCGTGCTCGCTTGGCGCGTGGTGAGATGGATATGTTTCGCGATTTCTTTCTTGAAGCTAAGCAAGAGCCGTTAACGGAATTGCAAACGCAGGCGATTAGTCAAGTCATCCAGTCACTGAAAAATCAGGAGTCAAATTAAGTTATGCGTCCAATTACTTTGACTCTGCAAGCTTTTGGTCCATTTGCCAACCAGCAAGTAGTCGATTTCAGCGCTTTTGGTCATGCGCCGCTATTTTTAATCAATGGTCCAACTGGGGCGGGGAAAAGTTCGCTGCTCGATGCAATATGTTATGCCTTGTATGGTGAAACCACGGGTAGCGAACGTTCTGGCGACCAAATGCGCTGTGATTATGCGCCGGATTCTGTTCTGACGGAAATAGAGTTTGTATTTGAACTGCATCAGCGGCGGTTTAAGATCATTCGTAGCCCGGATCAGCAGGTCGCTAAGCAGCGCGGTGAAGGTACCACTAAAAAATCCCATGCAGCCAGCTTAATTGAACTGATGGCTCATGAGGAAGAAAAGCTGCTGGCTCACAGTCCGAAGCGTGTTGCTGCCGCCGTATTGGAATTAATTGGCCTAGATGTCAAGCAATTTCGCCAAGTGATGGTGATCCCGCAAGGTAAATTTCGAGAATTATTGGTAGCGAACTCAAAAGAGCGTGAACAAATCTTTGGTCAGCTTTTTCAAACCCATATTTATGCGCAAATTGAACGAGAACTCTCAGAGCGTGCCGTTGGGATCAGTCGTCAAAAAGAACAATTTGATCAGCAAATAAAAGGGGCGCTGAATGTGGTTGCCATGGCCAATGAAGAGGAATTGCAGCAAGCACTGATCAGCATTGAGCCAACCCTAAAAAACAATGAGCAAAGCCACCAACAGGCTCAACAGCAGCTTGATGTCCTCAAGCAGCAATGGCACGCGGGGCAAGAGTTACAAGAGAAATTCAGTCAGCAAGAGCAACTGGCTCGCGAACAAGCACAATTAACGGCACAACAGACTGAGATTGATGAACTGCAACTAAGACTGCAACAAGGCCAAAAAGCGGCGCAGCTCGATTTACCTTATCAACAATTATCTGATGCACGCCAGCAATTGACGCTGGCGGAGCAAGCGCAAAAAAGCCATCAACAAGCGGTGACTCAAGCAGAGCAGCAAGTGGCTAGCGCAAGGTTGGCTCACCAACAGGCTGAGCAAGCCGCGCAACAAATTGAGACGCTAAACCAACAGTTGTATCAACTGGAAAGTATTGGCAAAAAATGGGTGGAGTTAGAGCAACAACAGCGTCAGCAGAGTAAAGCACTTACGGAGTTAAAGGCGGAGCAGACTCAGCATCAGCAGTTGAAAAATCAGCTGACTGATCTCGACAATCAGCGTCAACAGCAGCAGCAAGCGTTAGAGTTGCTAGTCAGTCAGCGCAGCGGTCTAGAAGCCAAGCAATTGCAGCTTAGTCAATTAGATGAACACATTCAGCTGCGTGTTAAGCAGCGCGCTTTAACTGAACAAATCAATCAGTTACAGCAGGCGCATCAACAAGCTGGGCAAGCTTATCAGCAGGCGCAGCAGCAAACGTTGCAGGCTAGCCAGCACGCTGATCAGTTGGAATTTTATTGGCACAGTAATCAAGCCGCAGAATTGGCACAGAAACTCGTACAAGGCAATCCATGCCCAGTTTGTGGTAGTGAGCATCATCCCCATATTGCTCAATTTACTGGTCAAGTAGTCAGTAAAGAGCAAGTTCAGCAAGCACGTCAGGCGCAGCAGCATCATCAAGCGAGTGAAACCGAGCAGCTAAAACAATACCAAAACGCTGAGAATAATCTGAATTATTATCAGCAGCAGCTCAAGCAGCTTGCAGAGCAAATTGAGCACAAAGCTCTGCCAGAATTAACCTTATTACAACAGCAATATCAGACCTTAGCCGCGGATATTGAGCGCTTAGCGCAGTTAAATCCGCAAGCACTTGAGCAGCAACTGAGCCAAGTGATGGTGGCCTTGCAGCAAGTTCAGTTACAACTTGAGCAGCAGCAGTATAGAGTCGAGCAAGCCAGTAAAGCAGAGATTGAAGCACAAACTAAAGTCGCCAGTTTACAAGCCGAAGTTGCTAGTGAATTTACGGATGCCGCACAAGTGCGCGAAGCCTATGGGCGAGTGAAAAAACAAATGACTGCCTTGCAGCAAGCTGAATTACAGGCACGAACGCAACTCGCGGAGGCGCAGCAAGGGTTTTCTTCCGCTCAAGCAAGTTTAACCAGCGCCGAGCAGCAAGCGAAACGTTGGTTGGCAAGTGAGCAGCGCTTAGCTCAAGAATGGCAAATGGCGCTTAATGGTAGCACTTTTTCCTCGCTAGAAGATTATTTGCAAGCCAAGTTGACAGAAGAGACGCGTTTATCCATCGAGCAGAAAGTTCGTCAATTTGAACAGCGTCGAGCGACGCTTCAAGGGCAGAGGGATGCTTTGGCTAAGGTATTACACCATCAAACACCACCGAATCTCACCGAACTCAAGGCCGCGGTAGAACAGCAACAAGCGTATGTTACGCTTTGCTTGCAGCAGCTCAGTGAAGTTCGTTCACGTTACGACGGTTTACGTCAAGTGAGCGATAAGCTGGTCACGCTGTATCAAAACAATGCGCAATTGGAAAAAGAGTATCAAATTTACGGCACATTAAGTGATATAGCCAATGGACGCACAGGCGCTAAAGTGAGTCTGCATCGCTTTGTGTTAGGTGTGCTGCTTGATGATGTCTTGATTCAGGCCTCGCAACGCTTACAGATCATGAGTAAGGGACGGTATTGGTTAAAACGCAAAGAGGAACGCGCCAAAGGTAATGCCGGTTCAGGGCTCGATTTAATGGTCGAAGATGGCTATACCGGAAAATGGCGCGATGTGGCGACATTATCGGGCGGAGAATCTTTTATGGCGGCGTTAGCATTGGCATTAGGTTTATCCGATGTGGTGCAAGCCTACAGCGGTGGAATTCGTCTCGATACCCTGTTTATTGATGAAGGATTTGGCAGCTTAGATCCTGAATCGTTAGATTTGGCAATTCAAACCTTAGTGGATTTGCAACAGGGAGGGCGTTGCATTGGTATTATTTCTCACGTTGCTGAGCTCAAAGAGCAAATTGCATTACGTTTGGATATCGTGACTTCAACCCTCGGCAGTAGCATTAAACTTGTTGTATAGTTCAAAGATAGGATAGAGGATTGATCAATGGATCATAGGCAGCGATAACTCATATGGATGCGGTAAAAAAAATATACCAATACGCAGAACCAAACTTAACGTTAGTTGGATGGATGGGCTTCATCGGTTTTCCGATTTACTACTATGTATGGACTTATCTCTTTCCTCAGGGCTATGAATCATTTTGGCTGCGGGGATTTTGCTCGTTGTTGTTTGCTGGGATTGCTTTTCGCCATTCATTTCCTAAAGTTTTACAGCGTTATTTACCTTATTACTATCTCCTGTCGATAGGTTTTTGTTTGCCTTTCTTCTTTTCTTTCATGATGTTGATGAACGACTGGTCAACAGTCTGGGCGATGTCTTTCATGGCCTCAATTTTCTTGCATATTTTGTTAGTTCATGAAACGAAGATAATGTTGCCACAAGCCATTATTGCCGTGCTATTGGCCTACTTCTCGGTTTATGTTGTCGTAGATGCCGCCCCTAGTCAGATGATTTCTTGGACTTATGTGCCTATTTTTATTTTTACTTATGTATTCGGCAATCTGTTCTATTTTCGTAATCAGGTCTCACACGAGAGCAAAGCATCATTAGCAAAATCGTTCGGCGCTGGAATTGCACACGAAATGCGTAACCCACTCAGTGCGCTCAAATCTTCGCTAGATGTTGTTCGCTCTCTGGTACCGGCTCCTCATTCAGGTTTGCAAACCTACATCATTAATCAACAAGATTTACAGCAATTGCATGAAATACTAAATGATGCGGATGAGGTGATTCATTCTGGTAATGAAACGATAGATTTACTGCTAACATCGATCGATCAGCACCGTGTCTCGACGTCGACTTTTCGCAAGTTATCGGCCGCTGTGGTGGTTGAAAATGCTATCCACTCTTTTGCCTACAAACGAGCGGTTGATCGAGCGGCGGTTTCATTTGTTGTTCATCAGGATTTTAACTTTTTTGGTAGTGATACCTTACTCAAATTTGCGTTGTACAATTTATTGAAAAACGCGTTTTACTATCAAAGCAGCGAAGCTTTTTCAATTCATATTGAATTAAACAGAGTTAATGGACAGAACGTTATTACCGTTAAAGATAATGGCATCGGCATTGAAGCCGAACGGCTCGAAGAAATTTTTAAGGATTTTTATACCTTTGGTAAACATAATAGCTATGGATTAGGGCTGCCTTTTTGTCGAAAAGTCATGCACTCGTTTGGGGGTGAAATTGTTTGTCGTTCCGTCTTTGGTGAATGGACCCAATTTACTCTTCAGTTTCCCGATGTTGAGTCTGAACGCATCAAACAGATAAAACATGAGTTAGTAAAATCTAAATCGATATTATTGATTGGTGAACCGAGTTTATTAAGTCGACATTTAAATGAACAAGCGTTTTATTTAGGCTTGACTTTGCATACGCTAACACTCAATCAAGCGATGCAAAAGGAAGCGTACGAGTTTGAATTTGATCTTATCTTCGTTGATTTAGCGCCATTTGATACACAGTGGGATCAATTGAGCCAGTTGGAAGGTCAGTTGCATTTCACGGAGGCGAGAATATGTTATATTTACGACCAATCTCAGCGCTATCCGGTCAATATTTCTCGTTATTTAACGATTTATCCAATCGAGATACGTCATTTATTAAAAGATAGTATTGGAACTATTGAAAAATTACTATTTTCGATTGATGAAGTTGCAGTCGAACGGGGAAATATTCCACAACGAGAGATCAACTATCAACGAAGTATTCTGCTGGTTGATGATAACGACTCTTTACGTGCTTTCTCAGCTATTTTATTGGAAAGGCAAGGATATGATGTTTATCAAGCTCACGATGGTCAACAAGCCTTAGAGATACTAAAACAACATAAAATGGATTTAATCTTAATGGATGTTGAAATGCCCGTCATTGATGGATTAGAGGCGACCAATATCATCCGAAACTCAATGGCCGAATATCGTAAAACGCCTATTATTGGTTATACTGGGGATAACAGCTCAGAAACAATAAATTGCCTTTATCGTGCAGGCATGAACGATTACATCGTTAAGCCTGCTGATAAGGATAAATTATTAAATAAAGTCGCTGACTGGTTATAGGATATAGGAATCCTCCTATATCCTATAGTGATTTACACAGTATTTCTCAATATTAATAAAGTTGATTTTATATAAATTCTTGAGTTTATCTATAGTGATAAATTTAGAATGCTATAAATCTACTTGAGTTAATAGTTAATCATTTAAAATAGAGTTGTTTATTGTTTATCGCAGATTCGCACACTGAGAGAATTTTTTGAATATCAGATTCTTTTAGTGCACTATTTAATGATAATCGAATAATGTTTTTATTTTTTGCTGTAGCAGGTCGACAAAAGACCGCACCAAATACGCCATTCTCTTCTAGAAAATCACGCACGTTTTCGGTATTACGCTCATCACCTGTTTCTAACGCAATAATTTGCGATTGACTACGAATTGTAAAACCAAGATCAAGCAAACCTTGACGTAATCGCTCACTGTGGTGAAACAGCTGTCTCCTTCTATCATCCGCTGATTGTATTACCGATAAGGTAGCACTGAGCGCGGCGACTTCATAAGGAAGAATGGTTGAGCTAAAAATCGCGGGATAACCGACAAAAGGTAAACAGCGATCAACATGATTATTCGCCCAGATTGCGCCAGCTCGATAAGCAAAACTTTTCGCTAAGCTAACCGTCATAAAATCAACCTGTGATGATAAACCAAGTTCGGCGAGCAAACCGGCACCTTTAGGACCATGAGTGCCGAGTGAATGAGACTCATCAACTAAAATAGCGCAACCATACTGTTTGGCTATCGCGACTAAATCCGTTAATGGGGCGACAGTACCAATTGTGCTGTAAATAGAATCGACCACGATCAATCCTGGTCCATGGCGTTTAATGAGTTTCACTAAATGATCACAGTGATTATGCATAAAAGGATGCAGATGAGCGTTGGCATAGCGAGCGCCTTCCCAAAGTGACATATGAGCAAAAAAATCGATATAGACATTAGTGTCAGCTGAGCAGATCGTTTGTAAGAGTGCGGTATTCGCATTCCAACCAGACTGAGAAAGTAAACACGTATCAAATTGAGCAAATTGGGCAAGCTGTTGCTCAAGATCAGGTTTATCAGCATCATCTTGTAAAAAGATCGCTGACATAAATACGCTATCAGTACTGTCATCGATGGCTTGCTTTAAGTGAGCTTTAATGAGTGGATGATGAGATAAACTAAGGTAATCATTACTCTGCAAAATAATATCATTAGTGCTTGGACGCTTGCCAAGAACTAAGTGTTTACCATTATTATTGCTATCAATAAGGTCATTAATAAATACATCTAATCGTTGCTGAATAAACTCAGGTAGTTGTTTTTTTGAGGTGCCATATTTCATGGTTAATATCCTTTTTTGAAAGTAAGCGCCAGCTGACAAAGGATATATTGTCGTATAAAAAAATATTGTCATTATCGAAATATTATTATTTTGCGCGTATTAGCAAACTCAATTATAGTGCCTTTATTATGTGTTGTTGATCCGTAGGCTCAGAGAGCCTAATTAAATAGTAATCAATTTAATCGCTCTATTTATTTTTTGTCATTTGAAGGTGTAGTGGTGTAACCATGTTCATTTTTTATCTATGCTGAGGGTAGTGAAAGCTAGAATCACTCTCGGTAACGGTTGTTGTTGGATGAGAGAATTCATCACTGAGTGGTTATCTACTTATAAGATTAAGTCATTCGCAAATAAAGTGAGAATAGCAATAAAATAACCGCCGAAAACAGACGTTTTCAGCGGTATATTAAGTGTAGAGATTGAACGTTATTGGCTTTGAATAAGCGTGCCTTACTTTAAGCCAATTGGATTAAACGTTTAATTAATCGATCAATGCCGACTGCAGCTTGCGATAGATTTTCCGCAAGCATGTAAGCAGGAGTCGAGAGAACGTTATGGCGTTGATCGTAAACATAATCATCAACGGGACAATTCACGTGCTCTCCACCCATTTGATTAAATGCACTTGCTGTGTGTTGGTCATTGCCAATGGTGCCTTCTACGCCGGTTGGATAAATAAGCGGGATGAGTGCAGGCGAGATACATAAATAACCGGCGGGTTTACCACTTTGAGCAAAGTCACGACAGACTTTTGCGACCTGCTCATTGAGCGTGCAGTTGGCTCCTTTGGTGGCAAAATCGCTGAGGTTTTTGGCGACGCCGAATCCACCTGGGAGCAGTAATGCATCAAAATCTTGAACATTGAGCTCTGCCACATCTTGTACTTTGCCACGAGTCAATCTTGCTGCCTCGACCAGTACGTTTCGAGTTTCAAGCATGATTTCACCAGTGAGGTGATTCACCACTTGAGTCTGCTCAATATTTGGCGCAAAACAGGCCCATTGCGCACCTTGTTTTTCAATTGCATAGAGGGAAAGTACCGATTCATGAATCTCAGCGCCATCGAAAACCCCGCATCCACTTAATATCACAGCAATCTTTTTCATTACTCTGCTCCTTAATCAGTTAACGGATCTAATATGAGATTAACATCTTATTAAAAACAATCTACACTTGCTCAGCAAATTTGAGGAGTAAATGATGAAGTACGATTGGATTTTGTTTGATGCGGATGAAACCTTATTCCATTTTGATTCTTTTAAAGGAATGCAGTTGATGTTCTCCCGTAAAGGTGTGGATTTCACCGAGCAAGATTTTATTGAATATCAAGAGGTTAACAAGCCTTTATGGGTAGACTATCAAAATGGTGACATTACGGCAGCACAGCTAAAGCACACGCGATTCGAACAATGGGCAACAAAACTGAATACCACGCCAGCTGAATTAAATAGCGCATTTTTGACCGCGATGGCGGATATTTGTACTTTATTACCTGGCGCGCGAGAATTATTAGAAGCATTACGTGGTAAGGCAAAGCTTGGCATCATCACGAATGGATTTACCGAGCTACAAGATGTTCGATTAACCAAAACTGGTATGAAGCACTATTTCGAGCATATCGTGATTTCAGAACAGATTGGTATTGCTAAACCGGATGCAGGTATCTTCGCCTATGCCATGGAAATGATGGGGCATCCAGCTAAGGAAAAAGTATTGATGGTGGGGGATAACCCACACTCTGATATTTTAGGTGGGTTGAACTTTGGGCTTGAGACATGCTGGTTGAATACTCATCAACATCCAAAACCAAGTGGTATCAATGCGCATTATGAAGTGGCGTCATTACACGAATTAAAAACGATTTTGCTGGCGTAACTAAGATAGGCAAAACCTGATGCAAAGTTAACCTTTGCATCAGGTCAAAGCGTTTAGCGGTTATACTCGCCGTTGCGCTCTGGTTGATCGATAATATCGATGATTTCGATGGTGCGTTCAACGCCGTTTGGCATTGGCCAAGTCAGTTGCTGGCCTTTAGAAAGCCCAAGTAATGCGCTACCAACGGGAGCAAAGATTGAAATATCATCGTTACTCTTAACGTCATGAGGGTACACCAAGGTTTTTTGCATCACATCGTCACTGCCTTGAAACTTAAATTTCACAGTAGAATTCATGGTGACGACATCCGCAGGAATCTCTTCAGGCGCTAACACGGTGGCTCTGTCGAGTTCATTTTCTAGACGTTCTAACTCTTGAGACAACTTAGGTAGTTTGTCCATCAGTGCGCTAATTCGATCCATATCCAGAGTCGATACGATAATCGCGTTATTATTGTTTGGCATTTTGTTTTCTCCAAAAAGAAATACCGCCCTGAACGTATCAGGGCGGCATAGAAACTGATTTAGTGGTACCGCTTGGCACCTATTGTGATATAGAACATAAACCGAATGGAGAGAAAATACAATCTATATGCCCATAGTTTTACATTTTTGCGCTACTATCGACATGTCAGCTATGGTTGGACTCTTCCATTGGCGTTGTCGAGAGAGATATCGGCGCTATCATTTTAATCAAGGATTATCGTGCAGTATTTAGCGATTAAAGACATTATCATTGAACAGATAAGCTCTGGTCAGTTGTCTGCCAGACAAAAACTGCCTTCAGAGCGTAAGCTGGCTGAATCATTCTCAACCACTAGGGTAACTTTGCGTGAGGCGCTCTCTTTACTCGAAGCTGAAGGGCGGATTTATCGAGAAGATCGTCGCGGTTGGTTTATTTCTCCTTTGCCACTACGCTATGATCCAACACAAAATCTAACGTTTGAACAGCTAGCAAAAACTCAGCAACGTGTTCCAATGGTGCAATTACTCTCTGCTAAAAGTCGCTTAGCCAATCAACAGGCCAGTCACTTATTGCAGCTCAAGCCTTTTTCAGAAGTGTATCATCTTGAACGCGTTCGCTGTTTAGAGCAAAGGCCGGTTGCTTTTGTGACCCATTATGTTAATCCAGAACGTTTTCCGAACTTACTGACTTTAGATGTAAGTCAATCGTTGACTTTGCTCTATCAACAACACTTTTTTACCGAGTGTGCGACGATACGTTACCGTATTACCAGTCGATCACTGTTGGGTGAGATGGCACAAGCTCTACGTACGACGCAAGGAACACCGGCAACGGTTATCGAACGAATCAGATACGATGCAAAAGGTGAGTTAATTGATGCTGAAGTAAGTTATTGGCGTCATGATGCCATTGTGATTGAATCTTTATTGACGGTGCAGAGAAAGCACAGTGACGATTAACCATATTAAAAACACGACTGGATATAAGTTGAATATCCAGTCGTGTTTCAGTAAGCCAGTGGGGGGAAAACGGCGTTAGTTTTAACTGTTCGCTTCAGCGTCTTCTCGTTTTATCACTTTATGCCCATCTTCTGTTACGCCATTCTTCCAATAGCTGCTGATGTATATATGATCGCGATCCACTTGCTTGTCATTACGAAAGTATTGGCGAAGCTCGCGCATAGACTCAAACTCACAAGCACACCAAACGGTGCAACGTCCTGCTAACCAAGGTTGAGCTTTTACGGTCTGCGCTAGCGTTTCTCCTTGCTCAGTATGAGCCCAGATGATGTTGACTCCTGGTGGCGCGATTAACGATTGTTGATCGTCAGGATGAGTAATTTCAATCACGGCATAGCCTTGAGCCTGTGAGTCTAAGCTCGCGAGTGTTGTTGCCAGCGCGGGTAGTGCCGTCATATCTGCAGCTAAACAGACCCAATCGGCTGCCCAATTTGGGCCCTGGCTTTTACCTGGTCCGGCGATGAATATTTCATCTCCCACTTTTGCGTTTTCTGCCCAGCGAGCGGCAAAGCCACAGGACAGATCCTCGGTAATATGTCGGACGAAATCGACAGTCATTTGATTGGTTTGAGGATTAAATTCACGAATGGTATAAGTACGTAAAATTGGTCGCTCGTTTGGCATCAATCGCGAGAGATCAGGATCACCTTGTGGGGTGAAAATCAGTTTAAAGTAGCCGCCAATACTTTGCTCACCAAAATGGGCGATGGTATCGCCTTGCAGCACGATACGTTGAATATTGGGAGAAAGGCGCTGAGTCTCGGCCACAGTCACCAGATAGAAGTCACGTTGTTTTTCTTGATTTGCCATATACATTCATCAAAGTAGGGGGTTATTTTCTCTATTACCTTAGCGGTAAATGAATCATTCGGCAATGATAATCGTTGTCGTTTATATCTAAGCATAAAAAACCAGTGCAAGTCTCACGCCGTGTTGAGGATCATGATAAAATCCATCCTTAAGAAATAAAAAGGTCGTTTATGAAGCATTTACATACCTCTATTCATCCTGAGGTGGCTGAACTCAGTCAATATACTATTGTCCAACGCAAGGCTGCTCGTGCGATCGTTCTCGATGGCGATGATATTTTACTGCTCTACACTCAGCGTTATCATGATTACACCCTGCCCGGTGGTGGTATTGATGAGCATGAAGATATTATTCAAGGGCTCGTGCGTGAGCTGGAAGAAGAGACGGGGGCAAATCATATTCATCATATTCAACCCTATGGTATTTATGAAGAATTTCGCCCCTGGTATCGCGATGATGCAGATGTGATGCATATGATTTCCTACTGCTATTCCTGCAAAGTGGATCGTCAGTTAGGTGATACTCGTTTCGAAGATTATGAAATAAAAAATGGCATGCAGCCGATGTGGGTGAATATCCATCAAGCAATTGCTCATAACGAGCAGACGATGGCTTGTAGTGATAAAAAGGGTATGAGCATTGAAAGAGAGACCTTTTTATTACGTTTAGTCGCTAAAGAAATGGCGATGAAACCCTAAAATAAGTCATGATACCGCCTAATCGACAATGTTGTTGGCTTAGTAGGTATGACAAGCCTTGTTTCTGGTCTTGTCTGTGAGTGTATTCGGTATACACTAGCGCGAAATATTGAATGAGAAATGATCATGAGTCAAAGTGTTGACGACCAACAAGAAGTGGAAATTGAAGCGATTGGTGTAGAAGTTGATAATCAGCCGATTGAATTATATAAGGTGCTCAAGCTGGCTAATGCAGTTAGCGGGGGGGGAGAAGCGAAGCATGTCATCGCTGAAGGCTACGTTGTCGTTAACGGTGAGCTAGAAGCTCGTAAACGTCGTAAATTGTACGATGGAGACTTGATTGAGTTCAATCAAGAATATTATCTAGTGATTTGTGATGCGCCGGTGACAGAGCCGATTGAACGCCCATTAAGTGCAGAAAAAGCACCAACCAAGAAAAAATCAACCTCCTCGGCCCCTAAAGCAAAAAAATCACAATCTAAACTATCTCAAAGCTCAAGCCGCCAATCTAACCAGAAGAAGGCTAAAAGTAACAGTAAAAATAAGACAACTCATAAAGCGGCTGATGTGGTTACCGTTGATGAGCAATGTGACCACGAGAGCGGACGCAGTCGGATCCGCTTTTTTTAGTGCGATGTGGCAAGGGAGCCAGCGGCTCCCTTGCATTATTTATCGCCAATCATCATCAATAAACGTTCTTCCTTCGAGTGCGTAAGGATCTTCATCGAAAGGGTGTTCCATTTTGCCTCGAAGTTGCTCTAACTGTTTTTCAAGGTGGTTGACGGTTTGAAAATCACCTTCTGAACACGCAACGTAAATTTGTTGCTCTAAAGCATCGATGTTATCTCTAATGTTCATCTCACACCTCCGGTTATCTACGTGAGTTGGGAGTTACTGGCCATTCATGGTTAGTATATACCCTGTTTGGTGAATGTGCAGAGATGGCAACATTCATTATCTGAGGTATAAGTAAAAAATGAAAGGCACTGTTATTGATTTCAATCAGTTCGACCGCACTGGGCTTATTTCCGGTGAGGATGGTAACCGATATCCATTGACTATATACGAGTGGAAAGGCGAACAGGGGCCAAAAATTGGTCTTACGGTTGATTTTTTTGTTCAGGATGGTCAAGCCACCGCGATTTATCCGCTACCGAGCAGTAAGTCATCGAAGAAAATTGTTGCCGCTTTACTGGCATTTTTCTTCGGCTCGTTAGGGGTACATAAGTTCTATTTAGGGTATACCAAACAAGGATTGATCATGTTGTTTGCTTTTCTCTTAGGCTTTTTGTTACTGGGTATACCTTCGGCGATCATTGGCATTATCGCTTTTGTAGAGTTTCTTATTTACGTGACGAGATCCGATGAAGAGTTTGAGCAGACTTATATTTTGAGCCGTAAACCTTGGTTTTAGAGTATTTGGAGAAATAAAAACGCGCTGCTTTTTAAAGCGGCGCGTTTTTTTATAAGGAAGTGTTGAACCGTGAGATTAAGCAGTTTTCAACTCTAAAACCTCTGGACGAGTCACGGGTTTGGTCACTAAGGCCAGTACAATACACAGAGCCATCATTGCCGCTGAGATACTGTAAGCGAGCTGGTAACCACCGCCATGTGTCATGGAATAGCCAACCACCGCCGCGCCAATTGCGCCACCGATGCCCCATGACGTATAGAGAACACCGTAGTTAGTGCCGTAATTTTTTAAGCCATAAAATTCAGCCGTGATCGATGGAAATACGGCAAGTAGAGTACCGTAACCGACAGCGGCGATGGCTGTACCGATAATCAGTGTCCATTCAGAGTCAAATTGAGCAAACAACATCATATTGGCTCCTTGCAGTAAAAAGGCAATCAGTAAAGTCTTTACGCCGCCGATTTTGTCTGACAATACACCCGCAGCAATGCGCCCACCTGAGTTGAAAATCGCTAAAATAGAGGCAAGATAAACGGCATTAGGTAAGCTTGCTTGTACGCTGGCGATATTGGTTATATTGCCAATAACCATTAAGCCAACCGATGCGGCTAGGGCATACATGATCCATAAAGCGTAAAATTGTGGGGTTCTTAGCATGGCTCGCCAAGTCATATCATTATTAGCAGACACTTTTTTGGCTTGTTGTCCCGCTTTTAATACAGGTTCAGCGGGTACATAGCCACTTGGCGGATTATTGATAGTGCATGCCAACGGCACGGCGATAACCAACACGCCGATACCGAGTAAAATGAAGCTAGTTTGAATACCATAATGAGTGATCAGTGTTGAGGTTAAAGGAGCAAGATAAATAGCGGCTAAACCAAAACCTGCGGCAATGAGTCCATTAACCATTCCCTTCTTTGAAGGGTGAAACCACTTCATCGCAGAAGGAGAAAGGCAAGCATAACCAAAGCCGATACCAGCACCAGTGATGATGCCAAAAGTAATATTAAGCATGGCTACGGAGGAAACGAATCCAGAAGCAATCATGCCTAAACCAGTTAGTGAGGTGCCAAGAATAAGAATGTTACGTGGTCCCATTTTATCTTGTAGGACACCCGCGATCAGCAATGAAACTGAGAAAGCAATGGTTGCAAGGGCATAAGGGGAAGAGGCATCGGCTGCACTCCAGCCAAAATCATTAACGAGCGCTTTATTAAATACGCTCCAAGCATATAGGATGCCAAGACAAAGGTTGATACAAAAACCAGCTAGAAGAATACGTAGCGCTTTATCAATCTTGCTCATTAGTTGGGATACTCAAAGGTCAGTTCAGGAAAATGCCAACGGCATTAGTTAAAAATTAGTTTGCAATTATCAACACAAATCACAAAACGCGCGGATTATAACCAATATCGGTGTGATTGGAATCACTTTTCACATTTGATTGGTGAAAATTATTGATGCCGCTTGAGTAGAAGTGCGGACCATTGATTTGGGTGATGATATGGGGGGGGGTGAGACGAACAAGATCGACATTATGGGAGGGAAAATGCCTATCATTTGGCCTGGTAAGATTAAAACTTAACCCATTGATATTAGTTTGTTTATTTTACAAGCAAACAAACAGAAATTATTAAAAAAGGCTTTTCTTTTCTCATAACTATGGCAATATACACCACGTAAGCAAGCCAGACCAAACAAAGCGTGCGTCGTATAATGGCTATTACCTCAGCCTTCCAAGCTGATGATGCGGGTTCGATTCCCGCCGCACGCTCCAATCATAGTTAAAATCACCCAATAAAGCGCAAAATGCGCTGTTTTTTTGTCTTTTGTCCAGCAGATAGTCGTTTCCTTTATCATCACCGTTTTATTTACAAAGCAGTCCTTAGATTATTGTTGAAACTCATTGCATTTTCGTCGTAATAAAGAGTGTCTTTATCATACAAGTCTATTGTGACTTATTTCATTTCGCCTATTGCTGTGGTCGTAGCGTCGGGATAATTAAATGGAAAAGCTTCGATAGGAACGGGGCGAGAGAATAGATAGCCTTGGAAGTCTAAGCAGCCATAACTGGCGAGAGCGAGTCTTTGCTCTTGTGTTTCGACCCCTTCAGCAATAACTGATAAATTCATACTTTTCGCTAGTGAAACAATGGTACGAGCAATATCTGCATCATGAGTATTAGTTAATAAATCTCGCACAAAAGATTTATCTATTTTAAGTTGATCTAAAGGCAATCGTTTTAAGTAGTTGAGTGATGAGTAGCCGGTTCCAAAATCATCGAGGGAAAAGCTGACACCGTGCTTTTTCAGTTGCGACATTTTTGTGATGGTATCTTCAAGATCTTGATGAAGCATACTTTCTGTTAGTTCAAGTTTAAGACGATGGGGGTTTGTTCCATAACGTTTCAATGCATCTAGAACCTGTTGGACAAAACCAGTTTGATGAAATTGCTTGGCACTAATATTAATGGCTAAAACTAATGGTTCAGTTAAGGGTGAGTTTTGCCATACAGCCAGTACTTGGCAAGCTTGATCCAATACCCATTCACCTAAGGGAAGAATTAATCCAGTTTCTTCAGCAATAGGAATAAACTCCATTGGTGAAATCGTTCCTTGCTTAGGATGTTGCCAGCGAATGAGGGCTTCAGCGCCAGTAAGCGTACCATCATGGGTGACTTGTGGCTGATAATACAAAGTAAATTCATTACGAGTTAAAGCATGGCGAATATCATTGGCCATCGCAGCATGCTCTAACACTTTGGCTTGCATTTCTGGATTAAAGAATCGATGCGTATTACGCCCCGCTCCTTTGGCTTGATACATGGCCAAGTCGGCGTGTTTGAGTAATTCATCAATGCCTTTATTCTCTCCGAGAAACAGAGTAACACCAATACTTAATGTGCTAAAATGTTCAATGTTATCAATGTAATAAGGTTTAGATAGTGTATCTAAGATCTTATTGCACAATGAGTCGGCGCGTTGAGATGCAATGTCTGAATTGGTATCCAATTGTTCAAGAATAATGACAAATTCATCACCACCGATTCGAGCTACGGTATCTGTTCTACGTACACAATTAAGCAATCGTTGGCTGACTAAGGTTAAAAATTTATCCCCAGTATCATGGCCGCGAGTATCATTCAGAGTTTTAAAATCATCTAAGTCTAAATATAAAATTGCACCATATTGTCTACTTCTTTGGCTATTGAGTCTGGCGGATTCTAAACGCTCCATTAATAACTGACGATTAGGTAAGCCAGTTAATTGGTCGTAGAAAGCCAATTGCTTTATTTTACTTTCGGCAGCGTTGCGTTGGGTAATATCAATTAACGTGATAACATAATTAATAATCTCATTATCGTTATCACTCATCACGGCGGTGATCATCGTCCATTGTAGATATTCTTCACCATTTTTTCGCTTATTTAATATTTCACCCTGCCATGAACCTTGGGTTTGTAATTGTAGTTCAAGATTGTCATAAAACTCTTGATTATGACGACCCGAACGAATGACTTTAATATGGTGACCTAGTACATCCTTCGCTTGATAACCAGTGATGTCAGTAAATGCTTGGTTAACTCTGAGGATATATTTTTTCTCATCGGTTACCACCATACCTTCGGCGGATTCAAATACGGTCGCAGCAATTTTTAGATTCTCTACCATATGCTGCATGGCCTCTCCGACTTGATTGTATTCATAGACCCCAGTAGGAGAGAATCGTACTCTTAGTCCCTGTTGAACGCCTTGGATATAGTTAGTCAATTGGCTTATCGCTCGACTATGACTCAAATGTAAAAGCCAAGCGGCAAAGGTCAGTAATAGTAAAAATCCGCCAGATAATAAGACGAAAGTTTGCCAATAATGTTCAGAAACAGAACGAAATCGTTGCTTATCAATCCCCATTTTTAAGCTTAAGGGATAGACTTTATTTTGAATATTCAGAGGCGAATTTAATAGATATAGATTTTCGTAGACACGCATTTGTGATGAAGCAGCCTCTTCACTCGAACGTGCTGGAAGCGTGATACTTGGACTATATTGAATAAGTCTTGCCTGCTGATAATGAATAGACAGAGCATCTAAATCGGCCCGTTCCGCGAGCGTCTGAATAAAGCTACGGTTTTGTCCAATCGCCAAGCCAATAAACATATAACCGCGTAATTGGATACTCGCTGGGTCAAAAATTGGAGTCGCTTTGAGTAAAGCAGTTAAATTTGGACTGTGTACTAATGTCCATTCACTCGTATAGTGTAATGGGGAGCGTAGGGAGGTTAATATCGGTGTAATATTGTATAAAGGAAGTCCTGCATCCATCAAAACGGAGCCAGAAGCGTCGGTTAAAAAGAAGATATCAAGGTTGGCCCCTAATGCTGAATCTTGAAACATATAGATCATATCCTCAGCAATATTATTAAACTCAAAGCTTTCACCAGTTAATGAAGTGAACACTTGATTAGACGCCGTCGTGTGTAAATAAACCTCTAATAAGTCTAGGCGATTTTCTATTAAGCTTTGTACGGTTCTTTGTCGTTGTTCTAAACTGTTTTTAATTTCTGAATGTAAACTGACTTCTGCTGTGCGGATTGAATAAAACATCGAAACGAGCAGAGCAAACAGACTCAGAAAACCAAAAAGCAAAGTAATTCGGGTAGTGAATTTGAGTTCCCACCTGTTTCTTTTGCTTTTTTTTCCTATCTCTGAGCTCGGTGACATTAATGTGTCTCTCCTCGAATCTTATTATTCTATGATTCTGATTAGTGTATTTCAATCAGTGTTATAAAAATGTTCAACGAGACTCTGAGATTAATTGCTTATATTCTTTTACTTGGGCGTTGAATAATTCAATTAATGCTGGTTCATCCATAAATATAATGGGCATTTTTATTGTCTCTTCTGTGACTTGTTTAAATCGAGCGTCTTGAATCGCTGATTGCAGCGCTTTACTTAAAATGTCAACTTGGTCGTCAGGGGTATTCGCTGGCACGGCAATCACACGGATCGCATGCATACTGACGTCATAACCCAGTTCTCTTAAGTTGGGTACCTCTGGATAATGAACCAGTCTCTCATCGGCTAAACTTGCCAGCACACGCATCAGTCCTGAGTCAGTATAAGCGCTGTGTGTACCGCCACTAAAGGCAAGGTCGGCATCCCCAGAAAGAATTAATGGCGCCATACCCGCCCCTCCGGTGGTGGGCATAACACGTAATATAATACCCTCTCGTCGCATGATTCGATTGATTACGAATCGATCTTGAATGTTTTGTGAAGCATAAACCAACCCGGGATTGGCTTTGGCATAGTTAATAAACTCAGCCCACGTAGCAAATGGAGTATTGGGGCCGGTGACTAAAGCAATTTGATCCAGAGTAATGCCTGCTACATATCGAAAACTGTTGAGTTGGTAAGAAGCCGGTGTCGCTAACGGTGCAAATGTATAAGGCAGAGAAAGACCAAATTGAAAGGTGTAGCCTTGATCGCGGCTATTGGCCAGCATTGCAGCAGCAGAAGCACCGCCCGCGCCAGGGTGATAAATGATATTCACTGGTTGGCCGAGTTTTTCGGAAAGTACTTTCGCAAGGACTTGGCCTTGAATATCCGTACTTCCTCCAGGATTAAAACCGATCAACATAGTCAGTGGCTGACTAGGAAAATTAGATTGAGTGAACGCAGGTAGTGTGAATACCGATAGCAATAATAACCATAATAACTGAGTTAATCGTTTGGTTTGTCTCATTATCATGCTACCTATCTGGTTGAATTATTCTAAGTTTAGGAGTGGTTTATGGTTCTGTCTATGGCAAGCGATGATGATAAATAACCAATGACTCACCCAGTCGGCTAATTTTGCTGTATGGCATGCTAACGTTGTTTGGTGATGGTTTAACTTACTCTATCTAATGAGGAAGGCCAATACATTTTCCAGTACCCGCAAATAACCCAAGCGACCAACCCCGTCGCGACAAGCAGTTCAAATAAACCAAATAAATGTAACCAATACCAGTGTGGATAAGACTCTGAAAAATAATCGGTTAAACGGTGCATAGCAATAGCGCTGATCACCGAAGGAAAGGTAAGTGCCGCAATGGATGGTTGAAAGGCTAAGCGCAATAGTCTGAAATAACAGAGATAAATTAACAGGGTCATGGTAATAGCGATTCCTGCTAAGGCTCCCGTGAGGATGGGGTCGGGAGTTGCAAAATTGACCAGATAGGTGGCGAGAGTGAGGTTAATGGGTGCAGCCATAATCGCTAAGGTTGGCCGCGCGCGTCTGGGCAGCATGCCTTCAAAGACTAAGCGATAGAGCACGACGGGTAACATCACAAAATAGATAGCAATACAGAGACTAACCAGCGTTTCAGAGAAAACAGTATGACCAAACTGTGTCCCAGCAAGAGAGCTGCTGATCAGCCCTACTGGATAGAGAAACCAACTGGGGACAATATTGGATATTTTAAAATTCAGCAGTTGAAAACGGAAAAATAGCACCATCATGGTGATGTGTAGCAATAGAGCGAGAGCCCAGATCGGATAGGCAATAGATGGAGAAATGACCGCTAAATAATCACATAAAATCAGCAACGCCATACTCATCGGAGCCATTAAACTGCCATGTAAAGGATGGCGGAGATCATTAATAAAAGATGAATAGCTGGTGAGATATTTAGCTAAAACGGGCAGTAATAATAAACTACCAAACAGCGCAAAATAAGGATGGAAAAGAGAGCCCCAAGTGGGTGAGTAAAGTGTCCATGCTTGGCCTAAGCCGATAACGCCCAAGGCTAGAGCGGCTTGCGAAGCCGGTACGCTTTGTACGTGTAGTAATCTTTTCCAGTGCAATGTTCACTCCATTGAAACGCATAACCAGCCATAAAAACAGCGGCGATTCTAGCAAGTTTATGCGTTACATGGGTAATCAATCACGGGATAAGAGTCACAAAATGATCACATTTACCGATATTAGCTTTTGGGCAGCTCTTGTTGGCGCAGTTTTTCTTTTTTTATCGTTCTATGTAGAAGTTGACTATAAATAGGTTTACCACCTAAAAGCTGAGCAAAAATGACTGCACCGAGACTGGTAATGATCAAAGGTAAGATTAAATAATAATTATTAGTCATTTCAATCACTAATAAAATACCAGTGATCGGTGCTCTAACCGTAGCAGCAAACAGTGCTCCCATGCCTGCGATTGCAAACATTCCGGGTTCGATATTGAGTTCTGGAAACCAGCTTTGAACGATTAAACCAAAGGCGTAGCCAAACAGTGTCCCTAATGCCAACATGGGAGCAAAAATGCCACCGGGAGCGCCAGAGCCAAAGCAGAGTAGGGTGGTTATGATTCTCCCTAAAAATAATAACAGTAAGACGCCAGTGGTATATTCTCCCATAGCCACTGAAGGGATTAAGCTAATTCCTCCTCCGGTTAGGTCTGGGATATAGAGGAGAGTTAACCCAAAGCAACCGCCAAGTAATGACCCTGTGAGTAGATAACGATGGCGGATATTATGATGAAGGCGTATAAAAGCGTCTTGACTAAGGGTGATCAGCCGATTGAACGCGACTCCAAAAAGGCCAAATAATGCGCCAAGCAATAGGAAAAAACCGAGTGCAGAAAGTTCAGGGGTCGAATATTGTGGCAAAGTGATGACCGCTTGTTGGCCATTAATGACTCGGTACACAATATTGGCTGACACGGCTGCAATGATCACACTACGTACGGAAATGAAACTGTAGCGAAATTGTGGGCGCATTTCTTCCAAAACAAACATAATACCCGCAAGAGGGGCATTAAACGCAGCGGCAAGACCGCCAGCAGCACCAGCGGCAAGCAAAGAGTGTCGAGTATCATCGTTTTTTACTCGAAAAACATCAGATACCATTCGACCAACGGCACCGCCCATTTGTACGGTTGGACCTTCTCTTCCCAACACCATACCTGAGCCAAGCGCGCCCATACCGCCAATAAATTTAACCGGTAAAACGCGCCACCAGCGAACTGGGCGAATATTATCCATTGCTCCTTCAATTTCTGGTATACCAGAGCCTGCGGCTTCAGGTGCGAATCGATGAACGAGGTAGTAGCCGATTAAGGCTAGACCTGCACTGATCAAAAAAGCGGCTAACCAAAGAGGAACCAGTGAAGTAATCGAGCCCACTAACCATTCGGTGCGTGACTCTGAGACGAAATGCACGGCAAGTTCGAAATAAGTAGCGATCAGGCCTGCAAATATTCCGACTATCATCGATAAAAATAGGATGGGTAATGAAAGCTTATCGTTGGCAAGAAATTGGCTAAAGTTATCTTTAGGTATTTTATGGAGCAATCGATGAGAGAATTTCTCGCGGATAAGCATGTATACAATAGCCTTATAATATGTGACAAAATGTAAATTATACTTGGCGAATCTTTTAACTATAGCTTTAAAAATGAAATATTGAATTGGAAAAATAGCTCTTGTGTTATAGGTAATAATGATTTTTGGGATAAGATCGCAAAGTCGTATTTAAACTCAAAAATAGCTAAGAAAAAAATGGTGTTTTTCTAAAAATGAGCGATAGTTAAAGCGTAAGGCGAACAGAGTATTTCAACAGGAGGAAACGCAAGCCTTACCTACAACTTGGATGGATTCAACCTACAATTCAGATAGCCTCGATTATGATCAGGTTGCAACTATAGCCTTCCTGATTCGCACAACTCACGATTGAGTTACGAGGATTAAGGCGCGCTTATACAGTGCGCCTTTTACTATTCAAGTGCTTG
Organism: Vibrio sp. 11986-1-5; assembly: GCF_963878025.1. NCBI lineage: Bacteria > Pseudomonadati > Pseudomonadota > Gammaproteobacteria > Vibrionales > Vibrionaceae > Vibrio > Vibrio sp. 11986-1-5. The sequence goes on from NZ_CAWNVW010000033.1 coordinate 363,173, forward strand.
TCTTCGGCTCGTTTCAGTCTACACCTCTTTGTTTTTTGTATATACTCCGCGAAAAGGAGTACCACGATGACAAAAAAAGTACCGACTAATATTATTACTGGCTTTCTTGGCGTAGGTAAAACGACCACGATTTTAAACTTATTGAAGCATAAACCGGCGGATGAAAAGTGGGCGGTGTTGGTGAATGAGTTTGGTGAAATTGGTATTGATGGCGCGATGATGTCTGAACAAGGGGCATTCATTAAAGAAGTCCCGGGTGGGTGTATGTGCTGTACGGCGGGTGTACCTATGTCAGTGGGGATTAATACCCTATTAAGACAGAAGCCCGATCGTTTATTGATCGAACCGACAGGCTTAGGGCACCCCAAGCAAGTTATCGCCACTTTAACTTCTGCCCAATATCAGCCTTATGTTGACCTCAAAGCGACCATTGCATTAGTTGATCCGTGTCATTTAAGTAATGATAAATATTTGACGAATCAAAATTTTAATGATCAATTAGCCAGTGCTGATGTGATTGTTGCCAATAAAGTTGATCAAGCAACGCCAACAGATATTGAGATTTTCCAGACTTGGTTCGCCAGACAGCAACCAGCGAAAGCGGCTTATCAGTTAGTCAGTCAGGGCAATTTACCGCTCTCGATGCTTGATATAGAACGTAGTGCGGAAAGTGCATCAAGCCATATCGAAGCTCATCACCATCATCATGCGCAATTAGAGCCACAGTTTGCTTTAGCACCGGGACAAGCATTCCTACGTAAAGAAAATCGTGGTCAAGGCTACTACAGTTGTGGCTGGCTATTCGGTGCGGAGTATCTATTTGATTTTGATGAGTTATTTTCAATGCTTAGTGCCCTAACCGCTGAACGAGTGAAAGGGGTGCTGAATACGAGTAAAGGTTGTTATGCTTTTAATGCCAATAACGGGGTGTTATCGGTTAACGAGTTAACCCTACAAGGCTTTGAATCTCGTTTAGAAGTCATTGATTCACAATTGATGCCGTGGGATCAATTGGAGTCAATTTTATTGACCTTAGCCAACATCAAATGATGATTGATTCAGAAAGATAAGAAGACCGTTTCTCAGCCTTCTTATCTTCTCTCTAAAGGGGGAGTTTAAGCGTCATTCGCTTTGATCGCAGGCTTATCCGATAACACTTTACCATCCTTAATAGTAATGATCCGCCGAGTGCGCTGCGCCAGTGCCACATCATGAGTGACAATAATCAGCGTTCGTCCCGCTTGATGGAGCTGATTGAACAAGGCTTCGATTTCAGCGCCTGATGTTGAATCCAGCGCTCCTGTTGGTTCATCGGCCAAAATGATTTGTGGGTCATTAACCAGTGCTCGAGCAATAGCCACTCGCTGTTTTTGACCGCCAGAAAGTTGATTGGGTTTATGATAGAGGCGATCACCCAAACCAACACTCTCTAATAAATACTCTGCCCGTTGACGCCTTTCTTTCAACTTTGTTCCGCTATATACCAGTGGCAGAGCGACATTATCAATCGCATTTGCATAATCGAGTAAATTAAAGCTTTGAAAAACAAAACCAATTTTTTGATTTCTTATCTTGGCTAATTGGTGATTGCTTAACGATGATACTGGTTTGTCTTCGAGTATATAGTTACCACTGGTGGGGGTGTCCAAACAGCCAAGAACATTCATTAAGGTCGATTTGCCTGAGCCAGATGGACCAAGAATAGCAAGGTATTCCCCTTTATTGATATTCAGTGAGACATTATCCAGCGCTTTGACGTGTTCTTCACCACTTCGATAATGCTTACAGATATTGGAGAGTTGCACGAGAGGAGATTGATCATTCACTTTGTAATGCCTCTAATGGAGTGATATTTGCTGCGCGATTAGCTGGAAACCAAGCCGCAATGACGCCGATGATAATTAATGCTGCCATAACCAAAAGCAGAATTGGCCATGATAGTTCTGGTTGAGGTTTACCCAACTGATCATAAAGAAAGTTACCTTGTAGTGGTAATTGTTGAATGAGACGGATCAGTGCGTAGCTAAAACTCAATCCAACGATTCCCCCCATAGCCATCGTTAGGATGGATTGCACTAAATAATGCAGACGAATATTGGTGCTGGTAGCGCCAACCGCCATTCTGACACCGATATCTCGCGTAGCGCGTTTGACGGTTGCATACATTACATTGGCAATCCCAATCCCTGCAACGCTTAAAGTCACAAGACCAATCACCCCTAAAAAGCTTTGCAGACCGAGTAAAAAGCGTTGCATGGTTTTTTGTCGGAGTAGCATGTCTTGGGTTTGAATTAACTGCTCATCACTGGGATCGGCAGAATATTTTCTGGCTAACACTTGTTTAATCACTTGAGCTAATTGTTCGCGATCAGCTTGTGCTGTGGGTTTGACATTAATCGCCGTAATCGCTTGATTGGGATAAAAACGTTGCCAAGTACTTAAAGGAACAAATAACGAATAATCAATGGGTAAGCCATCTTCTACTAGTGAGCTATTGGTTTTAATGACCCCAATTACTGTGAAATCTTCATCACCGACCTTAACGATTTTACCGACGGGATTGATGGTTAACACGGGCGATTGCAGGAAATCCTCATCGCTGTCTTGATTAAACAACTGACTTGCAGTGGTATAACCCAACACGATGACTTTACGCTGTTGCTGGTTATCTAATTGATTAAACCAGCGACCGCCGGGCATCATTTCTATCCCTGTCAATTGAGCATAATCAGGACTAACGGCATAGGGCGTTCGCCAACTGCTGTTTTCTTGGTAACTGACGGTTTTCTCCCACACAGCACTGACTTCTGCTTGTTGTACATTGGGCAATGCACGGATTACATCGACATCTTGAGCTTGTAAAGTCACGGCTTGACCACTAAAGAATCGCCCACTATTGATAGTGGCGTAGCCGGGAGTGATGTAAATCAGTTGACCATTACCGCTTTGCGAGGCGCGGGTTAACCCTTGTTTTAGCCCTTCGCCGCTGGCTAACATGATGCTAATGCACAAGGTCCCCCAAGCGACGGCAAGTATCGTGAGCAAAAGACGCTGTTTTTCTGCCAGCATTTCTTGAACAATTTGTCTGATTGGCAGCATGCTATCCTCTCGCACTTAAAGCTAACACTGGCGTTAAATGGGCGGCACGGCGCGCTGGAAAATAAGCGGCACATAACGCGAGGCAAGTGGTTATCAAGAGCGAACCAATGATCGATGCGCTGGTGATGATCGGCGTACCTAGCCATTCAGGCAAACCCAATTGATTGAGCGTTGCAATGGTTAAATACGAGAGGCCAATACCAAATGTACAGCCAAGAGCAACCAATAACGTGCCTTCGAGTATAAATTGCCAGAGGATAGTGTTTGGGGTTGCCCCGACCGCCAGTCTCACACCTATTTCTCGCGTTCGTTCTGTCACCGATAAAAACATAATATTCGCCACGCCTAACGCGCCAACGGCAAGTGTTATCATGCCACTCGCACCTAAAAACAGTTGAATACCGCGAAATAGCGCATTGATAAATTGAGCACCACTACTGAAGTCTGGTAAATAAACCGCTTCGCTATCTGTCGGATCATAGTGTTGCTGCTTGGCAAAAAACGTTTGTATGGTGTGACGTAAAGCCAGTCCTGGGATATCTGCTTTAGGTTTTACCAATAAAGAATAGGGTTTACTTTGCCATAAATCGGTAAAGGTCGTGCTAGGGATCATCAATTGATTACTTTCATTATTTAATGATACACCGCCTTCTTTTTGCTCAGTGATACCAATAATAAAAAAGGGTACGCCATTGACCTTAACGCTATCGCCGAGCGCCAATTGACCGACTTGGGCTAATTGCCAACCGATGATCGCTACTCTCGCATGATTGAGTACATCATTAGGGGATATCGCACGCGACGCCGGATGTAAGGTTAGACTTTGTAAAGCAAAATAATGCTGATCAACCCCAGCGACATAACCTGGTAGTGAGCGTCCTTGATCGTTGGTGACGTTGGCATCCCATTTTCCGTACATCACCGACAGTTGCTCTATCGCTGATTGTCTGGCTAACGCGTGCATTTGCTCCTCGGAGATCCGGATAGGTCGTTTCGCCGGTAGCCCTTGCCATGGTTTAGTCGTTTGACTAGGAAAAGCCATCTGAGTATCACTCATCAGTAACGCAAAGGATTGAGTATTCACTCGATAAAACCCTTCACCTAAAGCGACTAAAACCAGTACCGACAGCATTCCCCAGACAATGGCAATAATGGCTAATGTGCTGCGCAAGCGGTGTGCCAACAAAGTTTGGGCAACTTGTAAAAATAGGCTGTTCATTACTGCAGTGCTCGTGCGATTAACGCGATACTCTCATCATCTAATTTGCCAACGGTTTTTAGCAAGGCAATGCGATGATGCCAGTAGTCGTATAAACGAGTTTGTAAGGTATGTTTACTATTAAACAGTGCATTATGAGCAGTGATAACCTCAGAAGCTTCGGTCATCCCGGCGTTATACACCGCTTGCTTACTTTCTAACGCGGTTTGTCGCGCCAACACTTGTTGCTGGGCAATTTCAATCCGTTGCCATTCCAATTGCAGTTGATGAAAGCGAGTTTGAATTTCTTGTTGAATATCAATCTCAACTTTTCTCACCGCTTGCTTGTTGTTTAAGATAGTGAGTTGAGCGCGATCCACATTAGAACGTGTCGCCCCATTTAAATCGATAGGCACGCTGAGCGTCAGCCCTGCATTCAAATCACCATCACGACCTTGATCAGTACTTTGATAGGACACGCTACCTGATAACGTCGGGTAATATTTGGCTTTAGCGGCGTCATGTGCAAATTGAGCCGCAGTTAACTCTTGTATGCTGGCTAACAAGGTCGGACTGTTGTCTTTGGCAAGCTTAATCCATTGTTGTTCAGTCGCAAAAGGCAAAGTGGGTTGCTCTGATACCTGCGTATTGATTTCATTGATTTTATCAACTGGCTGATTAATGAGTGCCGTTAACGCATATTGTTTGCTAGCAAGAGCCGATTGTGCGGCGAGTAAAGCAGCTTGCTCATCAACATGATTGGCGCGCATATCTTCTAACTCTGTGGCGCGAATTTTACCGGCCAGATAGCGCTGCTCAGTGATCTGCAGTAATTGTCCACCTTCATGCCATTTTTCTTGAGCAAGATTCAAATCGCCTTGAGCGCTTGCCACATCAAGATAAGCGGTCAGTAAACGGGCAGCAAGGTTATTGTATTCCGCTTTTGCCCGCAGTTGCGTAGCGACATAGTGAGCTTGAGACTGATCAAGCGCAGACCAAGCAGAGCTATCCCAAAGGGTTTGACTTAATGTGGCGCCATAACCTCTTTGGTTGTCACCATCTTGGTTCCAACTGGTTTGCGCCGTGATATTCAGCGATGGGCGTAATACGCTAGTGGCTGTGGCGACGTCAGTTTGACTAATTTGCGATTGGATTTGTGCCTGCATGTAGGTTGGGTCAGCGGTTTTTGCCGCTTGCCAAGCTTGTTCTAACGTAATAGCAAAAGCGGGTTGACTGATCGCAAGTGCTAATAATCCATAACGGGTAAAATTGATCAAGGCATTAGTTGGCATAAGAATGACCCAGCATACTGTTATCAACAATGGTTTGTTGGTTTTCAAGTCCAGATATAATTTGCACATTGATGCCATCGGATAACCCTAATATTACTGGCTGTGCGGTGAATCCATGTTCTGAATCATCAGCAATTAATACTTCGGCTTGATTACCTTGAAAACGTAATGCACGTTCGGGGATCGTCACGACATCGTCGACTTTCTCTAAGATGATATGAGCAGTGGCTGAAAAACCGGAGCGAAGGGTAATTGTATCAGGAAAGCTCAGTTGGCTAATCTCGACTTCAAAACCATTATCAAACCCTGTGCTATTGGCCGAGCTAGGGTTATTAAGCTTTTCCGATTGCACGGCGACTTTACTTAATACGCCATCGATATTAATGGTTGGAAAGGGTGCAAGTACGACCGTAACTGGCATACCAACGGCTAATTGCGCGGCATCGTGTTCGCTGACACTACCTTTAAAAATCATGTTGTTCATATCGGCGATGGTCATTAATTCTGTCGCAGCTTGGCTGGAGGCGGTAGAGATGATTGGCTCACCCACCTCAACTTTTAAATTTAAAATAGTGCCGTCAATCGGAGCAGTTAGGGTTGAAGTTAATTTTGCGTCGCCAATTGAGGCTTCACCGCTACGAATTAATTCCAAGTTTTGACGTTTTTGCACCACATCAGCTAATTTTGACTTCAGATCCGCTTGAGCTTGGACATAGTCGCCGTAGTTTTTAGGAATAATATTTTGTTGTACCAACCGTTCTAAATTGGCAACGTTTTGTTTTGCTGATTCTAAGCTGGCTTCACTTTGCATTAACATGGTGGTTGCTTCGGTGAGTGCTTGCGGAGTTGGGTTAGGGTTAATTTTAATTAATGGCGTACCTGCAGTAACGTGTTCACCGACTTGGTGGAAGACCTCGCCAACGATACCTTCAATTTGCGATTTGACGGAAACCGAGTGAGCAGGAACGATTTTTCCTACCGCGACGGCTTGTTTTTCAATTTGACCTAATTGTGCCGTGAGGGTTGGCAGTGAAGCTTTGGGCTGAGAAAAATGTGAGTTAACCCAATAACCACTGCCGATTAATACGATGCCGACTGCAATCCAGCGTTTTTTCATGTTAGGTTCCGTAAGTGAGATAAGATCATGAACGTATGATGGTAAATTGATGATTAGGTTCCGCAGATAATCATCAGACAGTGCTTTATGAAAGCTATCTGTGGGTCTTAATACGCCAGATAGCCTAACTGACCATAACCTCGTTTGTCACTCAGTGGTGTGTCTTGAAATGTACGTTTGTGTATTGCTAAACACAGGAAGTGAGTGAATCAAAGCCTTAGACGATTAAGCGAGGGAGATAAAAAAAGCCACAACCTTAAGTGACGTTGTGACTTTTTGTGTGAGAGGTTTTGCGTTGTGCTCTCTACTCGCTAGCGTTTATTGCGTAAATAGCGTTTACGACGCTCTTCTTTTATTTTCGCTTTTTCTTCCGCTTTGCGGATTTCTTCTTGTTCGACTTCGATTAATTCATTTGGAATCATCTCTGGGTGTTCTAAGGTGATTTGCCCAAGTACCCCTTGACGAAGTTCATGTAGAAGAATTTCCGATGCTTTATGTAAATCTACTCGTCCACCAGAGCGCAGCGCGCCTCGTTTTTGGCCGATCGCTTCCATCCATTCAACGTCAGATTGCGGCGTGCCATCAACTTGATAACGTGCGGTGAGTTTGTCGGCATAATGTTTGGCGAGATACTCGACTGTGTAAAACGCGACATCTTCGTATTCCATTGCGGTATCTTTAATGGCGCCTGTCGCGGCAAGGCGAAAACCACTGTGAGGGTTTTCAACTTTCGGCCATAAAATACCAGGGGTATCAGATAGCACGATACCATTTTGTAAATTGATCCGTTGTTGACGACGTGTTACCGCAGGTTGGTTACCGGTTTGGGCTATCGCTCGACCAGCCAATGTATTGATGATGGTAGACTTACCCACGTTAGGGATCCCCATGATCATGGTGCGGACATTTTTACCCACTTCTTCACGATGGGGAACGAGTTTGCGACAAAAATCGAGAATTCGATGCACTTCTTGTGGATTTGCCGTGGTGATGGCCATGGCTTTCACCCCTTGCTCTTGCTCTAAATGAGCAATCCACAACTCGGTCATTTCAGGATCCGCCAAATCACGCTTATTCAGCACTTTAACGCAAGGTTTGTCACCGCGAAGCTGAGAAATGAGCGGGTTTTCACTGCTATAAGGGATACGCGCATCGAGCACTTCGATAATCACATCAATTTGCGGAATTGCTTCTTCAATCTCTTTACGAGCCTTGTGCATGTGGCCCGGAAACCATTGAATTTTATTATTAACCATTGGAGTTTGTAGCCTTTCGTTTTTTGGTTTTAGCTGGTGGGGTATCAGGTGGGCATCAAAACAATCGATGAGTTTGATTGGGTCGCCATACTAACCATAATGACAGCAGCTCTTATGTTGAGTATTTTAGCATTTTTATCATAGCGCGGGAATCTACATATGATGAGGTTTGGTTTAGCTCATTAGTGAAGATGAAAAGTGAAGCAATTAATCGGTTGTGAATAATGAAAAAGTTCACAGGAAAATGATAATGATAAAGCGATAAGCATTGAGCCCAACGAGAGCGTTGAGCTCAATGGCAAAGGATTAAGGAAGCTGAGTAACAAAGGTGCCTTGAGGGGTAACTGGTAAATATTTTTGATAGAAATCCAAATAGGCTTGCTCGGGGTGGAGATCAGTGAAGACATCAGGGTAGAGCGCCTTAGCATAAAACTGAATCATTGCGCCGTCCATAATGGTTCGACATGCACCATGATAGGCGGCATACATCCGGTTGTTTTTTACTGCATTAATGGAAGACCAACCCAGCCGTTGTTTAAAGCCCGCTAGCCGTTGTTTTGCCGTTTCTTCGGCGACGTCTTGCCCTATGAGCATTGCATTGCTGGCAGTGCCGGATTCATACCCTGTAATAACAATCACATCGGGATTGCTGGCAATAATTTGTTCAGGGTTAAGTTTTCCCCACCATTCGACATAAGGGACTGAAATATTATCGCCACCCGCCATGGTTGAGATAGCTCCCCACATATTTTTACCAAAGGTGTAGCCCACTTCATTTACCCCGCTTGCACCATATTCGGTATAGATTTTTGGTTGAGGTTTATTTGCCGCAGCCAGTCGTTGAGTTATCTTCTCGACACTTTCCTGATATTCATTCGCAATGGCTTCAGCCCGTTTTTCTTGTCCTGTGATGATGCCAATCAGTTGGGTGCTTTTTACATGCCGTTCTACCGTTTGAGCATTATAATCGACAACCACAATCGGAATCTCCATTGCTTCAAGGCGAGAGACTTCCGTGCTTAAGGCTTTATATTGCCAATCGGCTAATAGGATGAGGTCAGGGTTTAGGCTGATCACTTTTTCTATCGAAAATGAATTGGTATCTACTCGGCCAATTTCAGGGATATCATCCAGTGAGGGACGATGCTTAACATACATCTCCCAGTTGGCTGGCCGAGCTTGCCAGATGTATTTTGACATACCAACGACGTTGTCATAGGCCGCTTCTGTACCAATAGCCATATAGTCTTCAGGGTAAAAACCAACAATAACGCGTTGAGCGGGAGCGTTAAAGGTAACTTGCCTTTCTAATACATCAGTAACGGTAGTCACTGCTGAGAGAGCTGTGGTGCTAAAAGCCAGTGAAGCCATGATCAGGAATTTTTTGTACATACGATAAACTCTTCATTTGCTATTAAATGCATATTTGGCGCTGGAATGCGTCGGACTATTGACATGATTATAAGAATAAACTAAATAATTATGCAAATAGTTATTATTTAGATACTCAATGTGTGGTAATTATTATTTATTGAATGGTATTATTCACAGCCAAGGCCGCATAATGTGCGCTGATTCAATGCTAGTACGAGTCACGCATATACAGGCGTGTTCGAGAAAATAAGAATGAAAAGAAAGGCTTTGCTCACCTCTTTTATCATTATCCCAGTATCAGGTTTGATCACTGCAAAACCAAAAGTGCTCGATAGTGTTGTCTGGTTGTCATTGAATTTTTTCTCAACGAGTTGTTTTTGGCTACGAAAAACTGGATTAATAAAAAATGATCTCTGATACATTACAAGATGCTGTTATGACACAGCGAGAAAGTGAACGTCGCCGTAGTTGGATGTTATTTGGCTTCGGTTTATTGCTGATTGCTTCCTTTATTCTAGATATTATGACTGGTCCCTCGATGATCGATGTGACCTCGGTACTGCATGCATTATTAGAATGGATCGGGCTTCCTTTTCAGGTTGATGCTTCGACACAAGTGATTGTCAAAAATTTACGATTGCCTATTGCATTAATGGCTATCTTCGTCGGTGGATCGCTTGGGGTCGGCGGTGCAGAAATGCAAACGTTGTTGAATAATTCAATGGCGAGCCCTTATACGTTGGGAATGGCTGCCGCAGCTGGATTTGGTGCCGCTTTGGTACTTTATGTTGGTTCGCTAGGCATAGAGAACCATTTTGCGGTTCCCTTAGGCGCTTTTGTGTGTTGTATGCTTTCTGCTTGCTTTCTCTTTGCTCTTGCATCTGTACGTCATATTGGGTCTGGGCAGTTGATTTTGGCAGGCATAGCTTTGCTGTTTTTATTTCAATCTTTACTCTCATTAGTGCAGTTCATCTCTTCACCGGAGTTAAGCCAGCAAATTTTGTTTTGGTTGTTTGGCAGCTTATCGAAAGCAACGTGGAATAACTTGATGATCACCGCTGTCGTGGTCAGTTTGAGTGTTGTACTGTTACTAAAAGATGCTTGGAAGTTAACGGCATTACGTTTAGGGGAAGAGCGGGCAAAAAGCCTCGGAGTGAATATTGTTCGGCTCAGGTTAAAAACATTATTTCTCGTTGCACTGATGACGGCAACGGTGACCAGCTTCGTGGGTATTATTGGGTTTATTGGTATTGTCGCTCCCAATATCGCTAAGATTTTGGTCGGTGAGGATCAACGTTTCTTTCTTCCCTTATCCTTTTTAATCGGCGCATTTTTACTCTCTACCGCCTCTGTTTTATCGAAAGTAATTGTTCCAGGAGCGCTGTTCCCAATTGGTATTGTGACCGCCATTGTTGGAGTGCCCTTTTTCTTTTGGCTCATTATTGGCAAGGCGCGTTAATATGTTACAAGTTAACAATCTTCATGTTCGATTTGGTGATTTAGTCTTGGCGGATGGGGTGAGTTTTTCATTACAACCAGGTCAAGTAACGGCAATTCTTGGTCCCAACGGTACAGGAAAAAGTACCTTACTCAAAACCTTGTTTGGTGATATACGATGGCAAGAAGGCGAAATTCGCTTCCATCAACAAATACTCAATAAGCAGCATCTTGCGCAATGGCGTCAACAGTTTGGTTACATGCCACAAGATATTCATCTTGATGTCAACTTGTCGGTGATTGAAGTGATTTTGCTTGGGCGTTTGGATGCCTTGAGTATGCGCATTGATGATAGGATGTTGAATGATGGCCTGTCAATCCTTTCTCGTTTAGGTTTACGTCATTTGGCACATCGAGATGTCAGAACCTTAAGTGGAGGGCAGTGCCAGATGATTTTATTTGCTCAAGCATTGATGCGCAGCCCTTCCATCTTAATGCTGGATGAACCTGTTAGTGCGCTCGATTTGCACCATCAACATGTGTTGCTTGAGCATTTGGTTGAGCAAACTCGTCAGCATCAATACACTACGATTATGGTGTTGCATGATCTTAATCTTGCCGCGCAATATGCGGATAATCTTTTGGTGATGAAACAAGGGCAGTTGTTAGCCCAAGGGAAACCGCAAGATCTCTTGACTTCCGAATTGATATATCAACTGTATCAGGTGGATGCAGATGTACTGGTCGATGATAAAGGGATTCCTTTTGTTCGTACTCGACGTTCGGCATAGAAAGTTTTGATCTTCTGGTATTGTTGTGAGAATAAACCGATGAGGAGAGCCATCCTCATCGGTTTATTTAAATCATTCCGCTTTCATAAAAGGGGAAATGGATATTAATGATTTATTTTGGTAAGGCTCTGACTCATTGAACGGCTCTGTGAGCTCATAAAATAGAGACACCAGCCGAGAATAACAAGAGGTAGTAGAGGATCATAAATAGAGCCAGCGGTCCCAAAAATAAGGTTCAGTGTCATGATTAACGTACCGCCAATCGCCCAAGCAAGGGTGGTTGGAATGGTCCAAATCACCAATTGTTTGCGAACTTCTGTCACTCCCATTAGACGGTTGACAATATGGAATAGGCTGTCATTAAAATAGCCCGCGAATAGACTGCCCATTGTTGCAGCGGAAGCGGCAAAAAGCATGTTCACATCTTGAATTTCGGCTAAAACTGGCGCAGAAATGGATGCCGCGGTAATCATTGAAACCGTCCCACTGCCCTGAATAACTCGCACTAATGTTGCGATAATAAACGGGATCATGATTGGTGAGATGGGTAATGAGGCGACTTGGTTAGCAATTTCAGCCCCAGCGCCTGACTCGCGTAGTACGTTGCCCAGAGCACCGCCAGCACCAGTAACGAGAAGGATGATCCCTGATGTTGAAATGCCTTGTTCCAGCTTCGCAGTTGTCTCTGCTTTGTCTAGGTATGGCGTCAAAGTGTATACCGCCAGTAATGTACTGATCGATAGCGCAATGATCGGGTGACCAAGGAATTGAATAGCCTGGCCGAAAAAGCTGGTGCTAAATCCCGTTAATCCGAGTTGTTTCTCTGCCAGCTGTGTCAGCGAATTTGCTAGGATCAGTAAAATCGGTACCACGATAGGCATGATTGATTTAGTCAAAGAGGGTAATGCTTTTGCTGACTTTGACGCCATATAGTCCGCGTGAACTTTTTTCTGGTCTTCTGGTGCTTTAGCCAACGTCACTGGTGTCGCGTATTCGGGGAAATGCTTCTCTAGCCAACGCGCATACATGACAATTCCGGCCACTGATGGTAAAGCGATGATCAAACCAAAACCGAGCATCGAAGCGATATCTACACCAAAAATACTTGCTACTCCCAACGGTCCAGGTGTTGGTGGGATACAGTGGTGAGCCACGACAAGACCACCTGCTAATGCGACCGTAAGAGTGAGAATCGAACGTTGAGAAGTCTTAGCCAAAGACTTAGCAATTGGATAAAGGATGATTAAGGCACTATCGACAAAGACGGGAATACTGACAATGTATCCGGTGATCGCTAACGCCAGTTCTTCCTTTCGTTTACCTAGCCATTTAATGAAGTGATAGGCGATGGATTCTCCAGCGCCAGAGGTTTCCAAAATGGCTCCCATCATGACACCCAGACCAATGACAATGCCAATGCCACTTAAGGTACCGCCAAATCCTTGGCTGATGGCCGACATTGTTTCATTAACACTTAATCCACCAATCAAGCCCGCAATACAAGCGGCTGCAAGCATGGCGATCAAGACATGAACCCGAGTGCGCAGAACCAGAAATATCAAAACAAATACCGCGATGATCAAACCGATAACTGAAGTAGATAACATTATGCATCCTCCATTTCTACGACTGAGCAAGTCGTAAGGTAGCGAGAAAGAACGACATTAAAATTGGCATCAACACTGAAACCTAGGTTGAGTTCCTTTGTGTTATCAATGGCTTGAGGCCAGCTTGCTACGATCGATTCAATCGTTTTATCTTTTTTAATGGTGACGAGATCGGTGCGAGAAGGAGACACTTGCTCTGCCATGACAGCAAGCATAGTGCGTGGCGTAACTCTAATACCGGGTAAGTTAAAAGTTCGATAACCCTGGATAGCACTACGCTCCAGTCGGCTTGCGTGGATAATATTCTGAATGACAGTTTCTGGGCTGGATATCCACAGTCCGAGGTCAAGATCCACTGGACAGTTGGATGTTTGACCTTTTAGCGGTTCGCGAATCATGCCACTTACGAACGATGACGCGGCCTGATTGGGGACGCCGGGACGGATACAGATCGTTGGCAGACGAACGCTGATCGCATCAACCAGATTTTTGCGACCATAATCGTTCACCAACAGCTCGCCTATGGCTTTTTGTGTACCGTATGAAGAACTGGGCTGAGTCGCCGTCATTGGCGTCACTACCTCTGGTAATGCTCCACCAAACACCGCGAGCGAACTAGAAAATACAAAGCGTATCTCTGAATTGACTTGACGGCACTGTTCAAGCATTAACTGTGTTGCCGTCAAGTTAACCTTGATGCCAAGATCGAAATCTTGTTCTGCATGACTTGATACAATCGCAGCAAGGTGAAATACATGAGTGGTTGTCGGACCAATCAAGGTAGCCACTTGTTGTGGATCGGTGATGTCGGCGACGATGGCACTGACTCGTGGATCTTCAGTGATAGTACCGTTGGGTTTGACTCGATCGACAATCATTAAAGACTGAATCGAACCTGAATCTTGTTGGAGTAGGGTTTGAGCTAGTAGAGATCCGAGAAATCCGGCACCACCAGTGATTACGATGTTCATACACATGTCCTTGTTGTATTGCTTGTTATTATTGTTATGAGCGTTATAAGTAAGGCTTTACCCAGCCTAAGCCTTGTTCGGTAGTGGTTTTAGGTTTGTATTCGCACCCGATCCAACCGTCATAACCGGAGTTATCCAGTACATCGAAGAGATACGGGTAGTTGATTTCACCGTCACTAGGTTCATTACGGTATGGCACTGACGCAATTTGAATATGGCCAGTAAATGGCGCTAAATCGCGGATCAGAACATCTAGATCGCCATCCATGATCTGTGCGTGGTACAGATCGAGTTGTAATTTCACATTCGGACGATTAACCATCTGAATCAATTCAACGGCACGCCGTTGATGAGCAATGAAGTAATGAGGAACATCGCGCTGGTTTAAAGGTTCAATCAGTACATCAATGCCATGTTCGGCAAAGGTATCCGCAGCGTAACGAATGTTGGCGATAAAGGTATCGATGTGTTGTTGCTGGCTGTACGCTGGATCGATGATGCCTGACATAGCGTGTACTTTTTTGCAGTTGAGTGCTTTGGCATACATCAGTGTGGTGGTGACACTTTGCCTAAATTCTTGCTCACGCCCCGGTAGAGCCGCGAAGCCTTTTTCACCGGCATCCCAGTCGCCGGGAGGCATATTAAACAGCGCTTGTTCAAGCCCGTATTGCTCTAATTTTTTCGCCAACACTTGTGGTTCGAAAGCATAAGGAAACAAAAATTCGATCGCCTTAAAGCCAGCACGATGTGCATGCTCAAAGCGTTCTATAAAAGGCACTTCGTTGAACAGCATGGTAAGGTTCGCAGCAAATTTAGCCATTACTTTCCTCTCCCTTGTAGGTCTTCCACCTCGACATTTGTGAGATAACGAACTGGATGGTTATTGAGTAAAAACATTAACTTGGCCGTTTCTTCTAATTCTTCAGCGTTATCCACGGCATCTTCTAGATCGGCGCCAGTGATGACTGGGCCGTGGTTAGCCAGTAAGAATGCACGGTAATCGGCGGCACGTTTAGCCAGTTCTTCGGCAATACGCGGTTCACCCGGGCGCAAATAGGGAATGACAGGTAATTGGCCGATACGCATCACGTAGTAAGGTGTGAAAGGGCGAATAGCATTATCAGCATCGAGATTATCGAGGCAGGAGAGCGCTGTCAGATAAGTAGAATGCAAATGCACAATTGCGTTACATTTCGGATTGTTTCGGTAGATAGCCAGATGGAAGGCTATCTCTTTTGAAGCACGTTTGCCGGAGAGTTGATTACCCTCAATATCTACCACAGATAATTCTTCGGCGATTAAACGGCCAAATGAAGAGCCTGTTGGTGTAGCGAGAAAATGGCCGTTCGGTAATTTCAATGATAGGTTTCCTGCACCACCCGTGGCGTAACCACGTTCAAACATGGAGCGTGCAAGGCTAACCATCTGTTCTCTAAGTTGTTGTTCTGTCATAGATAAAAATCCTGTGCTTTTTCGAAGAAGCGTTCATCGCCGAAGTTACCTGACTTAAGTGCCAACGATAGTGAGCCGTCGATAGATTGGACCCAAGGCACACCTGGGGCGATTTGTGGTCCGATGTGAAAACCTGTGACACCAAGACTTTGGGTTACAATTCCGGACGTTTCACCGCCAGCAACAATAAAGTTTTTAACCCCAAACTCTTGCAATTGATGGGCAAGTTGACTGAAAAATTGCTCTACCGCTTCACTTGAAGTGGCCGCACCGTATTGCGCTTGAATGTCCTTGAGTTTGTCCGGATCTGCGGTGGCATACACCATGGGTGCGTAGTGACTATCAAGTTGCGCGGTGACCCAAATAAACGCTTGTTGTACATAGTTTTTATCGCGTAGGCACGCTTCGACGTCGACGGCAAAATGCGGTGCTACCGATTGATAACGGGCGACTTGTTGATTCGTCATGACTGAGCAAGATCCAGAAAGCACGACACCGGGTGCTTTTGTCGGTAAGCCTGCCGATTGAGCTTCGCTTTGATCGGCCAGTTTGTTGGCCCAATTTTGAGCGATACCTGCAGCTAAGCCTGATCCACCAGTGATCAATTTGAGTGATTTCACTGCCTGACCGATAGTAATCAGATGATTGCTATTAATGGCATCAACAACCGCGTAGCGTTTTCCCTCCTCTTGTAATTGAGCAAAACGTGCAACAACGGCGTCTACACCTTGCTCAATGACTTGATAATTAACCAGACCACATTCACCTTGAGATTGGTTATTCATCAGACGAACTAAGCTCGAATCTGTCATTGGTGTTACAGGATGGTGGCGCATGCCCGATTCGTTCAGGAGTTCACCAAGCACAAATAGATAACCATTGAATACGGTACGGCCATTAACTGGCAGTGCTGGGCAAACGATAGTGAAGGTTTCATTCAGTTCTGCTAGTAGGGCATCGATCACCGGACCGATATTGCCTTGTGCAGTACTATCGAAAGTCGAGCAGTATTTAAAATAAAACTGCTGGCAGCCCTGAGCTTGCAACCAACGAAGCGCTTTCAGTGATTGGTTGACGGCTTGTTCAGCGGGACATGAGCGGGATTTAAGGCTGATGACCACGGCATCGGCGTCTACATGAATGTTTTTCTTTGGTATGCCGTTGAGCTGTACAGTGCGCATGCCATTTTCAACCAGAAAACCTGCAATATCGGTTGCGCCAGTAAAATCATCAGCAATGACTCCAAGTAACATAATTATTTCTCCATGCCAGGTAGATTGATGCCATCAAAAATCTTGATCACTGCGCTGTCATCTTCTTGACCAAAACCTGCATTACTAGCAGAGATAAACATGTTGAGTGCTGTACTCGCCAGTGGCAGAGGGAATTTCAGATCTTGTGCGGTATTGGCGACCAGATTAAGGTCTTTAACAAAGATATCGACCATTGATTTTGGCGAGTAGTCACCATCAACAACGTGTTTCATTCGGTTTTCAAACATCCAAGAATTACCTGCTGCGTTAGTGACCACGTCGTACATTAAATCGAGAGGAATATTGGCACGAGCGGCCAGTGCCATCGCTTCAGCTCCGGCAGCAATATGTACACCTGCCAAAAGTTGGTGAATGATTTTAACAGTAGCACCAAGGCCAATTTCGGTACCGATGTTATAAACTTTGCCTGCCGTTGCCGCTAACACGGGAGCCAATTTAGTGAATGCCTCTATACTTCCGGATGCCATGATGGTCATATCACCGGCTTCGGCTTTTATTGCACCACCGGAAACGGGGGCGTCTAACATCAGCAAGTGGTAAGGCTTAAGGCCCGCTTCAATATCTTTTGCATCTTGGGCAGAGATGGTGGCAGACACCATGATAGCTGTGCCTGGTTTTAGGTTGGCGGCTAAACCTGAATCGAACAAAATCGATTTCACTTGCTTGGCGTTGATGACTAACAATAAAACCGCATCGAGTTCGTGAGCAAATAGATTGGCGTCGCTAGCTACCGCTTTCGCCCCGTAGTTACCTAGTGTTTCGAGAGCGATTGGGTTGAGGTCAATGCCGTACACATCGAGTCCTGCGCGAATACAGGATTTTGCAGCCCCCATTCCCATAGATCCTAATCCGATCACCGCTATCGATTTCACGGTTTGATTATCCATATACTTATCTCGCATTAAAGATTGATGTTAATTTGTGTTATTAATTGTGATTATATGTGATGCTTGGTGAGGTGTCATGCGTCTTCCGTCACAAAAATTAACAATTATTAGTAATAATATGGAAATTAACTAGATGTTCACACTTTATAGCTTCAGTCTTTCTCCAGAACTTGTTTGTTTTTAACAATAGTTAACACAACTTCACACCATGGCTGATGACTGGTAATATGAGTACACTCATTACTTATAGCTAAGTCATTATGATTCCAGCAGAACGTCACAAAACTATCCTATCTCTGCTTTCACAACAGGAAGTGATCAGCATTAACGAACTGGTTGAGCAATTAGAGGTGTCGCACATGACCATTCGTCGCGATATCGCTAAACTTGAAAAATTGGGTAAGGTATTGTCCGTGTCAGGCGGTGTGCAACTGACTAAAGTGCTGCATCAGGAGCCTTCTCATGATGCTAAAGCGACGCAACACGCTAACGAGAAAGCGATGATTGGCCTTATTGCTAGTCAGTTGGTGCCACAAAATGCTACGGTTTATCTTGATGCTGGGACCACTACACTGGAAATCGCTCATCAACTTGCTAGCCGTAATGATCTACTTTTCATTACTAACGATTTTGTTATTGCGGCTTTTCTGACCCATCACAGTAAAAGCGAGCTTTATCATACGGGCGGAAGAATTGATCGTGAGAATCAGTCCAGCGTAGGGAGTAAAGTGTCAGACTTTCTGGCGGGAATGAATGTGGATATCGCGTTTGTCTCAACTTCATCGTGGAATCTGCGCGGTATCTCTACGCCCAGTGAGCCTAAAGTCATTGTCAAAAAGGCAGTCGCAGCGGCAGCACAAAAAGTCATCCTTGTTTCTGACTCCTCTAAATATGGCAAAGTTGCCACCTTTCATGCGCTCGATATGCAGTGTTTTGATGTGGTGATCACTGACCGGGCATTTCCAATCAGTGTTCGACAAGAATTAGCAGAAGAAGGGATTTCTGTGTTGATCGAGAGTAAAAACTCTTAATCATTGCCCCATAAGCTCGTCATGTTTTTCAAGATTGGTGTCAGCTGCTAATTAGATCAATGGGTTAGCTGACGTCTACCTTTTTCGGCCAATAATTAACATCATAAAAACCATAAACACCATAAGCGGTACGGTAAAAAGTGTCCTTCCTCTCGTTAATTTACTTTATTGTCACTTAATGTAAACAAGTTGAAAACATTATAAGTTGTTTTAATTAACCATTTGTTAATGGAGCAACAATATAAGCCAGATTAAAAACTATAAAAATAATTTACATTAAATCAGACACAAGGATAGAATGATGAATAAATTAAAATATATCTCTGTAACATGGTTGATACTACTCAGCTCTTTATTAGGGGTATCCTCTGCTTTTGCGAAATCATATCCTCCAAGAACCATTAATATGGTTGCTCCAGCGGGTGCGGGGGGAGGATGGGATATTACGATTCGTACCGTAGCTAAGACATTAAAAGATGAGGGGATTATTAATGCTAATCTACCGGTGATTAATCGTCCCGGTGGTGGAGGCGCAGTCAATTTGGCTTATATGCAAAGTCAGAAAGGCAAAGGAGACTTAATTTCTGTTTATTCTCCTCCAATCTTACTGACTCATTTAGTTGGTTTAACACCATACAGTTACCAAGATACGACCCCTATTGCGCGTTTAATTACGGATTATGCCGCTTTTGTTGTGCCTAAAAATTCTCCTTATACCTCAATTAATCAGGTTATGGAGGCACTAAAAGAAGATCCTAAGTCTATTAAAATAGGTGGAACATCCGCTGCTGGCTCAATGGACCATATTCAATTTCTCTTAGTGGCGAAAGCTGCTGGGGTTAATAATTTAAAAAATATTGACTATATATCATTTCAAGACGGTGGAGTTGTTGCTCAGATTTTAGGCGGACACATTGATTTGATTTCAACAGGGTTAGGCGATGTAGCTGGTTTAATACAAAGTGGTGAGTTGAGAGCATTGGCTCAAACTGCTGATAAACGAGTTGGTGAAGGGATGATGGCCGAGATTCCTACCGTTAGAGAGCAGGGAATTGATGTAGTTTTTGAAAATTGGCGTGGTTTATTTGGGCCGAAAGATATGCCAGAAGAAGCCATCAATTATTGGCGTGATGCTTTAGAGAAAATGATTCATACCGATAGCTGGAAAGCCGCATTACAACGCAATGGATGGGATGATGCTTATCTGGATTTTGATGATTTTCAACCATTCTTAGAAAATACGAATCAACAATACAATGCATTGATTAAAGAAGTTTTCTAGAGTTATATAAATTTTCAATACAGAAATAAACCAATTTCCTAGATAAAAATTATAGTTATAGGTATTGGTTTATTCTCTTGTATATTTATGGATGATATAAATATGAAAGATTATAGTAAATCTAATTGGGATGGATTGACCGGTATTATCAGTGTTCTCTTTGGCTTAAGCTATGGTGGTTACGCCTATTTATTACCAAGACCTATATTTGGTAATGAGTGGGAACCAATTATTATGCCTTTATCGATTTCGGT
This sequence comes from Vibrio sp. 11986-1-5, assembly GCF_963878025.1. NCBI lineage: Bacteria > Pseudomonadati > Pseudomonadota > Gammaproteobacteria > Vibrionales > Vibrionaceae > Vibrio > Vibrio sp. 11986-1-5. Next base: position 383,495 of record NZ_CAWNVW010000033.1, read on the forward strand.
ATTTATGATTGTGATTGGATTATTATTGATCGTTAATGGTCGATTTTCTCCATCAATGACAGCAATAATGAAGACGATTGATGAGCATTCAAAAAATAAGATTAATACATATAGGGTACTATCAACGTGTTTAATTTCATTGCTGTATTCTTTTATGTTTGAGCCAGTTGGCTTTGTTATAAGTACGATATTTTTTATGCTGATGATGTTAATGGTTACATGTGGTATTAAACGTTGGAAGCAATCATTAGTCATTGGTGTGGTTTTTTCTGTTGGGATTTACTTCATTTTCAATGAATTATTATCCATTAATTTACCTAGCGGAACACTTTTTAGTTAAGGAAAATTAACTATGACAGATATATTTACGAATCTTTTTAATGGCTTTGGGATTGCTTTACAGCCTTATTATCTTCTACTGATAACACTTGGTGGGATCATGGGAACGATTATCGGCATGCTACCAGGTCTTGGTCCGGCGACGGGGGTTGCGGTTCTATTGCCCATGACTTATGCCATGGGGCCTACGGCATCATTAATTACGATGACAGGGATCTATATGGGGGCGATGTTTGGTGGTTCCCGTAGTTCAATTTTAATCAATACACCCGGAGACGGTGCTGCCTTAGCGGCAACCTTCGATGGTTATCCGATGGCAATGAAAGGGCGTGCAGAAGCGGCACTTGCTATCTCAGCAATCGCATCATTGATCGGAGGTACTATCGCTGCGGTGCTCATGACCTTTCTTGCTGAGCCTGTAGCCAACTTTGCGATTAGATTTGGCCCAGCAGAATATTTTATGTTAATGCTAGCCGCCCTTTCGATGACGGTTTCTATGTCTAAAGGCAATATGCTGAAAGGTTTCTTCTCTATGGCAATAGGATTAGCGATTGCAACAATCGGCATTGATGCTCAATCCGGATTAAGTCGTTTTACTTTTGGCTCCCTTGAGCTCCAAACAGGTGTTGACTTCTTGGTGGTGATCATTGGCATTTATGCATTAGGAGAAGTGCTGAAAAGCATGACAACTTTAGGTGATGGTAGTAAAAAAGCACAGACTCAGTTTAAACGGATTTGGATCAGTAAAGAGGATTGGCGCAGATCAAAATGGCCAATTTTACGCAGTGCCCCTGTTGGTTTTATTGTCGGAGCACTTCCCGGTGCAGGGGGAACAATGGCATCGTTACTTTGTTATAATAATGAGAAACAACTCTCACCCAACAAAGATGAATTTGGCAAAGGTGCCATAGAAGGGCTAGCCGCTCCTGAATCAGCGAATAACTCAGCATCCATTGGAGCGATGATTCCTATGCTCTCATTAGGTATCCCTGGTTCCGGTACGACGGCAGTCATGATGGGAGCCTTATTAATGTTAGGAATACAACCTGGGCCGCTTTTATTCACCCAGCATCCAGAAACAGCGTGGGGATTGATCGCAAGTTTATTTGTCGCGAATATTATTCTGGCTTTTGTAAATATTCCATTAGCAGGTGTTTTAGTTCGTATGCTCGCTATCCCTGCGAATGTTTTATATCCTATTGTTCTAGGGCTTGCATTCGTGGGCTGTTATGCTATTGGGAATTCAGTGGTAGATTTTTATATCTTAATTTTATTAGGTATCGTTGGGTTTATTATGCACAAACTGGTTATTCCTACCGCGCCAATGATTCTTGCTGTTATTGTTGGCAGCCAAATGGAACAGTCGTTTAGACAAGCATTTCGGATCTCTAATCAAGAGTTCAGTATTTTTGTTCAATCAGGAATTGCTCAATTTCTATTGATAGTGACGATTTTTTCAATCTGTTGGCCATTAATTAACGCATTTAGAAATAAAAGCCTTTCAAATATGGCTTAAGATAAATATTTCAAAGGGTAAAGTCATTTTGTGACTTTGCCCTTTTTTTTGTTACATGCTGGTAGCAAAGTTGTTGTCTTTAGGTATGCTGTGGAATAGAGGATTTGTGCAATTATATGAGTGAATATGTATAAAGTAATGCGTAAAAATCTGGATGTGGTTCAGATAAATAACAATCAAAACCGATGTTTTTATATACATTTACGCTTTCGTAATAAGATATTCTTATTGCTGACTTTTTTACTCCTGATTCAATTCCTTTACATGGCCTGGGGATTCTATCAAGCATTAGCTTCTTCTATTGATGATCAAGTTCGCACTCGTGCATTATTACAAGCTCAAGATATTGCTAGTGATCCAGAGTTGATTACTTTAGTAGAAACAAAAAACATTACAGAAATTCAAAAGGCGATTGAGCGTATCATGCATTATTCTGATGCGAGCTTTATTGTTATTGGTGATAAAAATGGTATTCGCTTATTTCATCCAGAGCCGGATCGTATAGGTTATCCAATGCAAGGTGATGATAATGCGGGGGCCTTATTAAGAAAGGAATCGTATACCTCTTTACGAGAAGGGAGTTTAGGTTATGGTATACGAGGGAAGTCACCGATTATTGATAGCCAAGGTAATATTATTGGTGTGGTTTCAGTCGGTTATCTATTAACACGGTTTCAATATTGGCTTAAAGACTATTTTCGTCCTTTGCTTGTTGATGCCTTATTATTAATTTCTATTTCATTATTATTAGTCTGGTTGTTTTCTCGGCACATACAAAGAAAAATGAATAATATGGAGCCAGAAGAAATTTCGCTCTCTTGGGAAATTCAGCAATCTATTTTATATGCTGTCTATGAGGGTATTATTGCGGTTGATTTACAAGGTAGGATAATTGTTATAAATCCAGCAGCAAAACGCTATCTTCCATGCGGTTTAGAAGAAAATATTAATATTAGAGATTATCTTAATGATTGTAGTTGGTTAGATAATAAGAGTTCGCTCATCGATAAGCAAAAAGATGAGTTTTATCGATTAAACCATCATCAAATTATCGCTAATCGAGAACCCATATTACATAATAAAAATCTTGTTGGTTGGGTTCTGAGTTTTCGTGAGCAGAATGATGTGTATGCGGTCTCCGCAAGCTTAACTCAAATTAAACAATATAGTGATAATTTTCGTGTTCTTCGCCATGAGTTTTCTAATAAATTAACGACACTTTCTGGATTGTTAAAAATGGGGAAAATCCAAGAGGCCATGATATTAATTAATAATGAAAGTAGTAGTAAACAAGAGCTTTTAGACTTTATTCAGCATTCTATTCGCGTCAATCAAGTCGCTGCATTTTTACTAGGGAAAGCTTTACGTGCACAAGAGTTAAATATTGATTTTCGTTTAGATCCAACTTGTCAGTTAAGTAACAATCAAACAAAGTTAGATGATCATCAATTATGTACAGTATTAGGAAATTTGATCGAGAATGCCTTTGATTCATGTCGAATAAATCAAACGAAGAATCCTTATGTCGGCATTTTAATTACTGATGCAGGACAAGATATTTTGATTGAAGTGTCTGACAATGGAAGCGGTCTGTCTAGACAGGAGAAGGAGATAATATGGAATCGAGGTGTGACTCGTAAAGATGATAAGGAAGATCATGGTCTTGGGCTATATCTTGTCGATCACTATGTAAAACAAGCGGGTGGTTTTATTAACATTGATAATGCTGAACCTCAGGGATGTATTTTTTCTGTATTTATCCCCAATTATATTAATAATTAGCATAAAATAAGGAGGGAGGAATGGAAACGATTGATATCGTTATTGTTGAGGATGACGTAAATATTACTAATATTTATTTGGATATCATTCAAGGTTTTAGTCGATTTACTGTTGTTGGGATCGCTGAAACCCAGAAGACAGCTCGCACTATTATTCAAGCTTATCAACCACAGCTTATCTTACTCGACAACTATCTGCCAGATGGTTTAGGTATTGATTTATATCGTGATATTCTTGCTCAGAAAAAGAAAAGAAAACAAGATGTTGTACTTATCACAGCATCAGATGACGTAAACACGGTTCAAGAAGCGATGCAGCTTGGTTGTTTTGACTATTTACTCAAACCTATATCTTTTGACCGATTTCAACAAACATTACAACGGTATCTAGATCTCAATAATGCAATGAAAGCTTATGATAATTTAAATCAAAAATACATTGATGAATTATTTAACATTCAGCATAGAAAGCAGCAAGTTAGCCTTCTACCTAAAGGTATAGAGCAGATAACATTAGATAAAATTATTCGTCTATTATCTTTAAATAATGGCGATAAGTTTACCGTTGAAAAGGTAAGTCTACATACTGGTGTGAGTAAAACGACAGCTCGGAGATATTTAGAATACTGTGCTACTCATGGTCTTATTATTAGTGAAAACGAATACGGTAAAGTTGGTCGTCCCGAGCGTGTTTATACTAAAAATTAACCCTTTTTATTTTAAATGATCATTTTTTCAGTAATACTGTATTCAAAATTGGATGTGTTTTTCATATTGATTACGGTTTATTGTCTATTTTGTTAGATGAACGATTTGTCTGCAAATTTAGGTGATATTTGTCACAAAAAGTGCTACCATCGGCGGCATTTTTTAAAGGTAAGTAAAACTAACCTTTTGTTTATCATCATCCAACAACTTGGAATTTTTTGTGTTAACGACTGCAAACATCACCATGCAATTTGGCGATAAGCCATTATTTGAAAATATCTCGATTAAATTTGGTAATGGCAATCGCTATGGCCTGATTGGCGCAAACGGTTGTGGTAAATCCACCTTTATGAAAATCCTTAGCGGTGAACTTGAACCCTCTTCTGGTACGGTTTCCACTGATCCCAATGAGCGGATGGCAAAGCTTGGTCAGGATCAGTTCGCTTTTGAGAACTATACCGTGGTCGATACGGTGATCATGGGTCATAAAGAATTGTGGAAAGTAAAAGAAGAACGCGACCGCATTTATGCGTTACCGGAAATGACCGATGAAGATGGTATGCGAGTTGGTGATCTTGAAACTGAATTTGCTGAAATGGACGGCTATTCAGCAGAAGCTCGCGCTGGAGAGTTGCTACTTGGGCTCGGCATTCCTGAAGCGCAGCATTTTGGTTTAATGAGTGAAGTGGCTCCAGGTCTGAAACTTCGAGTTTTACTGGCGCAAGTGTTATTCGCCGAGCCAGAAATTATGCTACTTGATGAGCCAACCAACAACTTGGATATGCATACTATCGCTTGGTTAGAGCAAGTGCTGTTGGCGCGCAACTGCACCATGATCATTATTTCTCACGACCGTCACTTTTTAAATACCGTATGTACCCATATGGCGGATTTAGACTATGGTGAACTGCGCCTTTTCCACGGTAACTACGATGAATATATGAGCGCCGCTGAACAAGCTCGTGAGCGTTTACATGCTGATAATGCCAAGAAAAAGGCGCAAATTGCTGAGCTACAAACCTTTGTGAGCCGCTTCTCTGCTAACGCTTCAAAAGCGAAGCAAGCTACGTCGCGTCAAAAGCAGTTGGATAAAATCCAGCTACAAGAGGTGAAGCCATCAAGCCGTCAATCACCGTTTATTCGTTTTGACCAAAAGAAAGAGCTATTTCGTAATGCGCTAGAAGTTGAAGGGCTTAAACAAGGTTACGGCGATAACATCTTGTTTGATAACGTGAACTTAATGGTAGAGGTGGGTGAGCGCATCGCCATCATCGGTGAAAACGGTATCGGTAAATCAACCATGCTCAATACCCTAGCGGGTGCAATGGAGCCGATGGCAGGCATGATTAAATGGTCTGAAAATAATAACATCGGTTTCTACGCGCAAGATCACGCTCATGATTTCAGTGACGATATGACGTTATTGGATTGGATGAGCCAGTGGAAAAACGAAGGTGAAGATGAGCAAACGGTGCGTGGCATCTTAGGTCGTATGCTGTTTTCGCAAAACGACATTAAAAAGTCGGTCAAAGTGATTTCAGGTGGTGAGCAAGGTCGAATGCTATTTGGTAAGTTAATCATGCAAAAACCGAACATTTTGTTGATGGACGAACCAACCAACCACATGGATATGGAATCGATTGAAGCGTTGAACTTGGCGTTAGAGAACTACAAAGGCACCTTGCTGTTTGTCTCCCATGACCGTCAATTCGTTTCGTCTATTGCAACGCGGATCATTGAGATCACTAAACAAGGCGTCAACGATTTCCACGGCACCTATGATGAATACTTAGCCAAACAAGGTTTGATAGGCTAATCAGGTAAATCATGAACCTTTACCAAGCCACCGCATTGCGCGGTGGCTTTTTAATCGTAAAGCGGTTTAGGGATGACTAATTATTTTCACCATCAATGAAATGATAAATTATACCGTACAGCGTTCAACCACTTTATCTATATAATGACGAGCCACCCGATTAGTTAATTTAATCGTTAATTCATAAGGAATGGTACCAATATGTTTCGCTACTGTTTCTACTGGTAAGTTTTTCCCCCACATCTCTACGTTATCACCCACTTGATCCATCGCATCAGGCCCAAGATCTACGGTTATCATGTCCATGGATACTCGCCCGACAATTGGCACTTGGCGACCATTAATAAATACTGGCGTACCTGCTGGGGCGGAGCGAGGATAACCATCACCATAGCCCATAGCGATAACTCCGATTTTCGTATCTCGTTTTGCATGCCAAGTTTCACCATAGCCTATAGGTTGATTCGCGGTATGTTGACGAACAGCAATTAAACGTGTACTGACGGTCATTACTGGCAGTAATTGGTGATCTATTCCCGAATGATAAAGGCTAGGGGAAATGCCGTACAAAGCGATCCCCGCTCTGGCGACATTGAATTGTGATTCTGGCCAAAATAAAATACCTGCCGAATTAGCCAAACTTTTCGGGCCGGAATACGGGAACGCCGCTTGTGAAAAACACTCGATTTGTTTCAGCGTCGCAGGATGAGAAAGATCGTCTGCACAGCTAAAATGGCTCATAAAACCGAGTTGACCTTTAAGTTTTCCGCATCTTTCAATGCGCTGCACATATTCTGTCACTTGTTCTGGACGAACGCCAAGCCGATGCATTCCAGTATCAATTTTCAACCAAATACTGATAGGGTTAGCCAAGTTACTTTGTTCTAAATCTCGTAATTGCTCTTCACAATGAATGACGGTTGCGAGCTTGAGTTCGGCGGCACGTTGTAAATCATCAGCACAGAAACAGCCTTCCAGTAGCAGGACTGGTTGATCAATACCATGAGCGATAAGCTCTTCTGCTTCTTCGACTCGTGCTACGGCAAACCAATCTGCCATTAGCAGTGCTTTTGCCAACTGGACGGCACCATGACCATAGGCATCGCCTTTGATGACAGCAATCAGTTTTTGCTGTCCAGATAGTGACTTTAAACGTAAATAGTTATGGCGAAGTGCGATTAAGTCTATTGAGGCCTGAGCGGTTTTCATACAACATCCTATGTACTTGAAATTCGTCTCTCTACATCAGAGATAACGGTCAACTTTTGGTTATTATGTAGCAAATTTGTATGGTTTGTTAGTATATTGTGGTTTCATTGACTGTGATCTTGCTAATAATGTTGTATAAAATGTTGTTTGTTTTTGCTTGGAGAGAACGCTGTACCTTTCTCAAGGTGATTTTCAATTAAAAATACTGGCTTTAAGATAAAAACAGAATGTTTGATTTTGGTTATATAAAGATAACTAATTGGAGATAGTTTCTGAAAGGGGGGGATAATTAAACCATCTCTATTGTATAAGTTTTTGTTTTAAAAATAGTTAATACGTGCTGCAGTTCATACTTTAAGCCATCATAATGGTCTGTGTCTTGATTCCGCTTTCCGACTATTAAAACCATTGGTAGCATAAGGTTATTGATGAGTAAACGATGTGGATACGATGATGACCGATGATCTTTTCTCTATTGTGACCAATCCAATCTTAAGCCCGAAACAAAAAACGCTTGCTTTAGCGGCTCAAGCAGAAGCCAGTTTACCTTATGTCTCTCGCAGTCAAGAATTAACCCAAGCAATGGAGCAAGGTATTATTTGCGATATGTATGAGGGGCATGCACCGTTTAAACCTCGTTATGTCTTACCCGATTATCAACGCTTTCTAACTCAAGGTTCGCGCTATTTAGAATTGACTCCTGCAGAAGATTTTGACGATGCATTAATGAAATTAATGGTGTTATATCATCATGTACCCTCAGTGACCAATATGCCGGTATTCTTGGGCTACCTTGATCAACTGTTGTTACCTTATTGTGATGATGTGACGGACGAGCATCTTTACCGTTCCTTAAAACGTTTTTGGATTCAATTAGATAGAACGCTTCCTGATGCCTTTATGCATGCGAATATTGGTCCAGAGGATAATCGTATTTGTCGCATGGTGTTAAACATTGATGCGGAACTGCAGCAGGTCGCTCCTAATTTAACGCTCATGTATGACCCACAGCGCACGCCAAACAGTTTACTTCGTCAAGCAACGGATAATATTATCCACTGCAGTAAACCACATATTGCGAATTGGCCTTTACATCAAGCCTTCTTTGCAGAGCAAAATAGGCAGCCAAGTTTCGGTATTGTCAGTTGTTATAACGCTTTGCCCGTGGGTGGCGGTGCGAATACCTTGGTACGCTTAAATCTTAAAGCGGTTGCTGAACAAGCACAAAATATCGATACGTTCTTAAATCATACGCTACCTTATTATTGTCACTTGATGTACGAATTAATTGAACAGCGTTGCCGCTTCTTACATGAACAATCCCACTTCTTTACGGGCTTTTTGGTCGAAGAAGGGCTCATTGAAGAAGCTCGCTTTGCACCAATGTTTGGTGTTTATGGCATGGCCGAAGCGGTCAATCATTTATTATCGGGTAAGGCAGAATATGGGCGCGACCCTGCGGCTAACCAACTCGCATTAACGATCAGCCAAACTTTAAGTGACATTGTCACCACAACGCCAGTCACTTATGGCTTAGCCAATCGAGCTTTACTGCATTCTCAAGGTGGGCTATCCATTGATACGCAGACCACCCCAGGAATTCGAATTCGTTATGGTCAAGAGCCAGACCCGGTTAGCCATTTATTAGCCTTAGCACCGCAGCACGCTTACTATCCTTCTGGGGTTAGTGAGATTTTAACTCTAGACGAAACCATTAAAGCGAATCCTCAGGCGTTAACCGATCTCTGCTTAGGCGCTTTCGCTCATGGAATGAGGGAGTTCACGGCTAATACTCACGGAAATGATTTAGTGAGAATTACGGGCTATATGGTAAAAAAATCGGACTTAGAAGCGTATTATCAACAAGGCTCTCGCACGAATACAACGGCGCTTGGTGCTGAAGCCTGCACTGAAACAAAAGTCACTCAACGAGCACCAAGAGTGGTGAGTCATGAATTTATTGCAGGTGAGTAATGCCGACCACAGTGATTCAGGATAATGATGAGATAACGATCCAGCGTTCAATAACGGGGCAAGTTGCTCGATTATTACCTTATTCTGTGGTCGATGGACCCGGCAACCGCTTGGTATTTTTTCTTCAAGGCTGTAATTATCGCTGCCCTGCTTGTCATAATCCGCAAACTATTGCTCGCTGTCATGAGGATTCTCAAGCGATGACGGTGTTTAACGCTGTTGAGCAGATCTGGCAGCGACGACACTTCATTACCGGCATTACTCTCAGTGGTGGTGAGGCGAGTTTACAAATCAAATTTGTTCGCGAGCTATTTAAAGCGGTGAAAACCACCCCAGAGCTATCGTCATTAACTTGCTTACTCGATAGTAATGGCAGTCTTTCGCTCAAGCACTGGCAAAGCTTGTTGCCTTGGATGGATGGAGCAATGATCGATTTAAAAGCGTGGCATGAAAGGTGTCATTATCAATTAACAGGGCATAGCAATGTGCCCGTTAAACGGTCGTTACACTTTCTGGCTGAACATGGCAAATTAAGCGAAGTACGTTTATTACTCATACCTGAAAAAACGGACTACGACTTATATAGTGACCCATTAGCGCAATTTTTAAATCAGTTACAACAGTTACAGTCAGCCAAAGGCTCGGCTTTTCGACTCCGCATTAATGCTTTTACCAATCATGGTGTTTCTGGCATTGCCAAGTCTTGGCCTGCGGCTACCGCAGAGCAAGTAAGCCGTTTGATGACAAAGCTTACTGGCGATGCTTTATCGAATAATCTTGAGCTAAATATCAGTTGTGTAATGGATTAGTGGTGGTTATGATTTCGTCTGCAAATTAATATCTAACAATGTCAGTAGGCTTAATATCACAAAAGCTAGGTGCTAACAGGCCTAGCTTTTTCTTTTCTTGTTAACTTCACCCCTCCTACTTGAAGCTGCAGCGGTTTTGGTTATGTTCGTTCACCCCAATCATACAGTCTGCCTATGCTCATGGGGACAAACTCACTTTCCACCTGCCACTCCAAGTTGTTTGGGTATACCCCTTTTGATGTTGCTCTTTTACAAACGGTGTTTATTTTAAGTTCGTTACGAAATGTGGAATAGAGTAACCATGTTTTGCTTTAGCTATTTTTTTCTCTTTATTACGTATCATTTTTGCGTGAGTTAACAAAAAATCAACGCTATTTTTGAATAACATTATGTTTTTTCTTATCGTTTTATATAATTGTTTGGCTACTTTTTGTCGATGTAGTGTATTGTTTAATATGTACTTTTCAAATAACAACGGTTAATTATCGTCCATTTTGACAGCGCAATGGACTCTCTTCACGTAAAACAGGAATAATGATGTTATTTATCAAGGATTTTTATCATGCGCTTTTGCATGCGCTAAAAAATTTATTGCCGATTGTTGCTGTCGTGCTTTTCTTTCAGCTCGTGATATTACGCCAAGTTCCGGATGATGTATGGACAATGACGTTTGGTTTATTAGTCGTAGCGATTGGTGTCGCTCTCTTTCTACAAGGATTAGAGCTAAGTATCTTTCCTATCGGAAAAAGCTTAGCCAACCAATTTGCATGGCGTGGCTCGATTCCTATTCTGCTCAGTTTTGGGTTTGCTATCGGCTTTTCTGCCGTGGTCGCTGAACCAGCACTGATTGCGGTGGCTGAACAGGCGCAAACCATCAGTGAAGGACGAATTGATAGTCTTACCTTACGTTTATTAGTCGCAACGTCGGTTGGTTTTGTTATTGCATTAGGCGTTTTTCGTACCATCATGGGATATCCCTTACGTTGGTTTATGATTATCGGATACTTATTAGCGATTGCTATTACGTATTTTGCACCGGAGGAGATTATTGGGATTGCGTATGATTCGGGGGGAGTAACGACCAATATTGTAACGGTACCATTAATTACCGCGATTGGTGTTGGCTTAGCGAGCTCGATTCGTGGGCGAAATCCACTGATTGATGGTTTTGGCTTAGCTGCGATGGCTGCGATGGCACCAAGACTAACGGTTCAACTTTATGGTATCTACGTCTATTCTTTTGATACATCTCAAGTTTCTTCTTTTATTAGTACTCTACCTACAGATGAACATTTGATTTGGTATGTCCCCTTTATAGAGCTTCTAGGAACCGTGAGGGATGTATTACCTATAATGCTAACTATTTTATTTTTCCAATATTTAGTGTTAAGGAGGAGATTAAATAATCCGAGAAGCATTATTTTTGGTTTTGTTTTAGTGGTTATTGGTTTGCACATTTTTGTTTTAGGTTTAAAACTGGGGCTTTTTCCAATAGGCAATTCTATGGCAGAACAGCTGATTATGAGCGGTAATGTACTTTACGTATATCTATTTGCTTTTATGATCGGTTTTTCGGCGACAATGGCTGAACCTGCTTTAATTGCGGTTGGCAAGCAAGCTGAGGAGTGTGCTTCTGGTAAAGTAAATGGTTCATTGATTAGAATATTTGCCGCTTTAGGTTTAGCGATAGGTATCACTATCGGAGCTTATCGAGTTGTCAATGGTGCATCGCTTTATGAATTTATTGTTGGTGGTTATGCGCTAGTTATAATATTAACATTAATGACGCCAAAATATATTATTGCATTAGCGTATGATTTGGGAGGGGTAACGACATCTGACATGACTGTTCCTCTTATTACCGCTCTTGGTATTGGCTTAGCGACTCATATCGAAGGCCGAAACGTATTGATTGATGGTTTTGGCTTGATTGCCTTTGCCTCAATTTTTCCGATAGTTACAGTAATGATCTACGCCATTTTCACACAATGGTATTTTCAATTTTCAAAGGTGAAATCATGAAGTTTTCCGTATTAGTTGCCGTCGTACCTGAAGAATTCGAGCAAGAAGCGATTGATACCGCTCGTGAGCAAGGCGCAGGTGGTATTACCGTATTGGCAGGCCGAGGGATCAGTAATGAGACCAGAAAAACGTTTTTTGGCTTAACCTACGATGGTAGTCAATCCGTTTTACTCATGGTGTTAGAAAAATCTCTTTCTTTACAAGTCTTAAAGTCGTTACAAGCACTGTTACGTCCAAGTGAAGAAGATTCAAGAGGAATTGCTTTTACGATTGGATTAGAACATTTAGCAGGGATTGACCTCAATCAACTGGATAAATTTGAACAGCAGCTGTTCCAACAGCAGTTAAAAGATACATTATAAGGATAAACACCCTATGTTAGTAAAAGATGTTATGATTCGTGACGTTGTCACAATATCGCCGTTCGCTAAGTTACGTGAAGCCATGATGTTGATGAAAAAACATCATTTAAAATCTCTGGTCGTTGAACAGCAAAATGCTAATGATGCGTTTGGTTTAATCACTTATACCGATATTGTCAAAACAGTGATCGCGGAAGGTGGTGATATTGACTTGTTGAATGTCTATGACGTATGCGCCAAACCGGCGATATCCGTTGGTGAAAATCTGGCGTTAAAACATGTAGCGACGCTGATGACTCAACAACATATTAAACGTCTACTGGTTTTAAATGATAATCAACTGCTCGGGTTTGTATCGATGGATGATATTATGGATGCCTTACTGGCGCGCATCGATTAATATCATGACAGGATCCAGCTTTGAGTACGGCTTAGGTGGACACCTAGGCCGTAGTATCTATGGTGTTAAGCACCCTGTAATACGGCATAAAGCTGAATGTATTTACGTACGAGTTGTTGATTTTTAGAGCGTTTAAGAGGATGCCCATATTTAATATAACAAGGTGTCATGGTAAAAGTGGATTCTAAGGTTTGCAGCAGTTGTGATTCACTTTCATAGAGAGTGATGCCCTGTGCTTGATAGTCAGCTAGCTCATCAGGCAAGCGGCCTGTCCACCAATGTAACAATTCACGACTCTTTTGGCTGCGACTAATCCAATGATCAGTGAGCAAGAGTAATAGATCGTTGGGTTGAATGGCATAAGCGTACTCTTGTTTCCAAGCACAAATATCTCGCAATAGTTTTGCGCGGCACGTTTTCCCAGCACTGACCATATGTTGCGTTATTATCCACACTGTCCCTGCATCACTACTGACTCTAAAATGATAAGGGAGATCATTGTTGGGCATAAAGTCTAACGGTATGTATTCGCAGGAATGACCAAACTCAGTTAATGTTCGCGCTAATCGTCGGGCAAAAGCATGGCTGAGGTGATGTTGACTCATTCCTTGATTATGAATAGTGGGGTAGTGCTTTTCACACAGTTTTAAACAATCGGCTTGAAACTCATTGACACTTTGCGTCACTATATCCAACAGCAAGACGATGTACTCCTTCGCAAAATTTACTTAAAACGATCCAACCTCAATCGTTTCCTAAAATTCAAATCCCGTTGATCTCGAAAAATTAACCATCAAGCATCGATAGCCTAATAAATAATAGTGTACTGTCAATCAGTTGGCTCTGATGAAAAGATCAGCATCATTACCAGCATGATGAAGCAATCGCGCTGATCTTGGCAACTGAAAGCAGTGTAGAGTGTGCTTTAGCATACATTTTTCTTTTCATTTTTCTGAGTCAAGCGAAAGCATATCAAGGCAATGTATTTCATAATGTTACCATTTAAGTTGAAGTGCATATAAGCCAATTTCATTAACTCGTTGAAATTAAACAATGATTTGTTCTTCGGTGTCAGTCACACTGTGTGAAATATGGCATGAAAAAGTTTCTTCAAATAAATTGAACAACATCATCAAGTGCCTTGTCTATCCAGAACGGAGCAAATGGTAAATACTCTGTTATCAAGATGTATCAACTCGGCACTTTTACACAGAGAAATCCTATGAAGACCCAAGTGACACATTACAATCGACCGTTGCAAATTATTCATTGGCTATCCGCTGTTGTTGTCATTGGTATGTTTGCCGCGGGCCTATGGATGGTTGATTTATCCTACTATAGCCAGTGGTATCACACGGTTCCGCATTGGCACAAGTCAATTGGCATATTGCTGGCAGGGTTAACCTTATTTCGTTTTATTTGGAAGTTAGTGACGCCGTCACCTTCAGTAGAAGGTAAACCACTTGAGCGTATCGCTGCCAAAATTGTTCATAAGCTTATCTATGTAAATTTGGCAGTGATCTTTATTTCTGGTTACTTAATTTCTACTGCCGATGGTCGGGGCATTTCGGTGTTCGATTGGTTCACTGTACCTAGCCTTGGTAGTTTGTTTCCAAGACAGACAGATATTTCAGGTGATGTTCATTTTTATGCCGCTTGGTTTTTGATCATCATGGTTTCTATTCATGCCTTAGCTGCACTGAAACATCACTTTATCAATAAAGACAATACATTACGTAAAATGACAGGAGCAAAAAAATGAAAAAGAGCTTACTTGGATTAGCGTTCGCTTTGGCATTACCTTTTAGTGCTAACGCTGCTGACTATGTAATCGATACTCAAGGAGCTCATGCTTCTATCAACTTTAAAGTGAACCATTTAGGTTTTAGTTATATTAAAGGTCGTTTTAATACCTTTAATGGTGAGTTTTCTTATGATCCTGAGAATATTGCAGCTTCAAAAGTTACGGTAAATGTTGATACACGCAGTCTCGATTCTAATCATGCTGAGCGAGATCGTCATATCCGTAGCGCAGATTTTATCAATGCCTCGCAATTTTCCACCGCGACATTTACCAGTACTCAGGTGGTGGATAAAGGCGATGGTAACTTAGCGATTACTGGTGATCTTACTCTGCATGGCCATACTAAGCCAATTACTATCGATGCTCAGTTTATTGGTGCAGGTACGGACCCTTGGGGTGGACAGCGTGCCGGATTCATGGGTACGACTCGTCTAGAATTAAAAGACTTCGCGATTAAAGTGGTTGGCCCATCAAGTTACGTTGACATGGAGCTGCACGTTGAAGGCATCAAAAAATAATCGCTGTGCTGATTTTTATTTGAGTCTCTAAATGGAAAAATTCCCTGAGTATTCAGGGAATTTTTTTCTACTGCATTAACATTGCGATGGGGTGATTATCGCTTAGGCTCTTGCTAACTCTTTTTCTGTTTTAACCGCAGTCACTCGTTCACCATAAATTGCACGTAACTCGGCCAACACATTATTGCGATTCAGAACTCCGACAAATTGCCCTTTATCTAAAACAGGCAGCACATGGGGTTTACTGACTTTCATACTTTTTGCACGCTCTTCAACGGACAGCGCATTAAATCGAGTGGCAATACCCATGCTGGTCGTTGGGAAAAGTTGCTCTTTGTCGATGCAAAAGAACTCTGCCACATCAACTAAACTATCACTCGCATTAATAGCAATTACATCACGAGTCATTAAATCAACCACTTTTTGTTCTGCATTCGGCAAATAGTCTTGGCACCATAGTTCGACCATCACATCGTGAGCTGAGAACATGCCGATCAAACGACCTTGGCGATCGATGACAGGAGCGGCGGTAAGATAATTATCCAGTAGAGTATCGATAGCAGATGGTACTGGAGTCTCTGCACTGAGAGTAATGGCTTTTTTATCCATCATATCTTGAACGATAATTGCGTTTTTCATAGTAGTTTCCTTAACCGACTGAAGAGGGGTAGTTTTTGTTATGGTGCTCACATGAGCGGCTTTTAAGTGTGGGCGACGATAGATTGACCAATTCGCTAAACCAACCAAAACGGCACCGCCGACAATATTTCCTAAAGTGACAGGGATAAGATTGGCCGTAATAAAAGCAGAGATATTGAGGTCGGCGTATTGAGCAGGAGTGCTGCCGACCTGTATCCAGAAGCTTTCTGGAGCAAAGGCATGAATCACAATACCTAAAGGGATCATGAACATATTGGCCACACAGTGCTCAAAGCCACTAGAGACAAACATCGCTACTGGCAATATTGTCATCGCAGCTTTTGTCATTGCATTGGCTGAACTAAAGGTTAACCAGATGGCTAAACATACCAAAAGGTTACAAAGCACCCCTAAGGCGAAAGCTTGAACAGCCGTATGATGCAGTTTATGTTGAGCGATATTTAGCGCATTAAGCCCCCATTGACCGTTATCTAATTGATACAAGCCAGCCGCCGCCACCAATAAGAGTAGGAACATCGCACCAATAAAATTACCAATGTATACTTTGCCCCAGATAGCGAGCATTTTGCTAAAGCTTATGTGTTTATTCGCCCATGAAATGCTCGATAGTACTGAGCTGGTGAATAGCTCACCGCCACAAATGACAATCAGTATTAGCCCCATACTAAAAGCAAGGCCACCAGCAAGGCGGCTTAATCCCCAGCCTGCACTTTCACTGCCTGTCGTGACGGTAATGTAAAACAGAAAAGCTAAGCCAATAAACGCACCAGCCATCACCGCTAAACTTAGCGTCAGTCCACTGGTCTTTTGCGCTTTACTTAAAGCAAATTTTTCTGCTTCAGCCATCATTTCATAGGGTGAAAAATAGTGTTGATTTTCAGCGTTGGCTGTCGACATACGCGCTCTCCAGACTCACATTCATAATTACCTCCTGACAAATTAAACAACGCCGTATGGGTTGTTACCAAACCAGACTAGGGCAGACGAGCAGGGCGGTAAAATGGATAATTCTTGGTTACCCTATCAATTTTATTGATATAGTTGGGTGAGCCAGTAAAATGAAACGAATTGCTCATTATGGGCAGGGTAATGATGGTTATAAAAAGGATGGAGAGTGCGATATTCATTAAAACAGTTGGCCGTTTTCGATGCGGTAGCGGATTCCGGTAGTGTCAGTGTCGCGGCAGATAAACTCGCCTTAACTCAGTCGGCCACCAGTATGTCGCTCGCACAGCTAGAAAAAATGTTAGGACGTCCACTATTTGAACGTCAAGGCAAGCAGATGGCACTGACCCATTGGGGGATGTGGTTGCGTCCGAAAGCGAAACGCTTACTGCAAGATGCTCAACAAATTGAAATGGGCTTTTATGATCAGCATTTATTGAGTGGAGAGATTCGTCTTGGTGCGAGTCAAACCCCTGCCGAGCATCTTGTCCCCGATCTTATCAGTATTATTGATAGTGATTTTCCAGAGATTCGTATAGAGCTGGGCGTCAGAAGTACCCAGAGTGTGATTGACGGTATTTTAGACTATCGCTATGACTTAGGTATTATCGAAGGTCGCTGTGATGATAGCCGAATTCTTCAAGAAGTTTGGTGTCGAGATCACTTGTGTATTGTGGCTTCCGCTCATCATCCGTTTGCGAAACGTGATGTGGTGAGTTTAGCTCAGCTAGAACAGGCAAAATGGGTATTGCGTGAGCAGGGCTCAGGTACTCGTGGCATCTTTGAGAGTGCCATACATAAGCTTATCCCTGATTTGGATGTATGGCGTGAATATGAGCATGTTCCAGTACTGCGTAGTTTAGTAGAAAATGGTCCCTATTTAACCTGTTTGCCTTATTTGGATGTCGAACGATTTATTCAAAATGGTCAGTTGGTCGCGCTGAATGTCCCTCAGTTAAGCATGGAAAGAACGCTAACTTTTATTTGGCGAGCAGATATGGCTGAAAACCCGTTAGCTGAGTGTATTCGTCGTGAAGGATTACGGATGATGAAGGGTAAGCCTTATGTTCTTTAGTTTCAAAATATGTTGATTTACCGTTTGCGTCACAAATTTATGTATTAAGCTTCATTCGTTACCTCAAATATGTGTTCATGATCACTAGTTATTGTGTGGGTTCCCCTTTACTATGCCGCTTGTTGATAACGTTGTTTTCAAGCGGCTAGCTGCGGAGAGGATCATGAATATATTGTTTGCTATTTCACTGACGACGGGGATCTTATCCGGTATTTGGGGATGGATTGCTGTGTCGTTAGGGCTTCTCTCTTGGGCTGGTTTTTTAGGTTGTACCAGTTTTTTTGCTACCCCGAATGAAGGGATCAGAGGATTACTGCAAAGTTTACTGTGCAACATCAGCGGGGTTTTTTGGGCGTTAGTGATTATCTACAGCTCTTCGTGGATGGGTGTTGATGTATTAGGTTATATCATCACTGCAATCGTTGCCTTTATGATGTGTATTCAAGCCAGTAAAAGTTGGCTCGCTTATATTCCCGGTACCTTTATTGGATCTTGTGCGACGTTTGCAGCAGCAGAACAATGGCCCTTAGTGATCCCTTCTTTACTGCTTGGCGGTATTTTTGGTTATTTGATGAAAACGAGCGGGGTATGGCTTCATCAACGCGCACAAAGTGCTTCTCAAACTAAACGCTTAAAATCCATCAATCGGGTCAGTTAAACCGTTTATTTGATAATGGAGCCATTATCCAAAATACGATGGTTGCCTTGCTTATTTTTGTATCAATGACGTCATATCATCTTTTCTGATATCAACATTCATATTTCCCCTAAATGTGACTGTTTTGCTCCTTTGATACTGAGCACAGCCTAACATTAATGGCTGTGCTTTTTTTGGTTGATTTAGGTTCTAATTGATTTTGGCTCTAACTGCTGCCATTTGCCATTGTAATGACACGTTTTAGTGTCCAGCGTAGTAAGACCGGGATAGATTCAAGACCATTTTTATCGCAGTGAGAAACTATCGCTAGAGCTAGGTCAGGCTTTGCGTGTTTTTTGAGCACGCGGCTAACCACTTTTTTAGCCGGAATAGGATGATCATGAGGGATCTTGACCATGTCTTTAAAAAAGTCTTCAAAGCCGTGAGAATAGAGAAAATGCTCGATATCACGATCAGGAAGTTCGGTTAACCGATCTCGAGGTTGATCATTGCCTAGCATACTGATCACTGTTGCCGCATACTTTTTACCTGCAGGATCGCCGTCGGTAACCACATGCCACTCAATCGAAAAAGCTTTGGCCACTTTGATCAATGACTTTAACCCTGATTGAGCAAACTCGATAATTTGTACGCCTTCTGCAGCCAAGTTATAACCACATTGTCTCGCTAATTCACTGAATAACCAGACTTCAGTTTCGCCTTCTACCAGTAGCCAACAGCGCGCAAAGAGTGCACCAGAACGATGAAAGCGAATATGGAAACCAATTCTTCTTAACTCATCTCGGCTAACGCCATGAATAGGCATACTGGTAGCGATCGTTTTATCTGACTGTCGGACTAAACGGCGGATCGAATGTAGTGGCACAGAACCGAGAAGATCACCACTGTTGGTGGTTAAGATCTTTTGCATCGGTAACAACTCCAAAAGGCTCCAAGCTCTGGCTAAGTGAGTGGGGTGTAAACGTCCTTCTGGATCCTCAACGATTAAAATCGGTCGCGCATAGCGACGAAGATCATTCGGTCCTTTTGCTTGAAGATAGGCATTAAGCAGCCCGAGCAGTAGCAGCCGCGTTTGACGATTTTTGGTTTCATCGACAATTTGCGTTAAGCTTTTATCATTACTTGGAGAGGCGTAAACTAAGCTTTCGCGCTCACGACGTGGATTTTTGCGTTTTTGATCTTTAAAAGAAAAATAATGTTCGACTAAAGCTTGCATAGCACTCAGGCTACTGCGCATTTCACCTTTATTAACATGACCAGGAATGGCCATTAGACGGCGACATGTGTTACTGATTCGTTTTTCAACACGGGTATTTTTGCCGTTACCTTCGACGAAAGGGCGTTCAAATTGTCGAGAATCTCGCAATCGGATCACCGGATGTAAACTCATGAGCGTGTGAGCGATTTGTGCACTGTTATGAACTAAAATAGGATTACCGTCTAAATCTAAAAAAGCATAATCCGTTGAGATATCGTATTGTATTCGCGTTCCACTGACACGATAAATGATTCGTTGATTACCCTGTTCGTCTTGTCGCCACACGGGTTTCAGCTTGCGATAACGCCCAGCTCGATGTTCGCGAGGTTCTGTGGTGACAAAACTTAAAATGATTTGAATGTCTTGGGTTTGGGGATGAGAGACAGAATAATCGACATGGAAATCTTGCAATTCGAACTGGTAAGGCCGACCATCGGCAGGTAGCATGATCGAGAGTGCATCCAATAACGAGGATTTGCCCCATGTATTCTCCCCAATGAGGGTGGTTAACTCATCGAAAGCGAGTGATAAACGGCGAATGCCACGAAATCCTGATATTTCAATACGTTCTAGATGCATCGGCAAGGTCCTTTTTCTCAACGCGTGCCTGCTTGCGCTGAGCTTTTCTTTTAGCATAAAGGAAAAAGTCTGAAAAAGCAGACTGTTAAGGCTTGAAACTTGTCCTCATCTCACAAATTCATCCCTTTTATCCCGTGTTACGTAATAAACAATAGGACAGTTGAGCACTTTTTTTGCAAACCTATTTCATAAAAGTCACGATTCTGTCATGATTTTTCCGCTAGGATGAGCGCGAAAGAGAGAGAAAGTTATGAAAAAAATAAAAAATATTACATCAATCACTCTGGCTCATATCAATGATACCCATTCTTATTTTGAGCCAACATCATTACAACTGACCTTAAATATTGATGGGCAGACCATGACGCCTTTTGTCAGTGCTGGCGGTTTTGCGCGTATTGCCACTCGCGTTGAGCAGTTAAGAGCGGATGCTAAGCGGATGCAGAGAGAATTTATCTTGGTTCACGCTGGCGATTGTTTCCAAGGCACGCTCTATTTTTCGTTATTCAAAGGATTAGCAAACGCGGAAATGCTCAATTCACTGGGCCTTGATGCTATGACTTTAGGGAATCACGAGCTGGATATGGGTAATGATCCGGTGGCGCAATTTGCTGAGCGTATCCAATTTCCTTTACTTGCCGGTAATTGGGATTTATCGCAAGAGCATGAAGATAAACCTCACCGTTTAGCGATTAACCCGCGTGTGCATGCTTTTGATGTTGATAAGCAGTGCGCTCGATGGATTGTTAAATCCGCGCAGGGGAGTGATATCGCTCTCTTTGGTTTATCTTTGGATAAAATGGATGATATAGCCAACCCAGATGCTGATACACCATTTATCAACGCCTTAGAAACAGCTAAGAATACCATTCAACAGATCCACAATGCTGGGATTAATAAAATTATTCTCGTCAGCCACTTAGGCTATGAAGCTGACAAAGAGTTAGCGGCTAAGGTTGATGGGATAAGTTTAATCGTTGGTGGTCATACTCACGTATTGCAAGGTGATTTTAGCTCACTAGGTTTAAGTTGTGAGGAATCCTATGGACAAAAAATTAACCAAACTTACGTTGTTCAAGCTGGGCTGTATGCATTGGCGTTAGGCCACTGCCAGATAGACTTTGATGAACAAGGCAACGTAGTGAATTTCTCAGGGCGTAATGAGTTATTGCTGGGTCGACGATTATTCCTTGATGCGAGCATGAGTGAAGCAGGCAGTGATTCTGCTTATCTCGATGCCTGTGATTTTGTCAACAACCACCCTAATGTCGTGGTGTGTAAAAAAGATCCGCAAGTGCATGCTATTTTGCGCAATAAATACATTCCTCGCGTGCGAGAGTTGCAGCAGCAAATCATTGGTCATGCTACTCAAGCACTACGCCATGTGCGTATTCCCGATCAAGAAGGCCCCAGTGAATTGGCTCCTTTAGTCGCCAGAGCCTTTATGCATGTGATGCGTAAACGTGGCTATCCGGTTCAGTTTGCAATTCATAATGCGGGCGGTGTGAGAACCTCTTTATCTGCTGGTGCTGTTTCTGTTGCCGATATTGCCGGAAAGTTGCTTCCGTTTGCCGTGCCGATTGGCGTCTATCGTTTAAAAGGTAAAAGCCTGGCTAAAGCCCTTGAAGGGGCAATTAATAACGCTTTAAATAATGGTGTCGAGGGCACCGGAGCGGGAAGTTATCCTTATACCCATCACCTTTCCTTTGAATATCTGCCCGAACGACCACTTGGAGAGCGAATCACCAATTTACAGATCTGGCAAAAGGGGCAGTGGCATCCTGTGCAAGCGGAACAGGAATATTGGGGAACTTCCTCTGCTTACACTATGAAAGGGAAAGAAGGCTACCAAGGACTGACAGAAATGAAAGGGGAAGGAAAGATAACTACGATTTCCATGGCCGATGCCTTTATTGAGTTTTTAACCGATAATCCTTCGATACTCAGTAATGACGCTGAACGACAAGAAACGGGACAATACACACGTTAATATGGCGTGTTCTTTGCAAAGCATTGTGTGCTGTGACTCAAACAGGGGAGAAGCCAATGTGGAGTAAAGACTGGTTAGATGCTTTAGTGGTGGTTGTTTGGATTAGTTTATGGGCAGGTTTAGTGTATGTTTTGCCCTTTGCAGGTGTTTAATTGCTATAAACTCTAGACGAAAGTAGCGACTCAGCATAAAATGGCGACGTTTGGGGAGTAGTCGCCATTTGTTTATTTGTCGTCATCACGTTAAGCATCGCTTATCCGGCAAATATAAATAGTCTGTTTTACCACTTCTATTTCGACGAGACCAACGCATTCCATACTGCTGATTTAGGCAGTGAACTAACTGGTATGCGGAAGGTGTCGTTTTCCTATCGAGAATCCGTTTTCCTTCCGCCTGTGGAGGAATCATGACCCCGATCATCTATATTTCGTTTACGTTGTTAACCTTTGCTCTGGTTGCTATGGATATTTGGCAAACTCGTGGTAACCGAATTACCCTGCAACGCGCGTTAAGCTGGAGCGTGGTCTGGATTTTACTCGCGTTTTTGTTTGCGGCAGTCCTTTATCTCTTTTGGGATGATTATGCTGTTCATAGCTCTTACAGCGCCTCGCAAGCAACATTAGCTTTTCTAACCGGTTATCTACTCGAGAAATCACTTAGTATTGATAATTTGTTTGTCTTTGCGATTATTTTTCATCAATACGCCGTGCCGGAGTCGCTTCGTCCAAGAGCTCTTTTGTTCGGAGTGATTGGTGCTCTTGTGTTGCGTGCGGTGATGATTATCGTTGGTGCTCAATTACTCGAACAATATCATGGCTTATTGTATGTGTTTGCTCTGTTCTTAATGTGGACGGGTGTGCAGTTATTACGAGAAAAGCCAGCGAGTCACGCTAATCCATTAGCAGAAAAAATCATCCGACGTTGCTGTCGAGTAACGAATCAATACCAAGGACATGCACTTTGGGTACGTGTTGGCAAACGTTGGTGGGTTACTCCGATGTTGATCGTTGTTGGTGTGATCGCCTGTATGGACGTGATGTTTGCACTGGATTCTATTCCAGCCATCTTTGCAGTGACGAGAGAGCCTTTTCTCGTGCTCGCCGCTAACGTTTTTGCTTTGCTTGGCTTGCGTTCATTATTTTTTGTTTTACAAGGCTTGCTGGATAAGTTTATCTATTTAAAACCGGCTTTAGCATTCATTATGATGTTTATTGGCGTAAAAATGTTACTGGTTGGTTCTCGTTGGGAAATACCAACTTGGATATCATTGTCGGTGCTATTAACCACTATGCTATTTGCGATCATCGCATCACTTGTTAAAGGGCAGGCTCGATCTCAAGCTGCTGTTATTAAGTTAGAAAATAGTGACTTT
Organism: Vibrio sp. 11986-1-5; assembly: GCF_963878025.1. Lineage (NCBI taxonomy): Bacteria > Pseudomonadati > Pseudomonadota > Gammaproteobacteria > Vibrionales > Vibrionaceae > Vibrio > Vibrio sp. 11986-1-5. The sequence goes on from NZ_CAWNVW010000033.1 coordinate 407,290, forward strand.
CCGCGAGAGTAAAATATTTGTTAATGAAGTATCTAGAAAGTCGTGGAGCGGATTGTTCTTATGCATAGGATGGTCAAATATCAGTTTTAAATGCGATTACATTGAATATATATTCCGCAGTTGTTATAGGGTTGTTTCATTAGTTTTTTTAATTCGAAATGACAAATTTTGTCACTTCTTTTGTAGCAATAGCTTGCTTAAAATGCGCGCAAATAAGTTACCGAATTAAGAGAGGCTCACATGGCACAAGCAATGCGTTTAGGTACTTTAACAGCACCAACCTCTATGGATAAAAAAACCTATGCGGTTAACTTCAAAGGATTGATAGCTCATTTGGTGGATATTCTTTTTGTGGAAACAAAACAAGCAACGTACTACCACACCGCAGAATTATCTAGCCATATTCAACGTGATATTGGATTAACACGTTAAGCAAAAAGACAAGTTGTTAAAAGACAAAAGCCGACGAAAACGTCGGCTTTTTGCTATATACATTTAGCGCTTACCAAAGATAAGCACAAAGTTGCTTATTTCTTGCGGCAATACTCAGCGATAATGTACATAGTTTGACCATTAACTTTACCCTGAATGTGCTTTGGATCATCGGTTAAGTTAATACCACGTACCGCCGTTCCTTGTTTGATTACCATGCTTGAGCCTTTCACTGGAAGATCTTTGATTACCGTGATGTCATCGCCTTTTTTGAGTTCAACACCATTCACGTCACGGGGCTTATCTTCATCATCGTTCATACCGATTTCGGCCCATTTTTGAAGATCTTCTTCCATATACATCATATCGAGCAAATCTTGCGCCCAGCTCTCTGCTGCGGATAAACGCTTGAGTTGACGCCATGCCATTACCTGAACAGGTGCTACTTGGCTCCACATACTGTCATTTAGACAGCGCCAGTGATTCGCGTCCATCGTTTCAGGTTGTTCGATTTGTGAGCTGCAGGTGGCGCAAAGCATGATAGCGTGATCGACGGTGATCTGTGTATGTGGCGCAACCACATAAGGAGAAAGTGAGCTTTGTGCCGCGCACAGTTCACATTTTGAGTCACAGCGTTCGAGTAAAGTTGCTTCAGTAGACATTGATTCCCACCTCTATAAAGTTAAGTTCGCGGGTATTATCCACTTTATGCCTACGATTGGAAGGGCTATACCCCGAGAATGTTCAGTGTTTCCCGGGGATCTGAAGGTAATTAAAGCCGTTTTGAACGAGATGTTAGTTTATGGTCCACAATTGGGCGCTTGTCGAGTGGTATCTGGCAATGTTGATATCTTCGCAGCCAGATCATTAATGCGTGTGCTGTGGGAAGGATGGGTCGATAGTAGCTCAGGGGGTTGTTGTCCCATCGAAGCTCTTGCCATATTTCGCCATAGTTCGATACTTTGTGTCGGATCAAACCCAGCTTGGGCCATTAAGGTTAATCCTAAGCGATCCGCTTCTGATTCTTGGCGGCGGCCATAAGGCATAATCACGCCATATTGAACACCGACACCTAAAGCCGCCATGGTCAAATCACGATATTGTGCATATTCTGAAGCTCCTAAAGCAACATCAGTGACTTGTAATCCGACATTGGCCAGTTGGGCTTGAGAGAGGCGTTCATTACTATGATTGGCAAGTACATGAGCAATTTCATGACCAATCACCGTTGCCAGTTGATCTTGATTGACGGCAACGCTTAGTAATCCGGTATAGACTCCGATTTTGCCGCCAGGTAGGGCAAAAGCATTCACTTGTGGACTATCAAACAGGACAACTTCCCATTGCTCGACGCTAGGCTGTGCTGGGACGTACTGAAGAAGGGCATCGGTGACGCATTGTACGTAGCGAGTCAAGGCCGCATCTTGACTGATCGGCAACTCACTTTTCATTTGACTAAAAGATTGCACACCGAGTGTGCTCATTTGGGTATTCGAGAACAGCAATAGCTGGTTGCGCCCAGTTGGCGAAGCGCTGCAGGCGGTTAAACCAATCAACGTCATCGTTAAGCTTAAGATTTTTATTCTTAAACGCATAACACATCCTTAATCATAATCATCCCTATAATGACTCGGTAGGATAGATAGCCAAGTGGTTGTACAATATACCCAAGTTTATTGGAGATGCAATATTGCTGGATACGCGTTGTTGACGGCTATTGATGTATTTTATTAAGGGTGAACATGGAAATTTGGAAAAAGCCAATCAGCTTAGAGCGATTAAATGCCACGTCAAAAAATACTATGATGGAGCATTTGAATATTATTTATACCGAGATCACGGAAAACTCTATTTCGGCAACCATGCCTGTCTGTTCGTATACACATCAACCATTGGGTATGTTGCATGGCGGAGCCTCAGTGGTTTTAGCCGAAACCTTAGGCTCCATTGCCGGTAATTTTGCCGTCGATGAGACTCGCTATTGCGTAGGATTAGACATTAATGCTAATCACTTACGGGCCATGCGACAAGGTGAGGTAATTGGCACGGCGAAACCTATCCATCTCGGTATTTCCACTCAAGTTTGGCAGATAGATATTACCGATGAACAAGGCCGCTTAGTTTGTGTCAGTCGTTTAACGTTGGCGGTCAAACAGCAGCGTAATAAAGTTAGGCAAGATAGCGAGGCAATCGAATGATGATTGAATTTTCCGGTGGGAAAATTATTGCCACCGCACATGAAGTGGTGGTGCGCTTACTGGGTGAGCATTCAATTAGTCTACAATCTTCAAGTGACAATGTCACTTTACTTGGCAGAGGCGCAAATGTAATGCTGGCCAACAGTGGCGGTGTAAAATGGTCAGTTAAACTCGATAACAACGAACAATTATCTGAACTTGCTCAATCTTTAGGTTGCGATATCTCCTAAACTGCTGGCCTGCTCTTGCACTGAAGGACCTAAATAGAGGAAACTGTAGTAAGTTTTTAAGATATAGAGTTTCCTCCTTTATGAGTAGCCCTCGCTTACGTGTCCAGTTTGAAACCTTATTTGCTCATTTTCATGGTCAAGATGCAGAGACACAATTAGACGATATTACCGACATTTTATTTTGCACTCGACGTAATGCGCGTATTGTACTTAATAAATTAGAAGATGAGGGATGGATTGAATGGCATCCCGCTCCAGGACGCGGCAAACTCTCACAGCTTATTTTTAAACGTAGTCGGGCAGATGTCAGTGAAAACCTTGCTCGTCGTTATCTGCAAGAAGGCAAGATAGGTCAAGCGCTGGCGGTATTGGATCAAGATGCCGCTAAGTTAACTCAAGTTATCCAAAGTTATCTAGGTGTACAACACCAAGAAGGCTTACAAGTGGTGCGCTTGCCGTATTATCGGCCACTCTCTATGCTTAATCCTACGAAGCCGATGCGCCGATCTGAGCTGCATATTGCGCGACAAATTTATTCAGGTTTGACTCGTTTAGATGAAGAGGAACAGCTGCAAGCGGATCTTGCGCATCACTGGCAAGCGTTAAGCTCAACACACTGGCGGTTTTATTTACGTCCAGGAGTACGTTTTCATAACGGTGAATTAATGACCACTGAGATAGTGGTGCAGAGTCTATGGCAATTACGTTTGGTCAATTTGTTTGCACACATTGACGCCATTACGACTCCTGATGATTGGGTTGTCGATATTCATCTAGCTAAACCCGATACTCGTTTACCGCTATTATTGGCAGAATCTTGTGCAAAAATTTTATTGCCAGAGTCATTAAGAGCGGATGATTTTGATCAAAAACCAATAGGTAGTGGCCCTTATAAGGTTTTGATTAATGACGAAAAAAGACTAGTGCTACAAGCATTTGATGGCTATTTTGGTTTTCGTCCGTTGCTGGACCGTGTCGAAGTATGGGTTATTGATGAAGTGCACTCCTCAATGGTATTTCCGAGCTTAACGCACCCGATAAAAAGTCAGCGCGGTTCATTTAGTGAAGATGTTGAACTCGATCCAGGTTGCACTTACTTATTACTCAATCGTCGTAACGGGATTGCGTCTAATGAGACTTGGGCTAATTATTTACAAACCAAACTCAGTGCGCTGAATTTATTTCGTTTGTTACCAGAAGAAAAGGTGGTTGAACTGGGCGTATTGCCTGCTTATGGATTAAAGCCGGGTTGGTATCATCAAAATGGGCCAATGTCAGCCGTTGAACCACCAATCGGTAAAACCGTTACGGTTGCTTATCATGCTCAACATCCTATGTTTCCTACTTTAGCGAAGTGTATTGAACGCCTACTTAAAGAAGATGGTATAGACGTCAGCTTCATTAAATATGAATTAACCGTCGATGATGTCGATCAGGTAGACATTTGGATCAAAGCTATGGGTATTGCGAACCATCGGGATGATGCACTGGCTGGCTGGTTATTGGATTACTCTGATATTGAACCAATGAGTCAAGTTGAGGATTTTTATCGTTGGTCTGGATTGATTGATCAATGGCGTGCGAGCGATGAATCAATCCCTTTTCCCGCTCAAGAGCTCGGTAAGTCCTTAGTCGCCAGTAAACAGATCATTCCAATGTTTCATTGCTGGTTAGGGGTGAATAAAGATCAATGTGGTGCGTTACAAAATGCAAAGTGCAATGCCTTAGGTTGGTTTGATTTTAGCCAAGTATGGGTAAAACCAGAGTAAAACGATCGTCAAATCACCGATCTTGTATGAGGAAAAAAGAGATGCAAAGCCCGATTACTTTAGAAGCACTACATATCCTAGATGCGATTGAGCGGCGGGGCAGTTTTGCCGCGGCGGCCAATGAGCTGAACCGTGCACCAAGCTCATTGAGTTATCAAATTCAAAAGCTTGAACAAGATTTGGATATGATGATTTTTGATCGCTCTGGTCATAAAGCCAGTTTTACTGATGCTGGACGGTTGATCCTTGAGCGTGGGCGAACCATTTTGTCCGCCGCCGAGAAGCTAGTTAACGATGCGACATTACTTGCTAACGGCTGGGAGCTAGATATTACATTGGCTTTTGATGGCATCATTCCGGTCGCGAACTTTTTTCCTTTGGTGGATGCATTAGGTAATGTCAGTAAAACTCGAATTCGTCTACAAGAAGAGATTTTAGCCGGAAGTTGGGAGTCTCTCGCTACAGGAAGAGCAGATTTACTGATTTGCCCCAAGATAGACAGTTTACCGCAAGAGGTAAAATCGGAGCGATTAGGCTCAATGTCACTGATTTGGGTTGCCGCGAGCGATCATTATGTTCATCGCCGCCGTGGCGAATTTGATGAGCAGGCTCGACAAAAGTATCGAGTGATTGCGATTGCCGATACAGCGCGTGAACAACCAGCGATGAGTGTCAATATTTTAGAAAAGCAGCCGCGTTTAACGGTGAGTAATTTTAATGCCAAGTGCCAAGCGCTGGTGGAAGGATTAGGTATTGGTACTTTGCCGATACAAACTGCACAACCGTTAATTGCCAGTGGGCAATTGAAAAAAATATCCGGTAGTGCAGATAAACACATTGATATTGTTATGGCTTGGCGCAGAAACACGACTGGTGAAGCAAAATCGTGGTGTATTCAATATTTGAAAAAACATTGGGATCTTGTTTGATCTACCAGAGTATTGGTTTACGGTTCGGTTAGGGTCAAGACCATGTCTGCCGTTCCATCTTCAAAGTGGATCTCGATACTAAAGCCCAGTTTTTGGGCTAAATTAAGCATCCCTTTATTGCTAGGCATGGTCATACCTGAGATGCGGGCAGTCCCTTTCGCTTGGCAGTAATCAATGATCTTTTTCATTAACAATGATCCGAGCCCTTTGCCTTTAAGATCGGAGCGGATCAAAATGGCAAATTCAGCATCACTGTTATCATGGTTGATTAATGCTCGTGAGACACCAATGATCTCTGCTGGTGAGGTTTTATGGCTGACAGCAACAAAAGCCATCTCTCGGTCATAATCAATTTGGGTAAAGTTGGCTAGGGCTTCGTGATTAAACTCACCGACATCCGAAAAAAAACGTTTGTATAGATCTTCTTTTGAAACTCGATTGATAAAAGCGGCATGTTGTGGCTCATCTTCGGGGAGAATCGGTCGAATCGTTAGCGGCTCCCCATCTTTAGCTATGATATTTTCGACCAATTCAGAAGGATAGGGGCGAATAGCTAATCGACTTTGTGCATCCCCTTCGAAACGCTGTAATATCAAATCGGCATCTAGAATCGTAAATTGATCGCCATTGACCAGCAAAGGGTGAATATCTAATTCGTGTACTTGTGGACATTCAATAATCAGTTGGGAGATTCGGACTAAAAACTCGGATAAACCGTCAATATCAATAGGAACTGGTTGTTTTTGCAAACGAATTTTACCGCTGCGTAGCGCTCGAACAATTAAGTATCTTGCCAGTGTCATGTTTAATGGTGGTAATGCCGCGACCGCATCCAGTGATTCCTCCCACTCTGATCCTCCTTGGCCCAGTAAAATCACTGGACCAAAAATAGCATCGTGTTTGACTTTAATACGCAGTTCTTCCCCTCCAGCCAGTTTGGCCATCGCTTGCACTAACAAGCCATACACTCTGGCTGCCGGATAGGAGAGTTGAGTTCTATCAAGGATCGATTGCGCGGCATTAGCCACTTCGTTACGGTTGCGTAGGTTAAGCATAACGCCTTGCACGTCGGATTTATGACTAATATCTGGAGATCGCAATTTTACCGCAACCGGATAGCCAATCGTTTCTGCTATGTGTACCGCCTCGCTACTGTCTGAAGCTATCCAGGTAGGTAACACATTAAAATGAAAGCATTTGAGGAACGTACCTATTTGATGAGTATCAATGTGCACACTTTCTTGTTCGCTTAAATGCTCGGCTATCCACGCTTTGGCGCTATTGATTTCTGACGCGGTCACCAACTCAGTGGTCGTCGGGGTTTCCATCAGCTGTTTTTGGTTACGCCTAAATTCAACCAAATGCATGAAGGCCACGACCGCACTTTCTGGGGTGCGGTAGGTCGGGATGCCAGCTTGAGTAAAAATGTGCCGAGCCGGGCGAGCGGTGAGTTCCCCAGACCAATTGGTCAGAATATTAAAACGCCTCGCCCGAGGGTGAGTTTTGATCACCTCAACAATAGCCATTGCTGTTTGCTCTGAGTGCGCGATGGCGGAAGGAGAGTGCATAATCAGAATGGCATCGATATCATCACTATCAAGCACTGCTTTTAACGCATTAACATAACGAATGTGGTCAGCATCTCCAACAATATCTATTGGGTTGTTTTGCGACCAACTACGTGGAAGGCATTGATCAAGCTGTTGATAAACGGTTGGATTTAATTGTGCTAATTTCCCCCCACGTTCGAGCAACGTATCGACGGCCATAATAGCAGGTCCACCACCATTAGTGATGATTGCCAGTCGCTCGCCTTGGAGTGGTACGGCATGAGTTAACGTTTCAACGGCGGCAAACAGCTCATGCGTATTATTAACCCTCAGCATACCGGTTCTGCGAATGGCAGAGTCATAAATAATATCTAGGGTATCTTCGCCTCCAGTGTGTATTTTAGCTGCCTTTCGTCCTGCCGCGGTTCTACCCCCTTTTAAAACAAGTATTCGTCGATTACGAGACGCGGCACGTGCTGCGGATAAAAAGCGACGTGCATCTTTGATGGTATCGACATACAACAAAATAGCATGAGTGTGTTTGTCGATACTGAGCGAATCGAGCAAATCGGCGAAGTCGATATCGCAGGCGTTGCCTAGGGAAACAAAAGCCGAAAAGCCAATTTGTTTATCATTGGCCCAATCGAGAATCGTCGTGCATACCGCAGCCGATTGGGAGATAAAAGCAATATGTCCCTTTAAGGCATTAACCGGAGAAAATGAGCCATTGAAATGTATCCAGGGCAGAATAATCCCAAGGCTATTAGGGCCTAGTACGCGAATTCCGGCTTGCTTGGCAATCGTTAGGCACTGTTGCTGAATTTCGTGCTGTTGAGCATCTTCACTGTACATATCGGCGGATAATACGATAACGCATGAGACGCCTTTTTCTGCCAATTGGCTAAAGAGTTGTAGATTACGAGAAGCATGAGTACAAAGAATCGCAATATCGGGGACGAGAGGTAAATCAAGTACGGTTTTGTAAGCCAAGACGCCACATACCGATGGGTAACGTGGCGTCACCGGCATAATTGCCCCATCGAAACCGCCCTGAAGTAGGTTTTTCATAACGATATTACCCGCTCGAAAAGATCGCGTTGAAGCGCCGATCACAGCCACAGATCTTGGATTAAGTAGCGGGTTGATAGAATTCATGATGTGAAGACCTAACAGGTAATGAGCCTAATAACCAAGTTTTGCCTCTGGTGTGAAATGTTTACCAAAGGTCAATACCGCCTTATGAACAATACTTTAGTTAAAATTGTCTGATGGTGTTGATGTATTTAGTCTGGATGTGATCTTCATGACATCATCTCTCTTCCAGTTTGTGTCATAAATCACAGGATAATCAGAGATAATGACATCCTATACTTGATTATAAGACGCGCTATCGGCATGATTTACATTACTTTCTATCTAAGGTGTGTATTGGTTTATGAAAAGAATTGCGATTGTTGGTTTGTGCGCGCTGCTCGCCGCCTGTGCCTCGGAAAATTATATCACGGATGTAACAACTCAAAGTCATACGGAAGAGTTTGCTGTAGCCGATATTCCTAAACCTATCGTCTCAGAAAGGGGCAATGCTGACGGAGTATCCGAACGCAATGTTCAAGCTCAAGTGATCAAAATGACGCCTGCCGAAGAGCAAAAAATCGTTAAAGCCACGCCACCAGCTAAACCTAAAGTTACCATTGCTCCACCAACTGAGCAGCAATTGGCAATGAATCCACGTTATGGCTTTACCATTCAAGTTGTCGCTGTTGGCGCACAAACCAAAGTTGATCAATTTGCTAATCAGTTACCTAAAGATGGCCAACCAATTTGGGAAAACTACAAGGTTGTTAATGGTACTAAATGGTACACGGTTTTGTATGGTGATTACGCCACTCGTCAGGAAGCATTGAATGCCTTGCAAGGATTACCTGAAGAATTTCGTGACTTGAAACCATTTGTTAAGAGCATCGATAGTATTAAAAATTCAGACTTCCCTACATTAAATAAACTCAATTAATGAACATCTACAACAGGGGCTTTTGCCCCTGTGCTGTTTATTCTCTACACAATTAAACTAAGATTAGGTAATAAATCCTTTTCTATGGTGTACCTCTGTGCTGAATTGTCTATCATAGCCGATAGAATGAATGTGGTTGCCACATCAGTTGGTCTTGTGGTCTGCAACCAAATTTTGGTGTAACGGAACGGTTTAATGAATAAAACAACAATTTTACTTTTATGTGGTGGAGGCTCGTCAGAACACGAGATCTCGCTAGTTTCTGCTGATTATTTACAGCAACAACTGACGTTAACGTCATCGTTCGACGTGATTCGAGTAGAGATGAAACCCACGGGGTGGTTTACTGATTCCGGTGATATGGTTTACCTTGATACGAATTCTGCCTCACTAAATAGCGATCATGGCTCTCGTCACATCGATTTTGTTGTGCCTTGCATCCACGGCTATCCGGGTGAAACGGGCGATATCCAATCAATGTTAGAGCTGGCCGGTATCCCATATTTAGGATGTGGACCAGAAGCCAGCAGTAATAGTTTCAATAAAATCACGTCGAAACTGTGGTATGACGCACTCGGTATTCCTAATACACCCTACTTATTTTTAACAGAAAATAACGATGAAGCTTTACGTCAAGCCCAGCTAGCTTTTGATAAATGGGGCTCTGTATTTATCAAGGCGGCTCGGCAGGGTTCATCGGTTGGCTGTTACAAGGTCACCGATAGGCAGCAAATTGCCAAGGCAATTGATGATGCATTTACCTTTTCTGATCAAGTGCTGGTTGAACAAGCCGTCAAACCGCGAGAGTTAGAGGTTGCTGCTTATGAGCTTGGGGGAAAACTCCATATTACTCAGCCTGGCGAGATCATTGCTCCTGATGATGCTTTTTATAGCTATGAAGAGAAGTACAGTGCCAATAGTCATTCAATTACTAAAGTAGCTGCGGATAATATCACTGTAGAGCAAAGAGATCTCATTAAGCGCTGTGCAGAGAAGGTTTTTGTGCATATGAAATTAAGGCATCTTGCTCGAATAGACTTTTTCCTTACCTTACAAGGCGAAATTTATCTTAATGAAGTGAATACTTTTCCTGGAATGACGCCCATTTCCATGTTCCCGAAAATGCTGGAACACCACGGCCACTCATTCTCGGTTTTTTTAGCTGATTGTGTCCAACGCTCACTTATGTCCAAGGTTTAATTCGAGTAAATTTTATTTTAGTAACTTCTGCGGTGTGTAATTTACCTAAGTATTGGTTAGGCATCGCAGGGCTTAACCAACGCCCAAAACTTTGAATATCTTTAGTATGATAGCCTTGTTCGGCTAGCTCTTTTACGGCACCAATTCGGGTCGATTGACCTGAAAATTTTAAATGTGGTAGAGCTAATAAATCACCAGCACGCCTTAATATACGGTAGATGGATGAATCATCTAAAGGTTGATTATTGATATTGCCATGCCTATCAATCGAGCGAAAAACTGCGCCATCTTGCTGAGAGATCAATGCCGTCCAACGAGCTAATATTTGCTGCGCTGAAGGGGATAATTGATAGATTTCATTGCCAATGCTAAGTTGACTATGATCTTCTGCTATATCTTTGAAGCTGAGCTTTTTAAGCTCTCCTCGTTTCATGGCACATTCAAACATCACGTGATAGATAGCCAAATCACGTATTGCTAGACTTTCATTGCTTTCGGCCATTAATTGATAAAGTGATGCCAAGTGTTGACGAGTAAAACATTCAGCCTGTTTCTCATCGCCGTATTTTTCCGCCCTTAAGCGTTGAAGAAGTTGACGAACTTGCACATTCAACGTCGGATCTTTTTGATTCAGTAAGTAATGAATCATACCGATAGTGACAGAGTAACGTCTAATGGTACTAAACTTTCTTACCTTGGCTTCACTTTCAAGAAATAATCTAACGGCGGTAACGGAAGCCGGTAAAGGGTTTACCGATTTTCTTTGGCAAAATTCAGTGAAAATATTCCAATCTTTACTGAAGGCGAGTAATGAATTTTTTTGATAATGTTCTTGGGTCAATAGAGCAAGCTGCTGTGGTGTGATAGGATGCTTAAATTCCAATAGTTTAGCTTTGATCTGTTTTGCTTCAGTCAATTGTACAAGAGGTCTTTTCATGTTAACGCACTATAACTTTCTAATTAGTTACTAAATATACTTGCGTACCGAGAAGATACAATTATTATTTAACTATCAATGACAAAAATAAGTAGGTCATCATGGCAATTACTACATACCGAGGGTTTACTTTAAAATCTGCAGATAACTCCCCAGACATCTGGCAAGTGCAGATCAAAAAAAACGTTTTAACTGGAAACCTCGCTGCAGTAAAAAAAAGTATTGATTGGTTTTGTGATACTGCATCGCTGATTGACCCAAGTGAATTTGAATCGATTGGCAAAAAACGGGAAGGTAGTGCACAAACAATTCAAGAGCAATTTAACGGTTTCATGTTAAAAAATGATACCGGAGAACCCAATGGATGGTATTGCTTTTTCAATGGCCGCTTGATCAAAGGAGCAAAAGTTGCTATTCAAAAACATATCGAAGCTTATCTGATTGCAAAACAGAAAGCGGAAGCCCAACAAACTCAATTAAAAAAATAACAAAGAACGAAGTATATTATGACTCTTGTATATTCAACGGAAACGGGCCGTATTAAGCCTGAAGCCCCAAGCATTGAGCGTCCAAAAGGTGATGGGATTGTCAGAATTCACAAAGAAACAAAAGGCCGAAAAGGCAAAGGTGTGTCGATTATTAAGGGTTTAGATCTTGATGATGCGCCTCTAAAGTTGCTGGCTGCTGAGCTAAAAAAGTCCTGTGGCTGCGGTGGTTCGATAAAGGACGGCCACATTGAAATTCAAGGTGAAATGCGTGACAAAATTAAGCAGTTGCTTGAAAAAAAAGGTTACACGGTAAAGCTTGCTGGCAGCTAATAACGACACTTGTATGTTGATAACAAGAGTAGTTATTAGCTATTTTATGGTAAATAGACCTTATGTTTAATCTTCGGCGTATGCTGAGTAGAAATAGAGTAAGGTCTATCTCAAGCTCTCTTTTTATCGTCCACATTGAATAGATAAAACCACCTTTACCTTCTCTAATTTCATTTAACATAACAATGATAATACGCACTCATTAACATCTAAAAAAGTCACTGCAAATCCCACGTAAGCCATTGTTATTGTTGTTAATCCTAGCCCGTTAAACTTTTTTGCAATGTTCGCCCAGGCCTGTCGCGCTTCGTAGCTTTTCGCTTTATCCATCGCTAAGCCTATCATTGCTTTTTCTTTATCCTCACCAACGGCTTCCGCCATCATAAGCACTTGATTTTCCTTGAGGTACGTTCTTCCTTTTCTTACGTCTGTTAGCATTTGTGGGCTTATACCCAAGTCAGGTGCTATTTGTTTGTATTGAACATAGTTCATTTGGTCTTTATAGGCGTCTATCAGCTTGTTTGTATACATTTCGCCATTCCTCAATTTGTCATCCTCCTACGATTCTAGCGCATTTATACGTTAATCATCGTATTTACACTATGAGAAATATCGTATTAACTATACGTAAATTATCGTATTGGCCGTTCTGGTCGCTCCCTAGCTTCTGGGGCGGCCACTTCAAACAAGTAGCTTTAGGGGGTTACATGCAAGCCACAATTCAACTTACATCAGGTGTTCATCCTCGTTATGTCGCTCATTGTTCAAATGATGCTGATTGTCTCGTTATAACTTCTAACCCTGATGATGCCATGCTTTTTTCTTCTGATTTTGCTCGGTATCTTTTAGAGCAGCTTGAGCCTATGTGGCCTTTAGCTCAGCTTTCTCACGCTGTTTCTGAGGAGGCTTAATCATGGAATTTAAAATTCTTTCAATGCTTTTAGCCTTGGCTCTTATAGCCATCTTTTTCACTTTTCCTAATTTTGAAATTCATTCATTTCATTATCAGACTCTTGATAAGCAATTATCTCGTCATCCAGACATTGAGCCTCTTGTTTCAGACGCTATGGCTGACGGAAAAATTACTTTCTCTGAATACTGGAATATTCTCGACCAACTTTCTCCCAAGCAGCGCTTAATTAATCAAATTGGGAGTGCTAATCATGGCGATTGAAATCAAAAAAGCCTCCCTAGCCTCTGGCCCTGTTGCAAAGCATTACGCTTGTACTTCTTGCGGTAGCGTTTACCAGTCTTTTTTATCTTGCGTCTGTCCGTCTTGTCACTCTGGAGTTGTTCGCCAGCGTCCATTGACTCCTGAAGAAGCTCATGAGCGAGTAAGCTACACGCATTTTAAAAAGCCTATTGAGCGTTCATCGTCACCGTTTTCTAATGTTCCCGACATAAACGCTCAGGAAGAGTATCAACAATCACAAGTTATTATTGATGCGCTCTCTTTCTCTTTCAAAATAAAAGATTTACAGCATTGCTCAAAGTCCGGAAAGTACAGCGGCTTTCGTTTTCCTGAAGCTCCAAGCATGTCAGAAATGAACAACTTTGTTGCTCGCACTGAAAATGAAGCGGACGAACTTGCTGAATTTAGAAAGCGTCTTGTAACTAACTACCTTGAAGAAGTCTTGAGAGTATTCATTAAGCGTGTCCTCGGTTTTTCTTTCGGCCCATTGCGCGGCAAAGGCTTTCAGTTTTACGAAGACTCATTTGCTCTTTTTGATGACTCTGGCAACGATTATTGCGGTCAGGTTGGTATAGGTGGTAACAATGAAACAGTTCACTTTCAAATATCTGGTACTGGCTGTAAACACCTTTTCACTAATCGCTCTCGCGCTTTTGTACATCACTGGCTCGCTGACGTCCTTGGCATCTCTCTTTTAGCTCGTTGTGATTTGGCCTTTGATGACTTTGATAATCTCCACACCTGTGAAGCCTCTGAACGTGCTTATTACTTCGGTGGTTTCAATCGTAATCACGGCAAATGCCCTAAATTTAAAAACGGCGATGAGTTTTCTATTAATTCCGATGGTGAAAAAGTCTTTACCATGGAAGCCCGCTTTATCGGCTCTCGTCAGTCGCTTGTCTACTGGCGCATTTATAACAAAAAACTAGAGCAAAAAATTACTAAAGATGGTTTTTACTGGTACCGCTCTGAAGTTGAACTTAAAAAAGTATCCGTTGATATTTTACTTGATATCGAGGGTCATTTTGTAGGTTTAAATGAATATGCAGCTTCCCTACCCTCAAAAACTATTGAACCGAACTTAATTAAACTTACAGCAAAAAAGCGTGTTGCGTGTGACGTCCTGCACGCTTGTTTTTGGGCTAAACGCCAATATGGACGTCTCGTTAATTCGTTATTAACACTCTACAAAAACGACTTTGAAAAAGTAGTAACTTCTTTAATACGTGATGATACAAACATAGGCTTTACGTCTATGCATCAAAAACTCATAAATGAACTGGGGTAAATATTATGGCTCGTATCTTTGGCATTCGTAGAATGCAATATCCAAACAATCCAAACAACAATAAACCATTTTATGAATTGGTTGTTGTGCGTCCCATCGAAAACGTGGACGCCGAAAACTTCAAGAAATCAGGCTATGGCCTTGATACTGAAATTCCGTATAAAAAGGAGCCGTTAAAAGTCGTTCCAGAATATGCGCAATCATTAATTGATACAGGCGCTTTCGTTCCTGACCGTGAATACTCGATTGAATTCACAACTGACCCGAACGATATTTATACTCAGCTTGTTTCTAAGCTCATTCCGCATGATGACGATATTAAAAAGCATTTTGCTGAATGTTTTAAAAAATAGGTGACTTATGGAAGCGGTATTGATAACACCCGAAGATATAAGCGTCATTGCTGAGAGTATCGCAATTTATACTTTCTGTGCCATCTTTGCCGCTCTGTTTTTGATATCTGCAATCAGGTTTGTCTTCATCCTGTTTGTACCTAATTCTGAAATTGATGAATTGATTCAAAAAAGAAATGATTTGATTTCTGAAATTGCCAGATTGCAAGATAAGAAAATAAAACTTTTGGAAAGTGAATAAATGAATACTTGCGTAATACAATACAACGGTTATTTGATGTTGGCTCCGCAAGGGTTTGATTGTACTTACGTCATATTAACGCCTAGTGAGCTTGAACACTTGAAATATAGCTCAATGGGTTCGTTAACCATCGACCAACAATTATTTGTTGATGTCACCGGATACATGTTGTTGGCTTTTGTCTCTGGTCACATTTTAGGTCGTATTTTAAAAACCCTCGGAAGAGGTTAACTTAATGAGAGTAAATACTATGAAATACTTCAATGTTTTGAAGAAATACAAGGTTCAGTCTGTTGCTGTTGCTTCGACTGCTTTTGCTTCTTTTGCTTCTAACGCTACTGTAGAAGAGAGTTTGACTACTGCAATTAACACTGGTCAAACAAACTATACCACTGTTGTCATTGGTTTGATTGCTCTTGCTGCCATCGGTTTTGGTCTTCGCGCAATTATCCGTGTAATGAACAGCTAATCATGGTTGAGCTTTTCTCGGATGTAATCACCGTTTTGATTGCGCTTTCTGTAGCTGGCGCTTTCATTTACGGTGTTTACACTGGCGTCAACGCCTCCTAACGGGGGGCGTTTTTCTTTATTCACTGGTGAAATTATGCGAACTGCAATCAATACATGTTTAACGCTTCTTTTATTGATGATGATTTTTTTATCATCCCTCGCGTTCGCCACTGATGCAGCTTGTCCAATTGGTTATGATATGGGGTCTCGCTCGTGGGATGGCTCTATTTATGGCGACCGTCCCTATATTTGTTTTCAAACCAATAGATGCAAAGCTCGCGCTAGTGATGTCTCACTTTGTTTTACAACTGACACAACATGTGTTGCTACGTTTTTAACGACTGGTGAACAATGCACTGAAACTGAATCCGTTCAGTCAGGTACTATTTTCCCAGGCGGTGATATTGTCACACCTCCTGACAATGGCGGCGGTGATGGTAGTGACGGCGGTGGTTCTGACGGTGGTGATGGCGGTGGTTCTGACGGTGGTTCTGACGGTGGCTCAGATGATAACAAAGGTATGCTCCCTAATGCTTCTTCTGTTGGGTCTGTCATTATTAATCGTAATGGCGTAACAGACCTTTCAAATGCCGTGCAACGTGTTGTTAATTCAAGCCGTACAAGTGCTCAATATATCGAGCGAGCTATATATAATCAATCTCATAATCTTTATGAGATTGGTCGTGAGAATAATAATTTACAGAAAGCAGTTATCCAGAATCAAAATACTCTACAAAATACAGTTAGCGGGGGGTTTACTATCGTATCTCAACAGGAGGATACACAAACTCAGCAGCTTATTGCTATTCGTGACCGTCTCACTACTAGTAGTAATCAAGATAACTCGTTTTACGATGAGTCATATGTATATCAAGCTCGACAATTAAGTCAAAACGATACGCTTATTAATCGTGCTGATACTACTAATCAGCGTTTAGATAATGTTAAGCAAACATTAGATAATAATTTCTCTACATTTATGAATTTTTTCGCTAGGAAAATGGATTCATTGGAGTCTGCAATTTTATCAGGCGGTAGTGGCGAATCAAATGTTAATATGGATGGTTTAACACAACTCGTTAGTGATGCTTTACAAGCAAATCAAATGCACTTAAATCAGCAAACCGATGCTATTACTGGCTCTATATCTGGTCTCGGTACTGATTTAAAAGGCATTAAAGACGCATTAACTACTAAATTTGATGAACGTGCTTTTGTGGGTAAAATTGATTTTGATGTTGATGGTGTATTATATAAATCGTCTTTATACGATGATTTATTTATTGAGCGCGAAGAGCTAGAAAACGAATACGAGCAATTATTAGATAAAGTTAAAAATATGTTTAGTTTTGATACGTCTGATTTAAACAGCGGTGAATATAAAGACCATATTCTTGATTTTTTAGCTCCTGACGGTTCTGGTCGTCAATTTAGTTTTAAATCTGGTGTATTTCCTGCATTTATACAGCAAGCTAATTTGATAGCGACTATTTTATTATTTATCGCCGCTGTTATTGCTGTTCGCGTAATTATGGGAGGCTCTAAATAATGGAATCCATATATCTAATCATTCAATCAATCGGTGACTTCTTTCAGTCAATTATTGATTTTATTTTAAATATTCCAGCTTACTTTGAGCAGTTTGTTATATTCGTTTACGCTTGGTATATAAACATTAAATTAAAGTGGATGATTTATTCACTCGCTTTCTATTATAAAGTTGCCTCTTATTTACTAAATGAAATTGGTTTTACTCAGCTTGTCGTCATGACGTTTAATGCACTTCCCGATGAAATTAGATACTACGCTTTTCTCTTTAAGATCCCCCAAGCGCTCAATATTATTTTCACGGCTTTTACTACTGCATTTGTTTTGACAGTACGGAGGTTCTAACGTGGCTATCACTATCAGAACGGGCGCGAACGGCTCTTACAAGTCTTCTTATGTTGCTTATTTTGTCATTCTTGAAGCCCTCAAAGCTGGTCGCGTTGTTGTTACAAATTTAGAAGGCATGGAGCCATTGGATATTATTCAGCAACGTTTAGATATTGAATTCCCAACCACGACTAGATTAATTCGGATATTTTCTAGGGATGAAAAAGGCATTGATTTGTGGCAGCACTTTTTTTGTTGGTGTCCGCTTGGTGCTTTAATTGTCATTGATGAATGCCAAGATATTTTCTCTAAAAACATTGGCTTTCGTATGGAGAAAGTAAGGTATCGTCCGCTTTCTGAATTCCTTCCTTATTTGCCTAAAGATTACGAATCGTTTTTTAATTCTCGTTACACACCTGCTGATATGACTCAGTTGAAGCCCTGTGAAATAGATGATAGGGGGCAGGCTGAATATGACGACCAGGGTCGCATTATTTACCCGTTTACTTTTAACGAGGGCTTTATGCGCCATCGCAAATATAACTGGGATATTGAGCTTTTATCACCTGACTGGGGTCAGATTGATACGGCCATTCGCGCATGTGCTGAGCAGTGTTTTTTTCAAAAGGGCCGTGATGCTTTTCCTTTGACTGTCAGAAAGCCTTTGATTTACAAGCATGCTAAAAACACATCGACGCCAGTGATACCGAAAGGTAAAGACCCGAACGTCTTTCCAAAGAAAATCCCACTCGATGCTTTTTTGATTTACAAGTCTACGTCCACTGGCGTAGCTAAACAGTCTGGCGCTTTAAACATTCTCACTCATAATCCTAAGATTGTGATCATCTTTATTATTGGTTTACTGTTGGCGGGGTACTTTCTTTATGCGTTATCCAATTTGGTTTTTGGTTCTTCTACGGAGGTTCAGAACGAGGAAGCGAACTCGACTCAATCTAGCATTTCTCAGTCGTCCAATGTCAGCAATCAAGACCGTTCTCAAGGTGATTCTACTGTATCTCGTCGTGGGGATAGCAATACGTCTAACACTCGTCCCGCTAATCAGTCTAATCGTTTAGATGATCTGCGTTCGGTTCTCGGCCTTTACGATATACAAAATCTTTACTATACAGGCCACACGACACGCCGTGGGCCTGACGGCTTTAAGTTCTATGTCACTCTTGAGGCTAAGACGCCAGACGGTACTTACTACATCAATGACAGCTTTTTGACTGCCAATAACATTCAATATGTTCATTATGACGATTGCTTGCTCAAACTAACTAAAGATGCTGTTGATTTGAATGTCTTTTGTAAGCCCGTCCAACGTGACAACGTTAATTCTAATATTCAGGCTGACATTAACATGCAGCCTTTGTCCGGCGTCTTTTAGCTCTTAGTGCGTATTATCATTTATATTTTTTGCTATCAAATCATCGACCGGTATCTGTGATCGATTTATTATTATGCTATCATATTTAAACCAGGTAATTTCTGCAGAAAGGAAAAATGATGGCAATTACAATTAGAGATACAATAGAACATGAAGAAATGCTTTCAGCTCTCAAGAAGCAGACCAGCACTTCAACAATGAGCAAAGCATTGATTAAAGGCGGTTATGAAGCTTTGAAGTATCGAGAGTTGTATCTTTCAGAGTGTAATAAGAATAAAGATCTTAGGGAGCAACTTTATCGCAATGGTGAGGCTGTAACTGACTTTCTTGACGCTTTAGATTGCCTAAAGCGAATACGCTCTTAGTGAGTATTATCATTATGAGTTATAAAGTCTATCTAAAGCCCCGCAGGGTGTAGTGAGCAAGCCTGCGAACGGTGACACCAAGCCCACGCCTAATCTAAAGAAATAAACTTAATTCAAAAGGCGCGGAGTTTCTCGTTTTTCTGGTTTCCTGCCCCTCCCCCTTCCTGCTAAGCCTAAAAAATGCAATACGATAAAAAGGAACGTTCAGCATTTGCCAGTTGTATTTTCAGCGTGGAGGTTTTAGCGGCTGACGATGATGAAGACTGAAGAAGAGGAAGCCGCTAAAACCCCCGTTACTGTATTACGGGGGTATATTCCACAGAACACCTTACCATACTGCTTCCTCTTTTCTGTTTGCCTGTTATAATTCGGCAAAAGGATATGCAATCAATTTATATGGAATGGTGATGACTGCTTTTGGTATCGTAGCAATAGTAACGAGTGTGTTGGGGATAATCACCCCTACTTTAGGTCTTCTCTTATCAGGGTTATCTGGTTTTTTTGCTTTATTCAGCCTTAGGTATAAAGACCCTTTTGCGCAAGCTGCACTCGTTCTTAATTGTTTGAATTTGACTTTACTTTCACCTCTGACTGTCGCATCAATTTTTTCTGATTACGCTTTGTTTGCTAAAACAACCCAAAACCTGAAAATCATGTATTGGCTTTTTCTTTTTATACAGTCAATTGGGCTGGTTCTTTGGTTCATCTACTCTAAAGAGGATGATGCGGGGGAAGCGGGACAACTCGTTGATAAGCCAAAAGAGCGAATTGAGCCACGGTTATGATATTGGTGGGTTAATTCTTTTTAGTTTTATCATGAGGTGTGCAACTTGTTTTACATTTTATCTAGGAGCACTTTACAATAGGAGATGTTAATGCAATCGAGAAAGTTTGCAGCCTTGTTAATCTTTTTTATTCTTTTTTCTCTTTCGTCAATGGCTGCTTATAGCGTCTATGGTGATTTCGTGGAAAAAACGATAGCTTTTTTGACAAGCTTAATGGTGTTTTTTGTATTAGTAGCACTTTTTGACATATATAGACAGGGGCATAATCTAACAATGAAAGAGAAGAAAGTGATTGCTATATCTTTCCCTCTGTTAACTATCATTGAATACGTATATCCCGTTTTAAAATATTCTGAGCAAAAACATTCAGATTACGTGTATCCATTTCTTATGGATTTCACCATATCTTTATTGGTTTTTACCATTATCTGGAGTAATGTAAAAAATGTCCGTAGTCAGTAGTGCGATAAGAAAATTAAGTCCGGCATCTCCATTCTTTAGCTTGCTTTTTCGTATGAAAAAACAAATTGATAATAGAGACAATGCTAATGAAATTTATAGTAACGCTGTTGTCCTTCTCCATGATTTGTTGCAAAGAGGCTATAGATTTGAATCTCCAGAGGTACAAGCGGCTGTAGAAATCCTTCGAAATTTACCAGCAAGGGGAGCATGTACTCGTAACTTTGAAAAGCTTTATTTACAAGACGAATATACGCTTAGGAATCTCCCTCGTGACCCAAGACTGATTCCAAAAGGTCATTGGCATTGATTTTTTCGTTATCTAGAATATCAGAGGGACATAAGAGTCCCTCTCTTTTTTACTTCATCAATTTCGCTATTACTCTCGCATACTTTAGTAGCCTTGACCTTGTTCTAATGTCGTCACTTGATGCGATTTCGACAAGCGCTGCACCCATTATGATTTGTTGAGGTTCTAGTTTCTGTCCACTCGGTAATTCAAGTTGATCATTAACGATTCTAAACCCTTTCCACTGTTCGGATTTACTTAGCTCGTGTTTCCTTTGCATTCGCATTAGTCTTTTGCATTCCGGCGGAATCTCTTTTCCCTTGTCCCACTCTTTGACTGTCCTCACAGTTTTGAAACATAGTTCTGCCGCGTCTTTTATGCTTAATCCGCACTCTAATTCACGAAAAACATAATTTTTTGTCATTTCGTAGTATTTCATTAATGAAGCCTCTAAATATAGAAGCTTCATTTCTAAGTTGTTGATATGCAAGACTTAACATAAGCGCAGATAATGCGCACTAAAGTGTGACCGTTAACATTGACAGGAATATCATGCCCATGGTTCTATACATGCCTTACGTTTATCACTATAAGGACATGTAATGAAACGTGAAACGATAGCTTTACACCATGGTTATCATGCTGATAATCAAAACTCTGTTGCGGTACCTATTCATCAAACTACTTCATTCAGTTTTAATGATGCACAACATGCAGCCGATCTTTTTGATTTAAAAGTTCAAGGTAATATTTATTCAAGAATAATGAATCCAACCTGTGATGTGCTTGAGCAACGTATCTCGGCGCTTGAAGGTGGTATTGGCGCTTTGGCGGTAGCTTCTGGTATGGCTGCGATTACTTATGCTATCCAAACTCTCGCTCAAGCCGGCGATAATATTATTTCTATCAGTGAGTTATATGGTGGAACTTATAATCTATTTGCTCATACTTTGCCCAGACAAGGCATTGAAGTTCGATTTGTAGACAAAAATAATTTTACTCAATTAGCTCAGCTAATTGATGATAGAACCCGAGCGGTTTTTTGTGAAAGTATCGGTAATCCATCCGGCAGTATCGTTGATATTGAAACGCTGGCTAACTTAGCTCATCAACATGGTTTACCATTAATTGTTGATAATACTGTTGCGACCCCCTTTTTATGGCGACCTTTTGAATATGGCGCAGACATTGTTGTTCACTCTGCGACCAAATATATTGGCGGTCACGGAACCACGATTGGGGGTCTGATTGTCGATTCAGGTAAATTCCCATGGCATGCTTATCCACAGCGTTTCCCATTATTAAATGAACCCGATATTTCATATCATGGTGTCAACTATGCTCAAGATATTGGTGCTGCGGCTTTTATTGCTCGAGCACGGGTCGTTCCTTTGAGGAATATGGGCGCGGCGCTGAGTGCTCACGCGGCTTGGAATCTGTTACAGGGATTAGAGACATTAGCTTTGCGGATTGAGCGAATTAATGACAATACTTTAGCTGTAGCTCAGTGGCTTAACCAGCACCCACAAGTGAATTGGGTCAATTATGCAGGCTTAAGCACTCACAAAGATCACTCACTTGCCCAAAAATATATGCACGGAAAGGCGTCTGGCATTCTCAGTTTTGGTATAGTCGGTGTCCGAGAAGCTGGAACACGCTTTTATGATGCATTAAATCTAATTCTTCGTTTAGTGAATATTGGTGATGCTAAAAGTTGTGCTGCGATTCCAGCATCGACGACTCATCGCCAGCTCAATGATCAAGAATTACAAGCTGCGGGTGTTTCAGCCGATATGGTTAGGTTATCGATAGGTATCGAGCATATTGATGATTTGCTTGCGGACCTTGAACAAGCATTACAAGCAACATTGTAAACATGTCAATCATGGCCCTGATGAGTATCGAATTAGTGGCCATGATCATCACCCTTCCCCCTTTTTTATTAAGCTTATTTGCTCTTTAATTATTTCGTCTAATTCTATTATTTAAACTATTTCGTATATCAATAAAGTTACGCCGTATCTTAAGTTATAGTGCATTAGATTGTTGGGTTTTTAGTAAAGATAGGTCTGATATAAGTGCATGATTTAAAATAAATAAGTAAGTGGTATTAATGAACGAAGAGCACATGAGTGCTCTTCTAAATCAGATAGCTATTCGGTTTTATTCTGTAAATCTTCAGCATACTGACGGCGAATTTCCTGAGAAACGATTTGAATCGCCTGTGCAGTGCTGATCCCTTCAGCCATCAATTTCTGAATTTTTTCTACAGCGGCTTGCTGTTCACTGTGAGTTAAAGTCGGTATATCGTCAAACATAAAAAAGGCTCCTATTACGGAGCCTCACTATAAAGAGACAATCAGTAACTAGCAAGAAAGTTTACGTATGCCCCCATAGCATTTTCATTGGTATAACTTGCACCAATATCAAGCTGAATGATATTCAACGGTGATAAACCAATCCCTGCAGTGATGGTGCCATCTCGGCCACTATAAGCTAGGTTTTTATTATACCCTACTCTCAATTTTAATTGACGCATGATATCCACTTCACCACCAATACGGATCATCTGCGTATCATCGGCAAAGTTATTAAATCGGCGGTCGGTATTCAAATCATAATCCACACTCAAGGTCGCATAATCAGCAACGATACCTGCACCGAGGGTTATTTGTGGGCGGATTTGATAATCATACTGAACAGAGTTAACCATTTGTGTCGTAATATCTCGACTGATCAAATTGGTGGCTGCCGCACCTAAACGATAAGGCCCATAAAACCATACCGCGCCAGCATCAATGTTAAATGTCGTTTCTCCCGTACCGTTATCTAACAAATCTTTGAATTCATAGTTGTTAAAGCTGGCTTGATAAACATAAGTATAAATGCGTTGTAATTTCGGAGTGATACCAAAAGCCATATGTTGACCGAGGAAGGTTTGATATTTGGCTAACGAGATACCAACTTCAGTAACGGCAATAGAGACGGCATTAATACCACTATTCTGTGCTTGCTCAAGAATACATTCAGGACTACCGGGATTAGCACTTACAGGGCAATCTGATGCGATGCTGGGAGCCGCATATACTTCTGTGTACGCTTTACCAAATATATTCGCAGAGATGTAGCGGTTTGGTATACCAAAAGCGATAACCCCGCCCAGGTTTGCGTTAAGGGTATCGCCGTCAATATCATTAAGCGCCGTCTGTAATTCGGTGGCTTTACTTGGATCATTACTATTAATAAGATCAGCAATATTATCGATACTTTTCACTAATTTATCAGGATCGTTATAAGTAAATCCAATGCTGGGTAAAATCATCCCTGCGTCATCATTACGTCGATAAATAGCGACTAAAGCAGGATTATAGAACGGAGCAGTAAGATAGTTTGCTGAGACCACGCCAACGCCACCCATGGCATCTCCGCGGGCTTCTATAGCATAATTTGCCGCGAGAGTCTCTGTGGCAACCAGCAGCGCAGGAAGCGTTAAAAGCCAAATGTGTTTTTTATTGTTCATATCCAATAAACCGTTGGTTACTTTGTTGTTATAACGGCTTATTGTCTATCAACTTTAATCATTCCTCTAGAGAAACATTATAGGTTTTACTGATAACTTGAGCTTGCTCTATGATTATTGGTCCTTGCCAGCGCTTATGAGTCATTGAAACCGCAAGGATATAGCGATCCGATGTTAGTTCTGTGAGCTCAAGTTGAGTCGGATAGTTTGATTCATAACTTTGTTGCCAAATTTCTTTATACTCACCATCAAAATAATCGTACACCGACACATCTAACCGAGGCAATGGGCAATGGCGATTTAATAATGCATTTTTATCGACAGTCCATTGATCTTTACTCGACCAACGAACCGTTTGCTTAGCTTTAGGTTCGCCAAAGATAACCCAAGTACTCCACGAATCTTGATCTTCAGCCGTAATATCGATTCGATACAACCCCATAGATAACTTAGAGTTCAGATTGTAATGCTTGCGATAGGTTATCGCACCATCAGTGACGCCGTCACCAAGGTGAATAAAGCTACTGTCTGTAGAAATTGGTTTCTCGATCCATTGAGTTAACGTTATATTATTCAAAGCCTTATCGCTTTGTGCTTCTAATATGACTTGATACGCATCACGACCAGGACTTTGAATATCCACCTTACGAACCACAATACTGTTTAACCATGATGGAAACGTCTTACTGGCTAACCCCTTACCACAGTCAACCGATAACGATTGGATCAATAAATCATTTAAATGTGTTTTGGTATTTTTCGTTTGGTTGAGTTGCCAAACTTCAACCAGAGAATGAAACATTCGGTCGAGATCGTTATTGAGTAGGTGTTGATGTACCTGAGTTAACGGGCTATTACTCTCAAACCATTCCACACTCTGTGCATAAAAAGGCACGCACATAAGCGTGCCAATAAGGCCTATTTTTCTATACATAATTTAGGCTTTCATCTTATACCCGACGCCACGAAGCGTTTCTATTTCTAAACCTGGTAGCTTTTGCCGCAATTGTAATACATGCGTATCCACCGTTCGTGTGGTCGGGAAATGATTATAACCCCACACATGATCCAATAATTCATCACGAGTAAATACTCGACCTAAATTACTGGCGAGGAAAAGCAACAAATCAAACTCAGTTCGCGTTAAGGTAATACACTGTTGGTTAAAAAAGACTTCTCGAGTGGCTTTATCGATAACCAAATTTGGTGTAATCACTTTGCTATCATCACTATCCTCACCATCCGGCGAACGAAGCTGCGCTCTTATCCGAGCAAATAATTCAGCTTCTGCAAATGGCTTGGTCAGATAGTCATTCCCTCCTGCGTCTAAGCCCGTAACTTTATCTTTGACGGTCACTAAAGCGGTCAATAAGATAACCGGGATTTCTTTTAAAGCCTTCCATTCAGCAAGATGAGCAATAGAATCACCATCAGGCAATTGTCTATCTAAAATAACTAAATCCGCTTTTTCCCAATATTGATTCACTGCAGCGATAGTTTCTGCATGTAAACAGTCATATCCCGCTTGCTCCAAACTTACCAATAAACCGTCAGCAAGGTTTTTATCATCTTCAACGAGAAGCAATGTCTGTTTCACAAGGTATCTCCAATATAAACGTGGTTGGTGGTCCGATTAAGGTTAAACGGCCCCCCATTCGACCAACCATCGATTCAACAATCGTTAAGCCAAGTCCTAAGCCACTTTTACTTACAAAGGGCTTGCGTAAATGACGCCAATCTTTATGAGTCAACGAACCTTGATCGGTTACTTTAATCGTAACTGAATCAGTTTTTGACGTCACTTCTAGGGTTATAGGTGCAACACCATATTTTACGGCATTGCGAATCAAATTATCGATACAGGTACCAAGCCAATACACATTGAGCTTTGCCGCTATATCTTGTTTAATAATTAACTCAATAGGTTGAGTAAACTCTTCTTCTACTTTGTATTGCAACCATTCTTCCACAGAAGGAACCCAAGCGGTCGCTAGTGGTTTATTATCCGACTGTAAGTAATCTTTGCTGGCTTCAGCAAGCTGCCTTAAACGACGAGAATCCTCGCAAAGACGACGAAACTCATCGTATACAGTTTCGGGTAAATGTTCAAATTCTCGACGAAACCCTTCAACCGTCAACGATAAACTGGCAATTGGTGTTCTCAATTCATGGGTAAGAATTTGTAAGATTAGCATCCTACTTTTCATTTCTTGTCGTTTAGAGTTCCAGCGATAAATTGACCAACTGATCACCAAGAAAATATTTGCCAACACTAGTACAAACATACTGATACGAAGCAAATCCGTATGATCTTGTACGTTCCAGCATAAATTGCCTCGTTGAACAAAGCATGTGGTATCACTCTCTACAAAACTAAAAGCCAAACCGGCTTGACTGGCATTTTTTTGCCAAATGCTGTCATCGAATAAATAGTATTCATCGCCTTTTCTTAACCAAAGCTCATCCTTATCACCAAACATGATTGCACCAGAGATCAGCGCATTCATCGCATCTTCGTTCATTCTTTGCAAACGTCCCAATAAAGATTGACTAGGCGCTTGCGCTCGCTCTTGAATATGCATAAAAGGCTCAAGTTGCGCATACTGATCGGGATAAACTTCTGCATAACGCGCAGCATAAGTACCACCACCAGGATGAATCAATGAGCTTCTGGCAAACCAACGTACGGGTAATTGACTGCCTTTACACAACGCTCGAGTAAAAACTAAAGGTTCGGTCACTAAAGGGTTCAGAGGTAAATTACCCGAGCAGTTTTGTGCTAACTGATATAACAGTTGGATATCTTTTAATGGATAAGATGCCGTTTGTGGCAACATGGTTTCTGGCGTTAATAATCGAGTTGGATACTCTTTTTGAATCGTACGAATATCATAGGTGACCATGGCTGCTTGCTCATCAAATAGCGATACAAACAGTTCAATCCGCTCCGGTAGGGAATCGGCAAAAGCTGAAACAGTAAAAGTGCAAGTGGCTAGCACTAGGCTGCGGATGAGTGTTTTTGTCAATGTGAATAATCGTTTGATCATAAAACCATAAAGTGATGATGCATTATCTATAAACAGAAACAGCGCTTGTTATATCACTGTCAATAATATACCAAAGTATCGCTCTTATTGACTCAAACAACGTTACCTACCCTGTTGACCTTAGATCGAATACTCGAATACCAGAAAGCAAGAAGCCAGCAAAATGCTGGCTTCTTGCTTCGGTTTAAGCAGATTACAATGCTTTAGAGATGGCGTCTACACTCTCTTTTGCATCACCAAATAACATGAAAGTATTGTCTTTGAAGAACAACGGATTTTGCACTCCAGCATAACCCGTATTCATCGAACGTTTGAATACAATGACCTGTTTCGCATGCCACACTTCTAATACTGGCATACCTGCTATTGGGCTATGAGGATCATCTAACGCTGCGGGATTGACTGTATCATTCGCTCCAATCACTAACACTGTATCGGTTTTGGATAGATCGTCGTTAATTTCATCCATTTCTAATACAATATCGTAAGGTACTTTAGCTTCGGCTAGTAGCACGTTCATGTGACCCGGTAACCGACCAGCCACAGGATGAATACCAAAACGGACATCAATCCCTAATGCTCGTAACTTCTCTGTGATCTCGTAAACAGGATATTGCGCTTGCGCGACAGCCATACCATAACCCGGGGTAATCACGACTGAACGAGAGTTTTTGAGAAGTTCTGCCACTTCTTCAGCATTCATTTCTCGGTATTCACCTTGCTGTTCATCACTGCTGATCGCTACTTCTTGACCAAAACCACCAGCAATAACACTGATGAATGAGCGGTTCATCGCCTTACACATAATATAAGACAGAATCGCCCCAGACGATCCGACTAAAGCGCCGGTCACAATCAGCAAATCATTGGCAAGCATAAAACCAGCGGCAGCGGCGGCCCATCCCGAATAAGAGTTGAGCATTGAAACCACAACCGGCATATCAGCGCCACCGATTGATGCAACCAGATGGTAGCCAAAGGCTAAAGCAATCACGGTCATGATGATCAGCGGCAATAAGCCACCATCAAGCTTTAGAAATTGCATGAGTAATAGAAGCGATATTACTAACGCCGCGAGATTTAACTTATGTTTATGCGGCAAATTTAGAGGCGACGAGCTAATTGAACCGCTCAATTTACCAAACGCGACGATCGATCCAGTAAACGTCACCGCACCAATGAATACTCCGATGAAAACTTCGACCAAATGAATCACATGTTCCGCATGAGTATCCACCAAAGGAGCAGCGAGCAAACTGTTATAACCGACCAATACGGCAGCCATACCAACAAAGCTGTGCAACATCGCAACGAGCTCTGGCATCTGTGTCATCTCGACTTTATTAGCGAAACGGATCCCAATGACGGCCCCAATGATCATGGCCAAAATAATCCAGCTCAATCCTTGTGCTTCAGGACTGAAAATGGTGGCTAGCAGCGCGATCGTCATACCAGCCATACCGTAATAGTTACCGGTACGTGCTGATTCTTGTTTCGATAATCCCGCTAGACTCAAAATAAAACATAAGGCAGCAATAATATAAGCCGCGTGTACTAATCCTGCAGACATTATTATTCTCCTTTAGTCTTTACGGAACATGTCAAGCATACGTTTCGTGACCGTAAAGCCGCCAAAAATATTGATACTTGCAATCAAAACGGCAATAAATGCCAAAAAGGTTACTATCCCATTGCCTTGGCCGATTTGTACTAAAGCACCGACGATAATAATTCCAGAGATAGCGTTGGTTACTGACATTAAAGGGGTATGTAGTGCATGAGTTACATTCCACACCACGTAATAGCCAACTACGCAAGCTAGTACAAACACCGTAAAATGGCCGAGAAAAGCCGCCGGAGCTACTGATGCTATCCAAGCAAATGCACCGACGCCAGTCGCTAAACCAACCAACTTTTTCCAAGGTGATGCTGGTTGCTTAGCTGTTTTTTCTAGCATCGGTTTGCTTTGAGCTGGCTGCTGCGCAGAGACTGGGATAGGCGGAGCAGGCCAGGTGATCTCACCTTGCTTAATAACGGTGACGCCACGCAGTACAACATCGTCAAAATCGATGTTAATTACGCCGTTCTTCTCTTTACAAAGCAGTTTCAATAAATTGACCAAATTCGTTGCATAAAGCTGAGAGGCTTGAGTGGGAAGACGACCAACCATATCGGTATAGCCAATAATTTTTACGCCATTATCAGTCGTGATCAACTGATCTTTGACCGTATACTCACAGTTCCCGCCATTGGCAGCCGCTAAATCAACAATCACACTCCCCGGTTTCATACTGTCTACCATCGATTTGGTGATGAGTGTCGGTGCTGGTTTACCAGGGATCAGTGCGGTAGTGATAATAATATCGGATTTTTTTGCTTGTTCTGCGTAAAGCTCTGCTGCTTTTTGATTGAAATCATCCGACATCTCTCGAGCGTATCCATCACTCGAAGCAACCGTCGGCAACTGTTCAATTTCCAGAAACTCAGCCCCCATCGATTGCACTTGCTCTTTAACTTCTTGACGAACGTCGAACGCTCTAACAATTGCGCCAAGGCTTCCCGCAGCCCCTATAGCGGCAAGGCCTGCGACCCCAGCACCAGCGATAAACACATTCGCGGGAGGCACTTTGCCTGCAGCGGTGATTTGTCCAGTAAAGAAACGGCCAAATTGATGCGCCGCTTCAACAACCGCTCGATAGCCGGCAATATTCGCCATGGATGATAGTGCGTCTAACGCTTGGGCACGAGAAATACGAGGAACACAATCCATCGCCAACACATTGATACTTTTCATTGCCAGTTTTTCCATCAACTGAGCATGTTGAGCTGGCCAGATAAAACTGATCAGAGTCGCTTGATCTTTTAATAACGAGACTTCATCGATTTGCTGATTGTAAATTGGCGCATTCACTTTTAAAACAATATCGCAGTTCCACACTACCTCGGAGGATTCAATTATCGCACCAGCCGCTTGGAACGCACTGTCTTCAAAACTTGCCAATGAACCAGCTTGAGACTCAATCACAACCTCAAAGCCGAGTTTTATCAGTTGCTCTACTGATGAAGGTGAGGCAGCCACTCGAGTTTCACCCGCGAGCCTCTCTTTTGGCACACCAATTCGCATATCATTTCCTTGATTTTGGGACAAAAAATAAAAGAACGCTAAGCATAGCGACTTAGCGTTCTTTTATTCATGACTTCTGTCAACGACTGGAGAAATTAGTTAAAGATCTGACCACTCATCTGATCAATAAAAAGTTGAGCTTTTTTTAACATTAACTGATCGGCATCATCTTTAGTTGACAAAATATCAGAACGAATAAAACGATGAGTATGCAGCTCTCCATTGATCTCTTGAGTAATTCGGCCTGCTACTCGATATTGACCGTTTTCAGCCATCGATTCTGGATAAATGAGCATACCTTTATATTCAACAGGCTGAATTGATTCTGATTGCTTTTTATCTCTTCCCCCAAACCAACGAGCAAATAATCCCACAACTACTCCTTATGTTTCTTATTGTTTTTCAGAATTGGCTCTTCATACCATTCTAACGGATTATCGTGATCAAACCGAGCTTGAGATAAAATAACAGGAATCTCTTTATCTCGCATAGTACGACGATCTTCAATGATCATAGGCTCCGCCGCTTGAATGGCAGCGAGAGCTTGTTGCTTTAAAATCACCAACCGCTCTTCAGGAAGAGCGGAAAGGAAATCAACATCATGTCGGATATAAACCGGACGCATTTGACTTAATGCAAGACAGGCAAGATCCGCTAATTGGTCATGATTGTATTTATCGCTATATTGACGCTGAACTAATACTTGCCCAACCAACGTTTCCATATAGTTATGTACATCAACATTTAACTGCATCCGTTTTCTCCTGAATCATGCAAGCTTGTCCGTAAGTATTATCGGGCGATCGATGATGCTAAAAATAAGTGACCTGAGTAAAAGTATCACCACACCGCACTATCGCCTGTTCAGTGTAGCAAAAAACTTGGCAATTATTAAAATCAACGTATTCTTATAAGCAAAGACACTTAAACCTTTTGCCTGATTTTTACCAATAAGGAACTGCATTGATTCAAATGGCGCATGAATAATCTATGTCGACAGATTTTGCTTCTTCGTCTTGGTTTCGTTTTGCCTTCCCTATCCTGTTACTCATCACAGTCTGGATCGGAATCGATAACCTTGTTATGGTCGTGCAAAGCAATATTGGCTTTGCGCAAAATTTGCCTTACGTGCTTTTTATCTCCGCTATTGCTATCGCTCATTTATTCAAGCAAAGTCGGATAGCCATGATCGCCAGTGTATTGCTGATAAGCTATCTAATAATCCAATACCGACTGCAATCCCCCCTCTCCGATGGTTCAACATTACTTGAATTATCTCTCTTGGCAACGTTACTTCCTGTCGCTTGCCTGATTAGTTATGCTTTCTTCAATCAAGGGCTTGCTACACGCAGTTTTGTCAAATTCATTGGCTTGCTACTCATGTTGTTGTCATGGGGAATATTGAGTGTAACTCACTTTTATGATGGCTCCGTCATCGATTTACATGACAGCTTACTTTATAGCGTACCGCAAATTTCTCGCTTGCCATTTATTCTAGTACTTTATCTTTTCGCTTTAGTCGGTATCTGTGCGATTTTAGTTTTAACAAGGAATCGGATGATCGATGCCACTATTTACAGCGCTTTATTGTTAACCAGCACCACTTTTATTTTTTTCCATGTTTCCTTTATATCCAGTA
Organism: Vibrio sp. 11986-1-5; assembly: GCF_963878025.1. Classification (NCBI taxonomy): domain Bacteria; kingdom Pseudomonadati; phylum Pseudomonadota; class Gammaproteobacteria; order Vibrionales; family Vibrionaceae; genus Vibrio; species Vibrio sp. 11986-1-5. The sequence goes on from NZ_CAWNVW010000033.1 coordinate 439,441, forward strand.
TTCTTTTTTCACTCGCTGGTGTCTTATTGATCTTGTATTTGATCGCGGCAGGCCATGCATTAGCTTTCAATGATCGATTAACTCAACTACCTGCTCGGCATGCTTTGGATCTTGATCTACAGCGTTTAGGGAAAAACTTTACGATTGCAATGGTTGATATCGATAACTTTAAAGCCTTCAATGATACCTATGGCCATGAAACCGGTGATGATGTGCTAAAACTCGTTGCCAGTCGCTTAAGGCTCGTTCCCGGTAATGGCCGAGCTTATCGTTACGGTGGTGAAGAGTTCACTTTGCTTTTTAAAGGCAAAACAGCAGAGCAAGCAAAACCACATTTGGAGTGGTTACGTCACGACATCGAGCATTATGATTTAGTTATTCGAGATACTGATACTCGCCCTACTAATCATCAAGAAGGTTCAAAAAAACGCAAACGTCATAAAGCATCATCCGTTACTGTTACTATTAGCATTGGCGTTTGTGATAGCCATGTAGAACCCACTGCAAAATCTGCATTAACCTTAGCCGATCAAGCACTGTATAGTGCTAAAAAATCCGGTCGAAATTGCATAAAAGTCACTAAGTAAGTAGCAATTATTATCGCCTATCGCAACTTATCAAATAAAAGTATGCTAATGTTTTCTAGGGATTAATTTTTTAACCGCACTGTATAGAGAATCGATGCATTGATCATTTCTGTTAAAGTCATCAATAAATACTTTATTAAAATGCTGTGCCTAATGACATTAGCTTGTCCAGCTATGGTATGGGCAGACAGAGATTGGTCACAGCAAACTGTACGGATGTGTGTCGATCCTGATTGGGAACCTTTAGAGAAAATCACCACGGATGGTCAGTTTATCGGTATTGCTGCTGACTTACTTCGAGTGATCTTTCAGCGAGCGAAACTAGAGTTTGTGATAATACCGACGGCAGATTGGAATGAAAGCTTAGTCAAATCACAAGCCGGAGAGTGTGATATTTTGGCACTACTCAATAAAACTGAACAGCGCAGTCAATGGCTCAATTTCACTCGTCCATATCTTGTTAATCCGAACGTCTTAATTACTCGACACGAACATCACTACATCGATGATTTAAACGATCTCGCCAATACCAATAGTAGTATCGCCCTTCCTATCGGCACCTCCGTATATGAGTTTCTTAAACGTGACTATCCAAACATTAATTTAATACCAGTGGATACCGAACGAGAAGCTTTTGATTTGGTTGATAGAGGGCTGGCCGATGCGACGTTACGTTCATTATTAGTCGCAGCGTATACCATTAGAAATGAAGGCTGGTTTAATCTGAAAATCGCTGGTGAAATCGGTGATTATAAAAATTTATTACGAATTGGCGTGCTTCATCAACATCCATTATTACTAGAAAAATTAGATCAAGCGATTGCGACATTGACCGTTGAAGATATCAACCAAGCCATTAATCGGCATGTACCTATCTCTGTGAATTATCGTTACGACTGGATAATGATCGTAAAAATCATCATGATTTCTATGATCATTATCTGTGCTTTATTATTTGCAGGGTTACTACAGTACCGCTCTCATCGACGATTACTACTGCTCAAATCCCAATTAGAAACCACATTGGTGGAAAAAGACAATATTGAGTTACGCCTCAGAGAAAGTGAACGCTTTTATCGATCGTTGGTCGATACAGCCCACGAAGGAATTGGTGTTATTCAGAATCAACGTTTTGTATACGCCAACCATCATTTAGCGCAGATAGTCGGTCTTAGTATTGAGCAACTTCTTGAGCTTTCTTCATTCCTCGATTTAGTCAGTCCAGAATACCAGCCAGCAGTATTAAAAGCGCATCATCAACGTCTCGCTAAGGAAGCCACACCGCCGCAACGTTATCAAGCTCAGTTAGTTCATGCTCAGGGACACATCATTGACATTGAAGTCAGTGGCGTTATGGTTGACTGGTATGGAGAGCCCGCCTCTTTAAATTTCATCAGTGACATTACCGATAGAAAAAAAGCAGAACGTGAAATTACCCATCTTGCTAATCATGACACATTAACTGGACTAGCAAATCGAAGACTCCTAATGGAAAGAATGGAACAGTTAATTTTACAAGCTAAACGTAATCCTATTCAATTTGCTGTTATATTTATTGATTTAGATAAGTTTAAGCCCGTTAATGACTACTGGGGTCACCAAGTAGGTGACGAACTTTTACAAGCGATCTCACAACGCTTGACGGAAAGCATTAGAGCATCAGATACCTTAGCTCGTATTGGAGGGGATGAGTTTGTCATTTTATTGCCTCATTTACCGAGTGAACATATCAATGATGTCGTGCGAAAAATCGAAAGTACCTTTCAAATGCCTTTTATTTTACAAGAAAAAACCTTATCGATTCATGCCAGCCTCGGAGTAGCCAACTTCCCTCATGATGGAGATACTGCCTCAGAATTGCTCAACCGAGCTGATAGAGAGATGTATCGTAATAAACAGATTAATCTGTAGTGTTGGTATAACCTGAACGTATTGTCATCGATTAAATCCGGTAATCCCCCTATTTTTAACGGCAGTTAAAAGTAGAGGCTAAGCGGCCATCAATTGTGGTTTTCCGCCATTTGCTTTGTGTGACCGTTCATGATTGTAAAACCAAAGCCATTGCGTGGCATAGTCTTGAACTTCTTCAAGCGTATCAAATAAATGTTTGCTGACCCAACTGTATCTTATTGTTTTGTTGTGTCGCTCTATATACGCATTTTGTTGTGGCTTACCAGGTTGAATGTAATCAATTCGGATCCCCAGTTTTTTCGCCCACTCTGTAAATTCGTGGCTGATAAATTCGGGTCCATTGTCACAGCGGATCGCCATCGGTTTTGCGCGCCATTCAAGAAGCTGATTTAGCGTTCTTAGGACCCGTATTGTTGGCAGTGAGAATCCTGCTTCAATCGCCAAACCTTCTCGTTTGAAGTCGTCGATGACGTTGAACAATCGATAATTTCTGCCATCCGCGAGCTGGTCATGCATAAAGTCTATCGACCACACTTGGTTTGATTGGGTAGGTTCTTTCAGCGGTTCTGGTGCGTTTCTTTTGAGTCGTCCGGTGTTTTTCAAGTTAGTTGTCATCATTTGCTTAGATATTAAGCAGCATCTTTTTCTGGATTTAAATGCACTTCACCAACAGGATCACAGTTTCTGATATCACTAGACCAACGCCCTGGATTTTTATTTTTCGCACTCAGTAGTACCTCTGCACGATGCGCTAAGATCTCTCGATCCTTTCCACTATGACGCTCGGAAGGTGTAACATAATTTAACTTGCTATGCTTGTGCTCAGTATTATACCAACGTACAAACCCGTTGACCCAACAACGACTTTCTTCCAGACCATCAAAGCCTTTCGTGGGCCAGCTCGGTATATATTTCACGGTTCGGAACAGCGACTCAACATAAGGATTATCATCGCTGACTCGTGGTCGGCTGTACGATGAGGTAATACCTAGCTCATCCATCTTTGCTTTGAGCGTGAGTGATTTCATTGGCGCACCGTTATCTGAGTGAAGCACTAAGGGCTGATTAAAGCATTGCTCGCGTAGTAATGTACGCTGTAAGAGTTGTGAGGCTAACTCACCACATTCACTCTCATAGACATCATAACCAACGATTTTTCTGCTGTAGATATCTTCTATAACGCACAGGTAATAGTGTTGCCCAATCACCTTAGATGGCAAGTAAGTAATATCCCAACTGTATACTTGATTTGGCCCTGTCGCTGTGTAGCTTGTTGGTTTAGCATGTCGTTGTCTTCCTTTCTGTCGACCACGCTTATGCAGTTGACCATGTGCCTTCAATATCCGGTGGTAGCTTGAGGCAATATCTTCGCCTTTATCCAGCAAAGTCGGAACGATTTGAGTAGGTGGCAAACTAGCATATTCAGGTCGATTACATATTTCGATGATCGCTTCTCGCTCTTGTTGTGTCAGTTTATTAGCAGGCACAGGCCTGGTGCATGTTGGTCTTTTATCAGCTTGAACATTGCCCTGTTGATACCAGTGTCGATAGGTTATCAAGTCAATCTCAGCCTCATGACAAGCTTGCTCTAAACGGCAACCATGTTGTTGAGCATCGCGAATAAGTGTTATTAGGTATTGCCTTTCATCGGTTGAGGTTAGTCGTCCTCGGGTTCTTCCCCGTAAAAGGCTCTCAGCTTTTTTCGTAGTACCAACAAGGCTGCCGTTTCCGCTAAGGCTTTTTCTTTAAAACGTAACTCTTTTTTAAGCGCTTTGATTTCCATTTTATCGGCTTTCGCTTGTTTTTTTGCTTCTAGCTCCTGTTCTTTCGTTGTCATAAATCCTTGCATGCACTCATTTCGCCAAGCTTTGATTTGTTCAGGGAACAGACCTTTCTCGCGACAATATTGGCTGAGTTCATGCTCAGTCATTGAGTAAGTTTCAGCGATGATGGCGAGTTTGGTTTGTGCAGACCACTGCTCTGATGAAGTATTGCTATTGGGCACAGGAGATCCAGAATGTCTGAGTTGTTGCCGCCAATAATACAGGGTTCCAGGACTAATGCCTTCTTCCTTTGATATTTGGCTTACAGACATCGAAGATGGAGGCAGTAGCTTCTTAAGTATTACTTCTTTTCTTTCAGTAGAGATACGAGACACGATAAACTCATTGCCGCCCAATCTGGTTAAATTTTAACAGTGACAACTATCCTGCCAGAGGGGGCGTCTGCGTGGTTTTATGCGCAAATTCAGCGCCAAATCGCAGTAAATTCGGTAAACCCGCTTGTGGTTCCAACCAAAACCTTTCACGTTGCGCAGGTAATGAAAATACTGGGCAACTCCCCAATCCGTTTCTTTCTCAGTTAAATCAATAAGTAAATCCGCGATCTGCGCATTTTCATCGTCATTGATCGGCTGATATCGGTAGCAGGTTTGGCTATACAAAATGCCGCACAGGCAATACGGATAGTCACATTCCGATTGGCCACCGCGTGTTGCGCCATCGCTTTACGCTGCGACGGCTTAACCACTTTTTTGCCATCGCTTCCTGAATAATTTCGGCCTTTAAGCGCTCTTCGGCGTACATTTTTTTTCAGCCGTGCATTTTCGGCTTCCAGCTCTTTTAAACGAGCCATCAACGACGCATCCATGCCGCCAAATTTGGCTCGCCATTTGTAAAAAGTAGCCGAACTCATGCCATGTTCACGGCACAGCTCAGGAACTGGCGTTCCCGCTTCAGCTTGTTTGAGGATCGCCATGATTTGGCTGTCGGTAAATTTTGATGTTTTCATAAAGAATCTCCTGCGTTTATGGTACGAGAAAATTCTACTTTTGACGTCAGTTAATTTATGGGGCGATTACCATCCCTACTTACCATGCTCAAAAAATAGATAGAAAATATTGAGACTCGAATCGAAAAACTCATCGAGACATGCCCTGATTACCAAGCCAAAAATGAGCTATTACAGAGCGTACCTGGCATCGGAAAAATTGCGGCAGCCTCCATCATCAGTAACGTACCTGAGCTGGGCTACATCACCAACAAACAAGCGGCTTCATTAATCGGTGTCGCTCCCATTACTCGAGAAAGTGGCAGTTATAAGGGCAAGCGAATGATCAAAGGCGGACGCATGCAAGTCAGGACAGTTTTGTACATGGCCATGATGTCTGCAATGCAATGTAACCCTGTTTTTAAACAGCACTATCAAAAGTTATTAGCCGCTGGCAAACCTAAAAAAGTAGCGATCATTGCTTGTGTCAGAAAGATGGTAGTTATCCTAAATTCTATGCTCAGAGACGGCTGCATGTGGGATGCAAACAACGCCAAAAATTAACTCTTGACACCATAGTCTCTTGTTAGCTTGCGTGCCAAAGTGACACAACGATTGCTTTTTGTATATTTAAACACCATAATAAAGATGTGACATTTTGACACAAAGGAGAACACATTATGGCTACCACTTTACCTCGTATCACTGCGAGAGTTGATGTTGATACGCAAAACTTATTAACCAAAGCAGCTGCTCTCGCTGGCATGTCTAGTATTAACTCATTTGTACTCAATGCTGCAATCGAAAAAGCAAAACAAGTGATTGAACGCGAGCAAACACTAAAATTAAGCCAAGCAGACGCCATTTTGCTTATGGAAGCTCTCGATAAACCAACAACATTAAATCAAAAGCTTAAAACTGCCGCCGAACGCTATGAGACCAAAACCCAATGATGAAAACGGTATTACTCGATAAAGATAAACACGACAGAAACCGATTCAACTGCGGAATTGATGCGCTTAATAACTATTTGAAAGTAATGGCAAGTCAGCAAGCTAAAAAAGACAATACCCGAACATTTGTTTTAGAGGATAAAAATAACACCTCACTTATCATCGGTTTTTACACTTTAACAATGACACCCATTGACCTAAAAGCATTACCCGATAAGTTACAGAAAAAGCATCAGTCATCAACTTCTGGCGGACTCATTGCTCGCTTAGCTATCGATGAGCGCTATAAAGGCAAAGGATTTGGCGAGTGGTTACTTATCGATGCTCTACGAAAACTACTAGCAGCTAGTGATAGCGTGGCATTCCCAGTCGTTATTGTTGACGCAAAAGATGGCGCTAAACATTTCTATGAACGCTATGGTTTTAAGGCATTTCAAGATGCAGAAAATAAGCTATTTATCACCATTTCAGATATTAGGGCAAGTTTAGGCTAGTATTGCTAGCCTTTAGCAAGCTAACGCCCGGTTAAGGGGCAGACAACGCCACTACCAAGCTTCTGCATAACACCGTAACCACAAAAAACCAACGCATAATAAAAATGCCGCGCGTTGGCTGTCCCTCTTGAACCGTTTGTATGGATAATAACTAACGAATAAGGGTAAAGTGAGACCCAGACTTTAGCTGCAACTAAAGTTCTCTATCTGATAGTTCGATTGAATTGTGGCTCCTCTATCGAGAGACCGATAACAAGAGCGAA